>JBAXBP010000270.1:0-4137 GCA_037141915.1 Bacteroidota bacterium | reverse complement strand
GGCATGCGCGACAGGTACGTACACCTTCACGTATAAGCTCAAGGGGGGCGCAAACCAGCTCAGAGCCACGTCGGCCGGGAACTGTGAGACACTACCCGCTCCGACATCCACAGTAGGTACTTTTATATACTCGTTGGTGAGCGTGCAGGAAGGAAGTTCAACCGCCTGTTCACAGGCCCAGGGCGGAAGCGCAACGATAACTGTGAATCCTTTGCCTTACGTAAACCTCACAAGCTGCAATGACCTTATAACTACCTCAACATCAAGGAGCTTTACCCTGAAGGGAGGAGTACCACCGGGAGGGATTTATTACATCGACGGGGTGCCTGCTGCAGGAGGTATTTTCAATCCCACGGTGCTTTCAGCAACCAGCCACCAGGTGACTTATTCCTATACCGATGTAAATACCTGCAAGAGCACTTCATCCTCGGTGTTCATCAATATCATAAACGGAAGCCCTGCCGGAAGTTGTCCCCAGAGTTTTACAGACCCCAGGGATAATTATCTCTATAAGGCTTTCACCCTGGGCGGCCATTGCTGGATGCTCACCGACCTGAATTACGGGACAAAAATGGCTTCATCATCATCACCCCAGACTGACAACTGCACACCCGAGAAATACTGCCTTGCCTCGGATGCAACCTGCTCAACTTATGGCGGCCTTTACCAGTGGGACGAACTGATGCAATACCAGGTTCCTGCTGCCGGTCTCACGGTCCAGGGGCTTTGTCCGCCCGAATGGCATGTGCCCACCCAGGCTGAATGGACCGATCTCATTAATTCGGTGGCATCCCTTACCCCGGGCGACGGACTTGCCGGAGATTTTCTCAAGGATCCGGTTCCGGCTTTCGGGTTCCGTGCACTTCTTGACGGAATTTTTTACCAAAACAACACCTGGGCATTCACTTCGGGCAGCCTTACCGCCACGATGTACTGGACTTCGACCACCGACGGGCCGTACCGCGTTATTGCAAGAGGAATGAATGTGTATACCTACTCTGTATCATTCTATCCGTCCCTCAGGTCAAATGCTTTCACTGTAAGGTGCGTGAAAGACTAAGTAGCACGATTCTTAATTCGCTCATACCAGATCTTTTTTTCAGTCCCATACAATAGAAGCAAACTATCCATCGGTTTAAAAAACCCTTTTACTTTTTATTCATCATCAAGAGGATGACTCAAAAGGAAAATCATCTTCTGTAGAATCGATTTATTAAAGTCGTCTCGTAAGGGGGGCGCGTAAAATGACAAAAAAAAAGAGGCTGCTTCGGATCTTTTAGACAACCTCTTGGTTATTGTATAGACTCCTATTTTATTATTACTTTTTTAATAATTTCCTTTTCATTAAACATTAACTGCATAATATAAACCCCTTTTTGAAGGTTAGATAAATCAATTATCGTTCCATTTGAAATATTTTGTTGGTTTGTATATACGATTCTCCCCATTGGATCAAATACCTTGACATCTGCATTTTCGTATGCTCCTGCATAGTTAACTTTTAATTTTCCTTCAGTTGGATTAGGGAAGAGTATGATTTCCTCATCTTGAATTGGCTGTACCTGCAAGATTGCATTTTTACTTGTCTTACAGACGAAATCTCCATTTGCAACATCAAATTGCCCAAGTTCAGAAGAACTATAATTCGATTGCAGGATATATCGTAAGTAGTATCCATAGTCTTTTCCCTGATAAGCATCTACTGCGAAATAATCCGATGTGGCATATTGATCTGACCAGATTGGGGTTTGTGAACTTGAAGGCAACATATCATATCTTTTAATGTAGTTATGATTATAATCCGGGCCAAGTGCCACGCCTTCATTGAAATATACAACACCGTTCCCAATTGGAGCAAAGGATGGGTTCGTTTTACAGCCTGTAACACTTTTTGTCGGTGTAAATTGTAAAGTAGGAGAAATTGTCATTTGAAGTCCATTAATTGCATACCAAGATATATTATTTATAATATCTATATATGATAGAAGATAAAACATATTCCCGATACCTGATTTGAAAGAATAAACTTGAACCGGGTCATTGGGGGAATTGATCACTGACTCTGACAAAATGGCTCCATATGGAGCAACTTTGGTAATATGATTATCGGCGTTTACAAACAAGTTATTTTGAGCCACTGTAACATATAATTTTGTAGAATATTGATCCCAATTTGATGGATTTTGCAATATCCACTGCACATGGCCAAATTGGTCCAAGGAAAGTACAAACAAACCCGGAGAAACGGAAAAGTAAGTATCGAAAATAGTATTATTATCAGCTCGTCCTGTAATAATTAATTGATTTCCTATTCCAATTTGATCAAAACAGACAATATTACCATTAGATTCATCCAATGTCTTTGTCCACCATATTGTTCCTGTTTGAGAAATGCAAGCTACGCTACTTGAATAATAGTTAAGTGCAGAAGATCCCATTAGCGTTCCGTCTTCAAATTTCAAACCTCCCTTTGAGTTTATAAGCAAATATGTTATTTCAGAATTTGTCTGATATATTCGCCCCATATTTATACCCCAGCTTGGTTGAGCTATATCGCTGATAGAATGAGCCCATTGATTGTAACCTAGAGCGGAAAATTTTGCGGAAAATAGTTTTACTCCTGGATTAGGATCATATAGAGTATTATTTCCAAAAGAGATTGAAGTATCGTCATAAAATCCTATAACAGATGCGTTTCCGTTTGCATCCGTTGAAACAGAGGGAGTAGATAAATTTCGATCGAATGCAACAGGGTAAATACAATTACAATTACCAGAAGCCGATGCACAAATGGTTATTTGCGAAATATCGACAGCTGAAGGTGCGGCTTCAATATATAAAACAAACCATGTTTTGGGATCACCTGAATTTATTTTAAATGTCCCGTGGAGAACTTCATTATTATCGATGACAAAATCATCGTTTTCAACAATAGTTTTCTGTGATAGGAATGGCGGGTGAATTTGATATGGATAATCACTGGTTAGGCACATTATAAATTTATGAATAAGTGAACCTTGTCCGCTTAATGAGATTGAATAATCATAACAACCAGAAGTTATTGTAACTGGCAGATGTTGATAAATCTGACAATTATCAAGACCAAGTGGATTGTTATCATTATCTGGTAACAGAGCCATATGCCAATTTAAATTATTTCGTAGACAAAACACATCAGAATATGAATCCTGTGGATCGAGATCGGTTAAATGTGAAGCATACCACCCACAAACATGGCTATCAAGTGGATTAATTTGATTTTGATTTGAAGAGGCATCATTAATATTAAAGTTAGGATTTCCAATAATACAGTTGGGAGCAGGGGGGCAATTCATGGGAACACCTCCTGGGGTTATTCCAGTTTGTGGATATAATCCTAAATTCAATCCAAAGAAAAATACAAACAATAAAAATGATAGTTTCATAAATGTCTTCATGGCTTGTTGTTTAATCAAAATAAGGTTATTTACTAAGTCAATTATTGATTTTATTCGATGGTAATTCTTTCAATAATTAAAAGATATGAAATGGGAAATAAACCCGATGATTGAATCATCAAAATTATTTCTTAAATATTAGTGAAATGAGGATTAATTATGAATTCTTATATCCCAATTTCGGAATTTGATATTCCGATTATCGGAATATTAAATAACATATGATATTCAACTAATTGAAGAATAATAAATTGGCATCAATCTAGTGCAGAGCCCTGTACCCAGATTAAGTGCCAGCGTGGCGGGGGAATTTAATGGGAAGGATTAAATTAGCTTCATTTGGGTCAATTTGACCATTAACTCGCAATTAGTTCTGACAGAGAATTTGTACCGGATGGAATTTATCCTTTTTTCAATAGCAGATTGAGTTCTATTATTATAATTAGCAATTTCCTTAAGTGTTTTTCCTTGTGCCAAATCAGTAACTAGCTCTCTCTCTTCTGAAGAAAGAACAACCGAATTGTCTTCAATATTTGCTTTTTCAAGCATTTTCATCACTTCACCAGGTAAGATGACATTCCCTTTTGCAACTTGGTGAATAAGATTGCACATAATACTTTTATTATCTGACTTTAATAAAAATCCTTGTTACTAATCAGTGGGTAAAAAAATTAACGTTATTAACGGTTTTCTGCCGTAA
>JBAXBP010000269.1:0-4211 GCA_037141915.1 Bacteroidota bacterium | reverse complement strand
CCATCCGGAACAGGGCCCTGTATGGGAATGGGAATTCCAGAACATCGAAAAAGTCATGGACAGGCTTGGCGCCAATTACAAAAAAGCCGGGCCGGGAGTTCTCCGCGCCATTCCGCAGGAAGATCTCGATGAGATCAAAAAGATCTTTGATGAAACCGGTGCAACCTCCAGGTTCGAAAAAATCGAATCCTTCTCAAAACAAAAAGCTGAGGAGATGGGAATGCAGCTTGACGACAGCCTTCAGAATGACTACATCCGACACATATATACTGCAGTAAACAAAAATCATACTACTGAAACATGAAAATTGAAGGCAAACGACTGATATGGAATGACTACCAGAAGGAGATTGCTGAAGACAATTACTTTTACGTCAGGAGTTGCGTAAGGCAGAACTTCTTCCCCGGAGCCGAAAAAACCTTTCTCAGGTATATGAAGGAGATGGGAAAGGATGTCTTCGAAAATCCCTCCCATACCACCTGTTCGGGAATAGGGTACCATTCCGACATCGTCCCTTTTGAAACAGCGATGACCATGGTGGCAAGGCAGTTTGCACTGATGACCGAGGCCGGTTACAGGAACTTCGTCACATCCTGCATCACCAGCTTCGGCCTTTATAGTGAGACTCTTGAGACCTGGCATCATTTTCCCGAAATTGAAGAAAAGATAAGGGGTCACCTGAAAAACGCAACAGGCCGGGAGTTTGTCAAACCTGAAAACCTGGCCCATGCCAGCGATGTGACATTTAAACTCAGAAAAGAAATAAGCGAGGCAGGGAAATACCGTCTTGTAAACCATGTTACCGGGGCTCCAATCAGGGTGGTGGAACATATAGGATGCCACTATTCCAGGATGTTCCCCAGCAAAGGTGTGGGCGGAGCCGAATATCCCTATGTACTCGTAGGGATGATAGAAGAATGGGGAGGCGAAGTCATCGATTACCCCGAACGCCGGCATTGCTGCGGTTTCGGCTTCAGACAATACCTCGTAAAAGCGAACCGGGGCTATTCAATATCAGCTTCAAAAAAGAAATTTGATTCGATGAAACCCTATAAACCCGAACTGATCCTCACCAATTGCCCGGGTTGCCCCATGTTTCTTGACCGCTGGCAATATGCCATTTCCGAAATGGAAGGCACCACCTACGGTGAAGGCGGCCAGGGTATACCCGTGGTGACCTACGAAGAACTTGCCGGGCTCATCCTGGGATATGATCCCTGGGATCTCGGCCTCCAGGTCCACCAGGTCCCTGTTGAACCTCTTCTAGATAAGATTGGCATCCCATACGACCCCGAGAAGAAATTTCTCGACAAGGACGGGAACTCAATGGGCCAGCCCAAATCCCCTACTCACCTTAAATTTTATTGATATGGGTAAGTCCGTTATCGTTATTGGCGGTGGAATTGCAGGAATGACAGCAGCAGGAATGCTCGCCCGCCAGGGCTATGAGGTCACCCTCCTCGAAAAAGAAAATGAAACAGGAGGACATGTGGCCCACTGGGACAGGCTTTTCCCTGACCGAAGGAAGGCATCGGAAGTACTTGAATTCACAGGGGAAGGGATGAAGGATGTCCATGTTGCCAAGGGGATTTCAATAAGCAGGATAAGCAGGCAAAACAATGAATTTACTGTCACCTGCGGGATGCAGGATTCAGGATCCGTGATGAAATCACACTTTACTGCCAATGCACTGATCGTTGCCACGGGTTTCGACCTGTTCGAAGCCCGCAGGAAAGAGGAATACGGGTACGGCATTTATAACAACGTGATCACATCCGCAGACCTTGAAGAAAAATTTAAATCAGGGAAAGGCATTCTTACCGCCGAAGGGAAAATCCCGAAACGCATTGGCATCATTCATTGCGTGGGATCCAGGGATGAGAAAGTGGGAAACCTATACTGCTCTAAGGTATGCTGTGTTACAGGAGTCAAGCAGGCCATTGAACTCAAGGAAATGTATCCCGGCTCCGTGGTATTTAGTTTCTATATGGACCTGCGGATGTACGACAGGAATTTTGAAGAGCTTTATTATGAGGCCCAGCAAAAATGGGGCATCAGTTTTATCCGCGGGCGTTTGTCGGAATGTGCCGAAAATCCTGATGGCTCCATCGTAATAAGAACGGAGGACACGCTGACCGGGAAACCTTTGAAGATGACAGTCGACCTGCTCATCCTGCTTGCCGGGTTTGTGCCTGCTGCAGGCACGGCATCCGTGGCAGGCATGATAGGTCTGAAGACAGGGACTGATGGTTTCGTCAACCCTGCCGACAGCCATATTAAAAACAACCTCAGCGGGATACCCGGGGTTTTCCTCGCAGGAGCCGTGAAAGGCCCGGTGTCGGTCACCGAGGCGATAGCAGATGCCAGGGCTGCAGCTGCACTGACTTCGGAATATTTAAAAGCAAGCATTGAAGAGTATGCCTGACTTCGGATATACTATAACAAAGGACCGACAGCTTGATCATGACCATGGCGACTTCAGGTATATCAGCCTGGTCAGGTCTATCGAACCTTCGCTGGATCTTTGTATTGGATGTGGCAGTTGCAGTGCAAGCTGCTCTGCGGCAGGGTTTACCGATTTCAACATCCGTAAACTCCATACAATAATCCGACGGGGTGATGTCGAGTCCGTTAAAGCCGAACTGAAAAAATGCATGTTCTGCGGTAAATGCCAGCTGGTCTGCCCGCGGGGTGTTAACCTCAGGAACCTGATCATGGCGATGAACCGGGCTATTGAACTATTGGGATGATAAAATTTAATTTATTCGTTCTTCCGTTCAGTCTCGGGCTTATATATATAGCCTGGAGCATAGCCATGCATTATTACCGATGGATCAAAGCACTGCCTGCGGTTGACAAGGTCAAATTATCGGCCGGGATACGGAATCCATCCAAGATATTTGCCTCCCTTAAAGAGATCTTCCTCGAATCGCTCATCCACAGGAAACTATGGAAACGAAATCCCATGCTGGGATATATGCATATGAGCTTTGCCCTTGGCTGGTTTCTGCTTATCGTGATCGGAAACCTGGAATCAAGGATCTACCACGGCTCACATATCAACGCCCCCTATTATCCCATTTTCCTGAAGTTTTTCATCCACGACCGGCTGGTCCTGTTTTTTGAGATATTCACGGTCCCTGCGTTTTTCAGGTTCATCATGGACTTTATCCTACTGTTCATTCTGAGCGGGCTGGCGCTTGCCATGATCAAACGGAAGCAGTCGAAATGGTTCGGGATGAAACAAACCACGAATCACAGCCTGTTCGACCGTATTGCTCTTACATGTCTCTGGCTGATCTTTCCGATGAGGCTACTTGCCGAAAGTTATACTGCGGGCTTCTTCGGAGGGGGTGGCGGGTTTCTCACGCAAAACCTTGGCAGGTTTCTTGTCTCAGTAACGCCAGGTTCCGCCGAGATGATAGCTTATTATTTCTGGTGGTCTTATTCGCTGGTGCTCGGACTGTTCTTCATCATGATTCCCAATTCCAGGTATATGCACATTCCCTCGGAACTCCTGCTGATAGTTTTCAGGCATTGCAGCATACAGCCAAGGAAATGGGGATCCAGCTTTTCTAGCCTTGAAGCCAATTCCTGCTCACGCTGCGGGATATGTATCGATGCCTGCCAGCTTAACTTTGCAGCGGGGATCAGCGGGATACAGGCGGTGTATCTCATCCGCGGTCAAAGAGAACAGTATATTCCCGAGAACGTTGCAATGACATGCATGCTATGCGGCCGCTGCCAGGAAGCCTGCCCGGTCGGGATCAAAGTGGATTCGCTGAGGCTTATCAAACGCAGGGAGATCGGATCAGGCCAGGTTTCGTCCTTTTCTTATCTCAGCAACAGCCATCCCGGCTTTGCCGATGTAGTCTATTTCGCAGGCTGCATGTCGCACCTTACTCCAACCATCACCAGGGCAATGGAAGGCATCTTTACTGAGGCCGGGGTGAATTACCTTTTTATCGATCGTGGCGGAAGCGTTTGTTGCGGAAGGCCGCTAATGCTGGCGGGTAAGGACAAGCAAGCCAATGAACTGATAGAATTCAACAAGACCCTGATACGGCAAACCAGGGCAAAACTGCTGGTGACCTCCTGCCCTATCTGCTACAAGGTTTTTCGCGAAGAATACAACCTGCCGATCAGGATAGAACATCACTCCCAGTATATCCTTGACCTGGTCAGGGATGGCCGCATCGCATTGCAGAGCC
>JBAXBP010000268.1:0-4214 GCA_037141915.1 Bacteroidota bacterium | reverse complement strand
CTGCTGGCATGGTCAGTCTTTGAAACGAAAAACACCTGAGCCTGAAAAAAATTCGAGATTATGGAAATGGACAATGTCCGGGTGATTGCAATCAATCCGGGTTCCACATCGACTAAAATAGCGGTTTTTCAAAACGACAAAGCCGTCTTTCTAAAGACAATAAAACATACTGCAGACGACCTGGCCCCGTTTCCAAAGATCCCCGACCAGTTCCAGTTCCGTAAGAACATCATCATTCAGCAGCTGGCCGATGCCGGTATCAACCTCGAACAGGTAAAGGTTGTCGTTGGCAGGGGAGGCGTTCTTAAACCCATTCCTTCAGGAGTTTATGAGGTCAACGAGGCAATGATCCACGACCTCATCCATTCCGAGACCGAACATGCCAGTAACCTCGGCGGACTTATTGCCAATGACCTTATCAAGAACATCCCGGGAGCAAAGGCTTACATCGCCGACCCGGTAGTTGTTGACGAACTTGAGCCACTGGCCAGGATCTCAGGACATCCGCTTTTCAAAAGAGTTTCCATCTTCCACGCCCTTAACCAGAAAGCCATTGCAAGGGAATATGCCCGCGCCATTCAGAAACGCTACGAGGATATCAACCTTATCGTGGCCCATCTCGGGGGAGGTGTAACCGTTGGAGCGCATAAAAAAGGCAAGGTCATAGACGTGAACCAGGGAGTTGACGGCGAAGGTCCTTTCAGCCCCGAACGCAGCGGCACACTTCCGGTGAACCAGCTGATAAAGATGTGTTTCGCAGGCGAATACGACATCAAGCAGATCAAGAAAATGGTTACAGGTGAGGGCGGACTTGTCGCCTACCTGGGAACCAACAATGCAGCCGAAGTCGAACAAAGGGTCAAAGCCGGCGACGGGGAAGCAAAGCTTATTTACCAGGCGATGGCCTACCAGATAGCCAAAACCATTGGCGAAATGTACACCGTTCTGAAATGCGAATGCGATGCCATCCTCATTACCGGTGGTGTTGCTTACGATAAAATGTTTGTAAGCTGGATACAGGAAAGGGTGTATAAGCTGGCCCCCGTGCAGATCTACCCCGGCGAAGACGAAATGAGGGCCCTGGCCCAGAACGGGATCATGGTACTGAAAGGCGAGATTACTCCCACTCTTTATATTTAATCAACGATGAAACGTATTTTTTTGATCCTTTCGGGCCTGGTTTTACCGGGCCTGATTTTTGCCCAGACGAAAATGATGAGCATGGAAGAAGCTACCACAGGCAGGGGGCTTACTGCAAAAACCCTTACGCAGCTTCAATGGAACGGCGATAACGATACCTGGTTCTTCGTCGAGAAGAACAGCCTCGTTAAGGGATATGTTGATAACATCAAGGCAGATACGGTGTTAAAACTTGCCACCCTGAATTCCAGGCTCAAGGAAATCAAGGAAGACACCCTGCAGCGTTTCCCTGCTATAAGCGCGTCAAAAACCAACCTTTTTACATTCATTTCAGCGAATAAGATCTTTAATTATAAGCTTGCTGATGGCATGCTGCAAAAACTCAATTCCTGGTCCGATAAGGCGGAAAATACCGACATTGAGCCGCTTACTTTAAAGGTCGCGTATACCCTGAAGAACGATCTGTTTGTAAGCGAGAACGGCAAGGAAACCAGGGTTGAGCAATCAACTGACCCTGATATTACCTACGGTGCAAGCCGGGTTCACCGCAATGAATTCGGGATCAGCAAAGGAACTTTCTGGTCCCCTTCGGGCGAAAAGCTGGCCTATTATTACATGAACGAAAAAGGCGTGGCCACCTATCCCCTGGTCAACATCAGCGATCCTATTGCCGTGGTGAATGAAGTGAAATACCCGATGGCCGGACAGAAAAGCCATAGCGTCAACGTTCATATCTGGTCAGCCGGAACCAACAGTCATATCGAACTTCAGACCGGTGGAGATACAGCTAAATACCTTACGAATATCACCTGGAGCCCCGACAGCAGGCTTATCTATATCGCCGTCCTCAACCGCGACCAGGACAGCATGTGGATGAAAACTTATGATTCCGAAACAGGGAAATATATTAAAACCCTCTTCGTTGAAACCGATCCGAAATATGTGGAGCCCCTTCACGGTCCTGAGTTTATCAATAAAGACGCATCACGGTTTTTATGGCAGAGCCGCCGCGACGGGTATAACCATATATACCTATACGAAGCATCAGGGAAACTCATCAAACAACTGACCAACGGGCTATGGGAGGTGAGCGGGGTGGCAGGCACGGATCCTAAAGGCGAAAAGATATTCTACAACTGCAATAAGGGTAATCCCATAGGCAGGCAGCTGTGTTCGGTGGATATAAAAACCGGCGCAATTAACGGGATAACCTCATCCGAAGGAAGTCATACTGCAAAAATAAGCACAAACGGAAATTTCATCCTGGATACTTATTCAACTACGTCTCTTGCCCGGAAGATACAGCTACTGGATGCAAAAGGTGACATAAAGAAGGTACTTTTCAGCGATGTAAATCCCCTGAAAGACTATAAGATAGGGCGGATGTCGATTTTCACCATCCGCAATAAAGAAGGCAATGATCTGTATTGCAGGCTTATAAGGCCTGTAGATTTTGATTCCCTTAAACAACACCCGGTGATCATTTATGTTTACGGAGGACCGCATTCCCAGATGGTCACCGACAGCTGGCTTGGAGGTGCAGGACTATGGCTGAACTACCTTGCCGAACAGGGGTATATTGTGTTTACCCTTGATAACCGCGGGACTTCCGAAAGGGGAAAGGATTTTGAGCAGGTTATTTTCAGGCATGTGGGAGATGCAGAAGTCGAAGACCAGATGGCGGGGGTGAAATACCTGAAGTCGTTGCCCTGGGCCGACAGCACGAGGATAGGGATCAACGGCTGGTCCTACGGCGGGTTTATGACCATTTCAATGATGGTGAGGAACCCCGGGGTGTTCAAGGTTGCTGCCTGCGGCGGGCCGGTGATCGACTGGAAATATTACGAGGTGATGTATGGTGAAAGGTATATGGATACTCCCCAGGCCAATCCCGAAGGTTATAAGAATGCTTCCCTGTTGAATTATGTGAAGAAGCTTCGCGGGAAACTGCTGATTATCCAGGGGTACCAGGATGAAACGGTGCTGCCTCAAAACGGTTTGTCGTTTATTAAGAAATGTGTGGAAGAAGGAAAGCAGGTCGATTATTTCATTTATCCCGGGCATGAGCATAATGTTCGCGGAAAAGACCGGGTGCACCTGAATGAGAAGTTTTTTGAATATTTCCGAGATAATTTGTAATCGCCGCTGTCGCTGGCATCTTTACATCGCTGCTGTCGCTTGCTCTTTCACAACGCTGCTGCGGTGCCACGAAGCGATATGATGATAGGCTCCTCTGGCATTGTCCAAGCTCCTCGCACCTGATGCAGCTTATGTGAAGTGCTTCGCTCCATATATTTTTTGCAACTTTGTAATCCATTACTTCTCTCATGAAAATCCCTCTTGAAAATATTCACAAACCTTCTCTTCTGGTTGATGAAGCAATATGCAGGGAGAATATCAGGCGGATGGCGGACAAGGCCAGGCGGCTGGGGGTGCAGTTAAGACCTCATTTCAAGACCCACCAGTCAAAACTGATCGGCAGATGGTTCAGGGAGGAGGGAGTTTCGGCAATTACTGTTTCAAGCGTGTCAATGGCCTCTTATTTTATTGAAGATGGCTGGGATGACATTACGATTGCTTTCCCGGTAAATTTGCGTGAATCACATGAAATTATAAGTCTTGCCTCCAAGACCAGGCTGAATATACTGGTGACCATGCCAGAAACCCTGGAAGCCTTCAGCGGTCTTCTGAACAATGGCAATCAACCGATCGGTGTATTTATAAAGATCGATACCGGCTACCACCGAACCGGCCTTCAGCCTTCAAACGAAGAAGAGATAGAGAAGATCATCGCCATTTGCAACAGCAACCCCTTACTGAAATTCACGGGATTCCTCACCCATACCGGGCAAACATACCAGGCAAGAGGGCGGGAAGAGATTGAACGGATCAGCAGGGAGGCGTTCATGCAGATGCTTGCATTGAAGGCCAGCTTTGGAACCCTGCCCATTATACTTTCGGTTGGTGACACCCCGGCATGCAGCATCCTTGAGAATTTTCAGGGCATGGACGAAATACGGCCGGGAAATTTTGTGTTTTATGATGTGATGCAGACAGTTATCGGAAGCTGTGAT
>JBAXBP010000267.1:0-4233 GCA_037141915.1 Bacteroidota bacterium | reverse complement strand
GGGGAATATTGCCCCTTCGTATCTCGACCTCCAGGATATAGGCTTTTTCGCCCCGGATATCCGCAGGATGAAAGATCGTTTCCGTTTTGAAGGGAAGGTTGACGGCACCGTTAGCAATTTCAGGGCGAAGGAATTCAGGATCGCATACGGCAACAATACCTACTTCTGGGGTAACATCAGGGCTTTTGGTTTGCCCGATGTAAAAGAGACATTCGTGGATCTGGCCGTTAAGACCATGACCACTAACCGAAAGGATATCGAAAATTTCATGCTTCCCGGGGAAGGGGACAGCATACTGTTGCCAAAGATGTTGTCGAACTTAGGCGTGCTCAGCTTCAACGGGAATTTTACCGGTTACTACAATGATTTTGTTTCGAATGCGCTTTTCAGGACGAATCTCGGCAACATCCGAACCGACCTTGTGATGCACAGGACCCATGATGAATATGAACTTTCCTACCGGGGCGACCTGGATGTTTCAGGCTTTAACATTGGAAAACTCATCGGCGATACTTCAAAGATAGGGGTAACAACTTTCAGGGGTGAAGTCAAAGGAAAAGGGCTGAGTTCCGCCAATGCGGATATTGAGATGAACGTGCATATAGATTCCACCCGGCTGTTGAATTATAATTACCACCAGCTTGATGTGAGGGGGCTTTTATTCGATAAACGATTTACAGGGTATCTCGACGTAAATGACAAGAATCTTTCGCTGAATTTCACCGGCATGGTGAATTTTGCTGATACCATACCCGGTTTTGATTTTATCTCCGACATCCACCATGCCCAGCTTTTCAACCTGGGCTTTCTCCGCCGCGACAGCACCGAGATCCTGGGAACTCTGATCAGGGCAAAGTTTACAGGGAACAAACTGGATAATATCGACGGCCATATCGGCCTTGAGAATACGAATTACGTGGAAGGGGTCAAGTCGGTTCATATGAAGATCCTCCTTCTGACCAACGACATTGATAAAAACGGGGGGAAGTCATATCATCTTACCTCTGATTTCGTGGATGCTGATATCAGCGGGCAATTCAGCTTCAAACAGGTTGTCCCTTCATTGTACATATTCATTAAGAATTACCTCGCCTCATTTTATCTTAAAGATTCAGTCAAAGTTGAGGCCCTGGTAACTTCCGGACAGGTCTTGAAATGCGATGTCAGGTTCAAAAACACCGACCAGCTTACGAACATTTTCGTGCCCTTCCTGAAAGTCTCGGAAAATGCAACTATCGAAGGCTCTTACGATGAGCTCAAAGGCATTTTGGCTGTAAGGGGCCAGGCTCCTTCGGTGGATGTCTCGGGGATACTTATCCCGAAATGGCATCTTTATGCCCATACCAACGGTAAGGAGTTGACTGTTCAAACGGGTTCCGATGCAGTGTATTTTAAAAAGGCTTCCAAAAACGATAGTGTCGAGGTAAGGCTCGACACCATGAACATCACCGCAAATATTCGCCACGACAGCATCCTGTATGCCTTCTCCTGGGCGGAATCAGGCAGGTTGAGCGGCTTTGACGGCTTTGTGAGTTTTTTCAACAACCCTAAAACGGAGATCAAGATAACGAATATGGGCGTTCTTGCCAACAACCGTGAATGGACAGTCGACCGCGATAATTATATAACGATTGATACAAACCTGATCCAGCTCAATAAGTTGTTTTTCTCCTCGGGGGACCAGTTCCTTCATGCCGACGGCAGTATATCGGCCCGGCAACAGGATACCCTTTCTCTTGCTTTTAACAAAGTTGATATCTCATCCCTAAATAAATTCACGGGGACCACTGCTATTAATGTCGAAGGAATGCTCAGCGGGAAGCTGATGCTGATGAATGTTTACAAGGATATAAGGATACTCTCGGACCTTAGACTGGAAAATTTTAAATTCAATAAGGAACTCCTGGGCGATGCCTTGTTTAATGTCAATTATATCAAGACTGACAAGCGGTTTGACGTAAGAGCAAGGATAGAGTACACCGGGAATGTGGGGAAGAACATTCCTCTTGACCTCAGCGGAAGCGTTTATACCGGGAAGGAAACAAAACTTGATTTCGCACTTGATCTGAAGAACCTGAACCTGAAAATGCTTCAGCCCTTTGTGAAAAGTTTCATGACAGGGGTGAACGGTATGGCATCGGGACACACCAGCATAAAAGGAACCCTTGAAAAGCCCTGCCTTTCGGGGAGCCTCACCCTGAGCCGTACCGAGTTCAAGATCACCTACCTTAATGTAATGTATTCGATTGCGGATGTGGTGCGCATTGATTCCAATGCATTTGTCTTTAACAAGATAACCATCTACGATTCCCTTGGAAACAAGGGGACCCTCAACGGACGCATCAGCCATGAATACTTCAGGGATATGCGTCTTGACCTGAACGTTGACCTGAATAATTTTTCTGCCTTTAACAACACCTACGCGCAGAACCAGGTATTTTACGGCAAGGCGAGGGGGATAGGGTCAGTGCATGTTTTTGGCCCGCTCGATAATATCACCGTTGCAGTTAAAGCCGAAACAGGAAAGAATACTTCAGTTGCCATACCGCTAAATCTTACCGCCAGCGTTTCGCAGAATGACTTCATCCAGTTCATCAACAGGAAGGATACCCTTAATCCGCTTGAAAATGTTGCTAAAAAGGACGAGTCCAACCTGAACCTGAACATTGCACTGAGGGCAAACCCTGATGCCGTTGTCCAGGTTTTTCTCCCTGATCAGCTGGGGAATCTTAAAGTTCAGGGAACCGGGAACATTGTAATGGCAATGACCCCGGCAACACCCTTCAGCATGACTGGAACCTATGCCATAACGAAAGGCTCCTTTGTATTTCAGATCAAGAACCTGCTGAGGCTGCCGATGAGCATAAGCGAAGGAAGCAGGATCTCTTGGTCGGGCGACCCTGCCGATGCCATGCTGAGTGTAAATGCGGTGTATCGCACGAAAACCACACTCGCGGGGCTTACTTCAGATGCCACCGAGGCCCAGACCAGGTTTCCGGTTGAAGTTATTTTCCATCTTGGGGGCAAGCTTGAAAATCCTGATATAAAATTCTCGATGAACCTTCCCAATGTGGAAGAAGATATCAAGGTGAGGGTTTACCAGAGTATTGATACAACCAATGTTTCGGAAATGAACCAGCAGATGCTATACCTGCTTGTCACAAACTCTTTCAAACCCGTAGTTTCCTCTACTGCTTCCGCCCTCAACGTAGGAGCTACATCTGCATCCCTTGTTACGAACCAGATTAATTCGTGGCTTTCGGGAATTTCGAACAACGTCAACCTGGGGGTCAATTACCGCCCGGGCTCATCCACCGACAACCAGTCGTGGGACGTCTCCATGTCGACCCAGTTCCTCGACAACAGGCTGCTTATAGATGGTACATTCGGGATGACGACCTATAAAAGCAACTCCATCCAGCCTAACCAGATCGTTGGTGATATCAATATAGAGTATATCCTCAGCAAGAACAGGAGGTGGAGGGTGCATGCCTTCAACCGTACAAACAATCTCAATTACCTGAATAACAACTCACCTTATACCCAGGGGGTGGGAGTCAAGTACCAGAGAGATTTTTATACCTGGGGTGAATTGTTCCACGGGAAGAAATGGGCCGAGAAGCAGGCCAGGAAAGCAAAGAGCAAATAATGTCTTTTACCGTATACAGAAGCTCAGCCGGATCAGGCAAAACCTATACACTTGTAAAGGAATACCTGAAGATTATTTTGCAGGACACCGACAGCTTCAGGAATATACTTGCAGTAACGTTTACCAACAAAGCGGCAGGGGAGATGAAGCAAAGGGTGCTGAGCTGCCTCGAAGAGCTTGCCGGGCCTGAGGCAGGAAGCGGTAAAGCTACAAAGTCCCTGCTCCCCGAACTTGTTGAAGCCACAGGGCTCAGCGAAACCGAACTCAGCCTGAAAGCCGCGGAGGTCCTGAAAAAGATACTTCACCATTATTCAGATTTTTCAATCGGGACCATCGACAGCTTCTCACACCGCATCATCCGCACTTTTGCACATGACTTCGGCCTGGCTGTGAATTTTAAGGTGGAACTGGATTCCGACGAGCTGATAGAAACCTCTGTTGACCTTCTGCTGGATCAGGCGGGTGATGACGGGCAGCTGACTTCCCTCCTGGTGAATTTCCTTGAAAGCAATATTGAGGACGATAAAAGCTGGGCTATTGACCGTTCCCTGATGGAATTCTCAAAACTCCTGATGGACGAAGAA
>JBAXBP010000266.1:0-4246 GCA_037141915.1 Bacteroidota bacterium | reverse complement strand
ATCATGATTAAATCACTGGGTCATGCAGGCACACACAGACGTGTCGCAATCAATGTAGGATCGGGCTTTGTGCCCGGCACAAATGCTGTTGTGATGGGTGTTGCTATCGCCGGAGGCAAACTGGGATGGGAGATGATCGGCGTCCGCGACGGCTTCGGGGGACTTTTATACCCGGAACGTTATCCTGCTGGCGGACTAATAAACCTTAGCCCCGAACTCATCGAGAACCTCGATCCTTCAACGGGAGGTATCCTTGGCCAGGCACCAAGAATTGATCCGTTTCATACTTCTACCGTTCAGGGAGACGAAGTTGATCTTTCGGATCAAATATTAAAAAGACTTAAAGAGGAAGACATTGATGCCTTGATTTCCATTGTGAGCGGACAGGGGCTTGGTATTCTGCAAAAGCTGCATTTCAAGGGACTTCATACGGTGTGCATTCCACGATCGATCGAGAACGACATTGCTGCTACAGCCGTATCCTTTGGATTCAACAGCGCACTCAGCGTCACCATCGAAATGCTAAACAAGGCTTACCAGGCAGCCAGATCAGCCAGTAAGATTGCAGTTGTTGAAGTTCCAGGAGAGCAGGCCGGATGGATTGCCTTGCAGGCAGGTATTGCGGTGCGTGCGGATGCTGTGCTTATGCCTGAAATTCCTTGTGACCTCAGGAATCTGGCAAAGCGGTTAAAAGACAAAATATCAGTCCGCAGACCTTATGGACTTGTGGTGGTTGCCGAAGGGGCAAAGTTTGTTGATTACACTGAAATCAGGGATAATCATTCATTTGGAATATCCACGGAATCAATAACAGCAGGCCAGGTTGCTGGTACTGTTGCAACCAGGCTTCAAAAACTGATCACTGCAGAAACCCATCCGTTGGTAATTGGTTCATGGGCCAGGGGTGGAAATCCCACCGCAACCGACCATCAACTGGGAATGGCTTATGGAGCCGGATCCATTCAGGTGCTGAAAGCAGGGCAAAACGGGGTGATGGTATCGTTTATGCCACCCGATATCAGGTTTGTGCCGCTTGCGGATGCGGTCAATAAAGTAAGAACTGTGCCGGCTGACAGTGAGTTCATGAGAATTGCGCAGTCGCTGGGAATCTACCTGGGCCAGGGTTTATAATCGTGAAATGTACAAAACAACAATCTAAAACAACAATAAATGAGTAATATCAAAATATCCGAGGATGTATATGAAAAACTGGCGGATGCGCTTGACGCCCTTCCTGCCGGTTTTACCAGGACTCCTTCCAAATCGGAAATAAAATTGATCAAAATGGTCTTTTCTCCGGAGGAGGCCCTCATTGCAAGTACTTTGAGCCGTAAGCTCGAAACTGCTGACGAGATAGCTGAACGACTTGGTCTTCCTGTAGATAAAGTTTCTGTGTTGCTCGAGGGTATGATATCCCGCCGCATGGTTAAAGCTGATACACTTGCCCTTGAAACAGGTGTAAAAGGACTTGGAAAAGTTGAAGCAAAACCCGGTGAGGCCAAAGAAGAGCCCGTAAAGAAATACCGGCTCTATCCTTTCCTTGTAGGTTGGTATGAATCGTACCTGCAGGAAATTAAACCCGATCGTACTGATTTTGCAAAGATATTTGAACAATATGTGGTAGAGGGCGGAGGCGAAAGAATCTTTGCGCCACGTCCCGGCCCGCAGGGTGTCATCCCTTACCGCGGTTCGCTCAAACCCGAATGGCTCAAACGGGAACCACATAATGATATTGATGCCCACTTCCAGAGGCATGACCGCTTCCTTGTGTTGGATTGTGTGTGCAAGAGGGAAAAAGTTGCCTTGCAAGGCCATAGTTGCGACATGCCTATTAAAAGGTGTGGATTTGCAGGTATGCCACCGGTGGTTCCTCTTTCTGAAAACGTGCTTAGCAGGGAAGAGGCGATCAAACTCTGGAATGAGTTGGATGCTTTGGGAACCATGGTCGTTGAGGGATTCTACGGGTTCACGATGGGTGCCGAGGAACCTCAGTTCGTGGGCGGCTGTCACTGCTGCGGCTGTTGCTGCACCATATTGCAGGGAGGGCGTAATGGTAACCTCACCGAGTCTGTCGAGCGATCAAACTACCGTGTTATAAAGGATTATGACAAATGCACCAGCTGCGGCGAGTGCATCAGGCGTTGCCAGTTTTTTGCTCATACCTGGGAAAAAACCGAAAATGGAAGAATGTCGGTTTACAACAGGGATAAGTGCGTGGGATGCGGAGCCTGTGGTTTGGGATGCCCATCGGGTGCGCTTCACCTGGAGCCGGTTTTGGAAGAAGAATGGGTTCAGGCAGCGACCAGTTTCATTGGATGGGAAGAAGCTCGGATAAAGAATATGGGAATGGGGAATTAGGAAATAGTGGGAAGTCGAAAGTCGGAAGACCAAAGTTGTTGTTGCAGTCAATCTTCGGACTCCGGTCTTCAAGCCTCAAATGTCCAAACAATACCTTATCAGATTTTCAAACGAGGATTGTACAAGATATGAACTTTGGCGGGAAATACCCATTGATAAGTATTGTCCATGATTGCCTATGGAAGTATATTTGATAATATCTATTCCGGCGTTTGTTGAACAGGCAAGGTATTTTAACATGCAAAGGAAGGGCCGGAAATATCGCATCTGTCATTTTTAACATTTGTTAAAAGCAGGAAAATATAATGTTACATCTAAATTAAAAAACTATGAAAAAAACCATTACATTATTTGCATTTTCATTCCTCTTCTTCGGTATGATCCAGGCCCAGGAAAAAATAACACTGAGTTTAAAGGACCTGGACTCAGGCATTGAGAAATATATTAAGAAAAATTTTGAAGGTTATAAAGCAGTTGAAGCCTTCAGGCATTCAGCCTTTTTTGAAATGAAAACCCAGAAGGGAGATGCGGTCGAATGGCTGCTTTTTGATCAGAAAGGTAAGTTCCTGAAAAAGGAAACAGAAGCTGATAAGGCAAAGAAACCCTTGCAAATCAGGACGACAATGGCATTGAAGGATGTCGAAAATGACATTACGAAATACGTTAAAAAGTCGGAATATAAGCTTACCGAAGCCTATGTATATGAAGAAGCATATGAAGTGAAGATCATGAAAGGCAATGATAATCAAACACTCCTTTTTGATAAGGACGGAAAATTTCAGATGAAAGTTGTTGCCGCAGCACCTGCTGCACAACCAAAGAAGGCCGACACTGTTCCTGCAAAGAAGGAGGAACCAAAAAAATCTGACACCACAAAGAAGAAATAAGTATACCATAATACTGCACATTCATTTTGAGTCCCGGCAGATATAAGAGGATATTTTGATATTCTCTTATATCTGTATTACTAAAGCCTGTGAAAAATCATTACCATGGAAAAAACCAGATTAAAAGAAGCCCGGGAAAATAAAGGCCCGTGGAAAAAATGGGGGCCCTACTTAAGTGAACGTCAATGGGGAACCGTGCGTGAAGACTATAGTGAAGGCGGTGATGCATGGAATTTCTTTACTCACGATCATGCTCGATCAAGGGCATATCGATGGGGAGAAGACGGTATTGCAGGAATTTCCGACGACAAGCAGCGGCTTTGTTTCGCCCTGGCACTTTGGAACGGCAAGGATCCCATTCTCAAGGAACGGCTTTTCGGATTGACCAACAGCCAGGGCAACCATGGGGAGGATGTGAAGGAATACTACTTCTACCTCGATTCAACGCCCACCCATTCATACATGAAATACCTTTACAAGTATCCCCAGGAAGCCTATCCGTATGAAGATCTCGTAAAAACGAATGGTAAGCGTTCGCGCGAAGAGATGGAGTACGAACTTCTTGACACAGGGGTCTTCAATGAGGACAGGTATTTTGATGTCTTCATCGAGTATGCCAAAGACGGTCCGGAAGACATACTTGTAAAGATCACCGCATTCAACCGTGGACCGGAGGTGGCAGATTTACATCTGCTTCCAACCCTTTGGTTCCGGAACGACTGGTCTGAATGGATTGCTGAATCGAACAGGGCTGCCGTAAAACCGGTCCTGAAACAGGCCAAGGCAGGGACAGGCTCAAGCGAGGCCATTGCCGTACATTCCCTGCTTGGTGAATTCACCTTTTCCTGCGAAGGAGACGTGCCCCTGCTGTTCACCGAGAATGAGACAAACCATGAACGGCTTTTTCCCGGTACAAAAAACGAAAGCACTCATGTTAAGGACGGTATCAATGATTTTATCGTACAGGGTAATCAGCAGGCAATAAATCCTGAAAAACAGGG
>JBAXBP010000265.1:0-4286 GCA_037141915.1 Bacteroidota bacterium | reverse complement strand
CCTCGTCACCTTGTTGCTATCGCCCACCACGAACGCGAAGTATTTTCCCTGCAGAATGGTAAGCGCACTCTGGGGAACGATAACTGTGCTGTCTCTTGCCCCGAGCACAAGCTGCACCTGGCAATAATTACCTGGCTTAATGATGTTCTCAGGGTTTGCCACCTTGGCCCGGAGTGCAATGGTCCCGGTACCTGGATTTATATTCCTGTCCATAAAATCGATATCGCCCGCGATAGGATATTTCCTTTTATCGGCCAGGGTGAGGTAAACCTTGATCGGACCTTCTTTTGTGAGAAATCCTTTGTGCGTTGATACATACCGCATAATGGCCAGGTAGTCGGTTTCATTCATCTGAAAATTGACATACATGGGGTCAACGGCAGAGACCGTGGCAAGAAGCGTGCTTTCACCCCTGCCGACGAGGTTCCCCGGCCTTACCTGTACAGCTCCTATATAACCCGTAATGGGAGAATCCATCGAGGTATATGAAAGATTAAGCTTTGATTGTTCCAGGTCGGCTTTTGAACTGGCAACTGCAGCCCTGGTTTGTTTTTCGGTTGTCACCGCAACATCATAATCATTCTGGCTGATGGCATTGGTGGCAAGCAGCGGTTTGAGCCTGGCTACGTCGAGTTTGGCTTTTTCCCAGGCTGCGGTCTTGTTATCGAGATCAGCTTTGGCATAATCAAGGTTGTTCTTGTACTGTTCCTGTTCGATCATGAAAAGGGGCTGGCCTTTTTTTACCATACTGCCTTCCAGAAAGGTCCAGTTCATCAGGTATCCTTCAACCCTGGCCCTGATGTCGATGGTTGGGATACCTTCGGCCTGGCCGACCATATCGAGGAAAATAGGGACGGAGCTTCCTCTCAGGGTCATGACTTTGAATTCCGGTGCATTAACAGGCCCTTTTTCTTTTGATTTGCATGCACTGAACGACAGGGTTGCGAAGACCATTGCAAAACAAAGAAACCAGCTAAAATATTTCTCTTTCATAAAGGATGGATTAATTTTGTTAATGCTCAAAAATAACAAAATCTATCTGTCTGGAAAAACAATATTGAAAAATAGTTCCATAACTTTGGGAAAATAACCGGGCAGGCATGAGATGTGCGAAATGCCTGCCTGAATTCACCTTAGCATGAAAGAAAGAATTCTTAAATTCTTCCCCTTTGTAAACCTGGTGTCGGGATACAGTCTTGGCGACCTGAGATGGGATCTGCTTGCCGGCACCACCCTCGCATTTTACGCCATCCCGACTTCAATGGCCTATGCCAGCCTGGCCGGGTTGCCTCCTGAGACGGGAATATATTGCTACCTTTTTGCAGGTTTGCTTTATTTTATCTTCGGTACTTCCAAGCAGCTTGCCATTGGACCTACGTCTGCCATTTCAATAGTTGTCGCTTCCTCTGTCGGAGTTCTTGCAGGAGGTGATCCTGCAAAGGCGGTGGTGCTTGCTTCTTTAACGGCCCTGCTCATGGCAGGATTCTTCCTCCTGGCATGGATTATAAGACTCAGTTCATTGATCAGTTTTATCAGCGACACCATACTTGTCGGGTTTAAAGCGGGAGCAGCAATGGTGATCGCTTCAACCCAACTCCCGAAACTATTCGGGATCAAAGCGGAAGGGAGCAGCTTTTTTGAAAGAATATGGGATCTGCTAAACAGCCTGGGCGGGACCAGGCCAGTGGTATTGATTCTCGGGCTTGCTGCCTTTGCCCTGTTGCTTACCGGCAATTATTTCTTCAGGGGCAAACCTGTCTCGCTCTTAATTGTTATTGGTTCGATATTGCTCGTTACTTTCACAGGCGTCGGGAAAATGGGGATAGATGTAGTGGGAGAGATCCCCAGGGGTATCCCTGTCCCGGGGATTTCATTTATTTTCGATGCAAAAGATTTCAATGATATCTTCTTCCTGGCCATGGCATGTTTTTTCCTTTCCTACGTGGAAAGCATATCTGCCGCCCGGGCTATAGCAAGGGACCATGATTATGAAGTGGATCCCCGCCAGGAATTGCTTGCCCTTGGCGCTGCCAACCTTGCAGCATCACTGGGACATGGTTACGCAGTAGCCGGGGGATTGTCGCAGTCAAGAGTTAATGATAAAGCAGGTGCAAAGACCCTGGTTTCCTTGCTTTTTACATCTTTAATCCTGGGGATGAGCCTGTTGTTCCTTACCGGCTTGTTTAAAAACCTGCCGCATGTCATACTGGCTGTGATCGTACTGGATGCCGTTATTGGATTGATTGATCTGAAGGAGCTGAAACACCTCTTTAGTGTAAGCCGTTCTGAGTTCTGGGTGGCAACAATAACAATCCTTGCCGTCATGGTTTTAGGGGTGTTGCAGGGCATAGTGATCGCAGTGATCCTGTCAATCATTACCATTCTTAAAAAAACGGCCACACCTCATATAGCCGTGCTTGGAATTGTCCCCGGTACAAAAAGCCTTTCCGACATAACCAGGCATCCCGACAATATTCTTATTGATAAAGTCCTGATCCTTCGCCCGGAGGTCTCAATTTTGTATTTTAACACCAATCACATCAGGGAAGATATACGAAAAAGAATGGAAGTCTACGGGAGACAACCCAAATTGGTGATCCTCGACCTTTCGTCCGCTAATTTTGTTGATGTTGCCGGCGCCAGGTTCATCCTGCAGTTCGAAGAAGAACTGAAGAACAAGGGAATAATGCTCAGGATCGTTGATGCCCTGGGCAGCGTAAGGGATATTCTGCGTGCCGAAGGCCTTGAAAAGGCGATTGGCCATATAAGCAGGAGAATAAGTTTGCATGATGTGCTTGAGGATTTCCAGTCGGGACGTTTAATTGCCGATGAAAACCAACCGGAATTACCACTGGCATCCGGGTGAACCTGAACAATTTTTTCAGCAGACCAGGGTTGAGACTTTAATCTCTCCCGGTGAATTCCCCTCCCGTGGGGAGGACCCAGGGGCCAGAGCCCTGCCCTGTGGTTAAGGCCGATTTGTAATATGCTTACCTGGGGAAGAAATAAGTATAACCGAGAACAATACCGAACGACTGTGCAAAAACCCCCGATCTGACCTCGGGGCTTTCACCGGGTGTTATGATTGCAATGGGGTCGATCTGCTTATGCAGGCTGAATCCGTACGTAAAGCCAAGGGTTATGATCTGCTTTGGCCGATGGTAAGATAAACCAGTCGAAACATAATACAGGTCCCATTGCCCCGTGCCGTGGGTCATCACCCTGGAATCCTCGGTCGGAGTATATGAAGAGAAGTCTGTCCTTGCGCCCAGCAAAAGGCTGAACGACTTCCCCAGCATCTGGTCCAGCCCGATTCCTGCATTGAATACCGGCTTTGAAGCCGTGCTGTAATACAGGTAATGTTTGAGTTCGTTTTGCATTTGTGCGCTATCCTTCAGGGATGCCGGGTATATCATGGGACTTGCGTCGGGCGACATGATGTTGTATGATTTGATGGCCAGGAAGTACTCAGCCGAAAGGGCAATCCTGGTTTTTCCGGTCCTGAATTCAACCCCCAGTCCGAAAGACCACGGATGTTTGTACTTTGCATCAGCCGATTTGTCCTCAGCCCTTATCATATAAGGCTGCCGGCCCGAATTAACCGTACCCGAGGAATAGTAAGATTCTTCTCTCCTGGTGCTGCCGGTGCCGTATAATAAAATGGAAGGAGTGGTAATGGTGAACCCTATCCTCCAGTGCTTCAGTTCCCAGTCTATCCCGAGTTTGAACAGGGTGCCCACCGTAACATATTTCATCGTCTGCGTTGAACTTGACAGGCTCATCGAGGCATTGGTATCCTTAACCGACACTGCCCTCGAATTATTCGTTATCGAAGATGTCTCCCCCCTGTAAGTGCCGAAGTTGGTGATACCGATACCAAGGTTTTTATTGATCCTGTAACTGAGACAAAGACCAAACCATTGCTCGTTAAGCTGGTTCACATAATCCAGCTCCCCAAGGTACTGGTCACTCCCGGGTATAGCTGAAGTACCTCCCTCCGCGGCATACCTGGTGCTCATCATTACATTGTTGAAATTCCTTGTCAGTAACGACCAGGAAAGTTTAAGCCCCTGCACTTTAACATAGCTTATCATTCCTGCAAGGATTGAAGGATATATGCTCAGCTGTGCCGAATTAAGGTTGATCCCGGTGCCTCCGCCATCGCTCAGCTTTATCTTGTCAAGCTTGTAAATATTCCCGTCAACCGAAAGATTCGGGAATTCGATATATGCAAGCCCACCGGGATTATAAAATGCTGCGCTGTTATCACGTGCACCGGCTATCAT
>JBAXBP010000264.1:0-4386 GCA_037141915.1 Bacteroidota bacterium | reverse complement strand
GAATACCTTGAGTTTATCGTTGATTCTGCCACAAACCTGCTGACGGTGTTCAATACTATCATGGATTTTCTGAAAATTGAAGCCGGGCAGATCGAACTCAGCAACTCGGTTTTCAGCATCTATGAACTCATTGATGACCTTATCGCCACCCTCATTCCCGAAGCCGTGGAGAAAGAGCTGGAGGTGCTGTCGAATATCGACCCCAATATACCACTTCTTGTAAGAGGTGATCCTGCACGCCTGAAACAGGTGCTGAGGGTGTTTGCCGACAATGGTGTGAAATTCACCGATACAGGGGAGATCACGATTACAGCTCACTTCCTTTCCTGGGATGATGAAACCGTCAATTTACAGTTCAAGGTGACGGATTCAGGTATTGGAATTTCGGAAGAGGCTATTAAGCACATCTTCACCTCGTTTAAAAAGATCAGTCCTTCAACCGGCAAATATGGCGGAAGCGGGCTCGGGCTTGCCATTGCCCAGTATCTGATCAGGAAAATGAAGGGCGATGTATACGTTGAAAGCCAGCCGGGAAAAGGGTCCACTTTTATTTTTAATGTGCTGTTGGATAAGGTTCCGGGTTCAGAAGCACCCGCTGCTGATCCGAAAGTAAAGGGATTGAAAGTGATGGTTATAGACCCTCATCAGTCAAGGTCGGGCATGCTTCTCGACCTGCTTGGCCGACTGGAATGCGAAACAGAATACATGCCCACTCTGACCGACGGATTGCTGGAACTTTCGCACAGGAACCGGATTAAAAAACCAATAGACCTGGTTGTTGTTGACAATGAAGCTGTTGCCCTGTCCCAGGGTGCCTTCAGCCCAAACCAGGCCTGGGAAAGTGTAAATAAAATATTGCTTCATTATTCAGCTACTTCCATCCACCATAAAGTTGAAGCCATGGGGTTCAATGCCTTACTGAAACGCCCATACCTGCCAATGGAACTTGCAGCAGCCATGTTCAATGCTGTCACCCATAAAAATGAAAAGATACTGTTTCAGGCCCCGGCACCGCCTCTTGCCAGGCATGAGGCACGAAAGCTCAGGATACTCCTGGCCGAAGATAACCTGATCAACCAGAAGGTTGCACAGGTTACCCTGAGCAAACTGGGCCACTCTATCGACATCGCTGGCGATGGCCGTATCGCGGTCGAAATGTTCAAAAAGAACAAGTACGATCTTATCCTGATGGATATCTTCATGCCCGAACAGGACGGCATGGAAGCAACCCGGGAAATCAGGCAGGTGGAACAAACCCGCCCGCTTGAAAAGCCCATCCATATATGCGCTATTACTGCCAATGCCGATGAGGATGATGAAGAAAAATGCTACCAGGCCGGATTCAACACCTATATTACAAAACCTTTCAAACTCGAAGAGCTGATGGAAATCCTTGACAATATCATGTGATCTCAAAATGCCGGAAGTAAGTCCAGTTAGTATAATGTCTTTATAAAATATTAACGTTTTAATCCCTTCGGAAAACATTTTTTATATACTTTTGCTATCCAATTCATAAACCCTACAAATCAGAATAATATGCAAAAAATTTTGCTTTCAGTCCTGTTCCTTATGTTCGCTGCATTTGCAGTAAATGCCCAGGATGCTGCCCAGGTTAAACCGGTAGACCCCAATGCCCCTGAAATTTCATTTGATAAACTGGTTCATGATTACGGCACGATCTACCAGGGTGCCGACGGCAATTGTGAGTTCAAGCTCACGAATACCGGCAAAGAACCTCTTATCCTTTCCAAACCCCTCACATCATGCGGATGTACCACCGCTTCCTGGCCGCAGGAACCTGTTCTGCCTGGCAAAAGCGATGTGATCAAGGTGACGTATAATACCAATAACATAGGGCCTGTCAACAAGACAATCACCGTTAACTCCAATGCCAAGACCAGCACGGTCAGGCTGACGATCAAAGGGACTGTCGTTGCTAAACCGGCTACTACAACACCTGAAAAACAGAATGATCAGGGCGCAACCCCGGTCAGCAAGTAAATAGAGATTAACCCTATTGCAGTCAGCCAGCCCTAAAAGCTGGCTTTGCTGCTTTATCCAAAACCTGAAACCATGCCTGCTATTTCTACCCGTGGACAGATGTGTCCTCCTTCCCCGATCCGTAAACTCGTCCCGTTCTCTGATGAAGCCAAGAAAAAGGGCATTAAAGTGTATCACCTGAATATCGGGCAGCCCGATATTCCGACCCCCGAAAATGCCATGGACAAGATCCGGCATACCGACATAAAGGTGATTGAATACAGCCACTCTGCCGGTATCCCTTCATACCGCAAAAAACTGGCCGAATATTACAAGACCTGCAATATCGATGTAAGTCCCGAAGAAATGATCGTGACTACCGGAGGCAGCGAAGCTATCATGTTTGCTATGTTCAGCTGCATGAACCCCGGTGATGAGATCATCATCCCGGAACCTTTTTACGCTAACTATAATGGTTTCTCCGTTGCTGCAGGAGTCGTTGTAAAACCAATCGACTCGACCATTGATAATGGTTTTGCTCTGCCCCCGATGTCGGCTTTCGAAAAAGCCATCACGCCAAAGACAAAGGCCATCATGGTGTGCAACCCGAATAACCCTACCGGTTACCTGTATTCAAGGGAAGAACTGGAACTCCTGAAAGAGATAGTCCTTAAGCATGACTTGTATTTGTTCGCCGATGAGGTGTACCGCGAATTCGTATACGACGGCAAGGAGCATTTCTCGGTAATGAACCTGAAAGGTATCGAACAGAACGTGGTCCTGCTCGATTCCATCTCTAAGCGTTACAGCGCCTGCGGAGCCCGTATCGGCGTCATGATATCTCACAACAAGCAGGTGATGTCCACTGCAATGAAGTTCGCCCAGGCCAGGCTCAGCCCGCCTACCTTCGGCCAGATCATAGGGGAAGAAGCCATCAGCACACCCCATTCATATATTGAACATGTGCTCGACGAATACCTCCTGCGCCGTGATGTTGTTGTGGAATCCATCAATAAAATGGACGGATGCTTCTGCCCGAATCCCGGCGGTGCGTTTTATGCCATGGCCAGGCTTCCCATCGATGATTCTGATAAATTCTGCCAGTGGCTGCTTCAGGAATTCAGCATAGACGGCAAAACCGTGATGCTCGCACCAGGTACAGGATTTTACTCAACCAAAGGCCGCGGAATCGATGAGGTTCGTATCAGTTATGTTCTGAATGTGGATGACCTTCATGCTTCGATGAAGTGCCTCGACGCAGCCTTGAAAGTCTACCCCGGCCGCACCGCGTGACTCGCGACTCATGACTCGTGACCCGATTCACGGTTCACGGATCACGGTTCACGGTTCACGGGTAAAGCAAATACCTCGCCCTTATCTTCTTAAATGCGTCAATTCCCGGCTGCCAGGTGCTGCGGATGACCTCTTCTTTTTTGCCCTTGGTGATGAGATCCTGCAATATGGAGTTGCCGGCGATCTGGTCGAAATAAGGGTTGAAAAAATCAGGCCTGCTGCCGAGGGAGTTATATGCCTTTATCAGCCATGAGAGTTTGATCTTCCCTTTTTCAGAGGGATTCTCAGCATAGTAATGCCTCAGGTCTTCACCGAAACAGGTCTTTTCTTTGTACATTGGTTTTGAATCCATACCCTTGATCGCCTGGGGTGTGAAACTGTATTGGTAACCCTGCAAACCGGGATGGCCGTATACCTCGAACGGGGTTTCGGTTCCCCTGCCTACGCTGATCACGGTGCCTTCGAAAAAGCAGAGCGAGGGATAAAGCAGTATCGAATTGTCAGTCGTCAGGTTGGGAGAGGGTTTTGCTTTCGGGAACCAGGGAGTGTCGTGAGTATAATTCTCTATCGGGAGAACGCTCAGGTCGCAGCTTACTCCATCCTTGAGCCATCCTTCTCCGTTCACCATTTTTCCATATTCACCGATGGTCATGCCGTATACCACGGGTACCGGATGCATGCCTACGAATGATTTGTACTTAAGGTCAAGTACAGGCCCGTCAATATAAAACGCATTGGGATTGGGCCTGTCGAGTATAAGCACAGCTATATGGTTTTCGGCACAGGCTTCCATCACCAGGCTTAAGGTGCTTATATAGGTATAGAACCTGGTGCCTACATCCTGGAGGTCGAATACCACCATGTCAAGCCCGTCAAGGTCCATGGCGGCAGGTTTTTTCTTTATGCCGTAAAGGGAGATGACCCTCACTCCTGTCTGGGGATCATTATAATCATAGCTTATTACCCCGGCTTCTTCCTTCAACCTGAAACCATGCTCAGGAGAAAAAACAACCTTTACGGTTATACCTGAACGCAGAAGTGTGTCTACGATATTTGTACTGCCTATGACCGATGAGGCGTTGGCAACAACGCCAATCTTCTTCCCGTGAA
>JBAXBP010000263.1:0-4390 GCA_037141915.1 Bacteroidota bacterium | reverse complement strand
TTAGAGAAGAATTTGGGGGTCTTTATAGACAGATTAAATTAGCTGAGCTATTTAATTAAAGAACTCTTAAATATCTTGGGGTGTCAAACTTATCAGTTTGTATAGATAGCGCATATCTCATTAATTTGGTTACACACTCATTAGCTAAGTGTGTATCAACCTCTTTTAACTCCATC
Organism: Bacteroidota bacterium; assembly: GCA_037141915.1. GTDB lineage: Bacteria > Bacteroidota > Bacteroidia > Bacteroidales > FEN-979 > CAIRDP01. The sequence goes on along the minus strand of JBAXBP010000263.1, from coordinate 4,214 downwards.
ATAGCTAATACAATTTGTAATGATTGTAATCTAGAAATTAGTTTATTACTATTACCTTTAATATCTCTTCCTCTTCTTAATGGAACAGCTTCAACGTATTTTTGATTATCAGCCATTATTTTAGTAACAGTCCAGCTTGCCCCTTCAATATTGAAACCGTGGGTCTTTGCTGCAATTCCCATGATAGTGATCATACAACTGCCGAGAGATGTTGCCACAAGGTCAGTAGGGGAAAAGAATTCTCCTTTGCCCTGGTTGTCGACAGGTGCATCGGTGATAAGTTTTGTCCCTGACTGAAGATGGGTTGCTTCGGTGCGAAGGTTCCCTGTATATGTTGATTTTACTGTTGCCATTGAGTTTGTTTTTTGTTATTTGTATTGAAGCTTGTTATTTATATCCAACAGCAGGGTAGCCTACCCAGTGTTTGATATTTGCTTTTGCTGTGACTCCCATTTTCAGATCGTCAACGGGAATTGGTTTTTGATTAATTGATGTGGAATATCCAATGAGCTGCCCTGAGGAAGGATTTGAATGCTGCAGTTTCTCAAGTTGCAAGAAGGTAAGCAGCCCGAAAGGGACAGAGTACCTTCCGCACCAGGTCCATTTGTAAGTGCGGAAGTTGGTATCCTGCACAGTATATTTTGTGAAATCCTGTATCTTTTTTTCACTGACCTGCCCAAGAAGGCATCCCCTCATGATCACGTATTCATGGTCGACGGCTTTTTTAAACCCTGCACTGTCGCAGCCATAAAAAGCATAATCGGCACCACCCCAGTCCTCACAGCCGTAATGCACGGCATCGGAAGATGCCACCAGGGCATAATCCCTGCCGATTTTCAGGTTCATGTCGTTGTATTCTCCAAGATCGTTGAGGGCTCCGGCCAGGGCAGACGAAAGTTTTTTCATGGTCTCAAACGACATAGGCGGGATGAGGATGGAAACTATCTCAACCTTGCTGTTGTAATACTGAAGAAAAGGGATGATGGCTTCAACCGAATGTTCGGCCTGCTGCAGGCTGTCATGTACTATATAAGTCGAACGGGGCAGTTTGTTCATAATGGCTTCCCTTAGCCTTGATACCTTCACCGGGCCGTATGGCTCCTGCCAGTAATCATAGGAGTCGAAGACCATCCTGTTTTCGACATTGAATTTTTTGGCCTTGTGGGCAACCCCGAAAAGGATTACCGTCCCTGCTTTCACGTTGGCCAGAACTGAGGGATAAAGCCATCCAACGTAAGTATAATCATCATGCGGCGAAATGGCAAATTTCCAGGAAGTATACTTCCTGATCATATTAATATCCCTGGCTTCGTTGAGCTGGGCTGCCTGTATCCTGTTAATCCTCCTCATCAGTGAGTCCATTTGCCAGGAACGGGTGGCGAAACCGATAGGATCAACAGGTTTACGGATACGATAAGAGGGATTTGCGCTAATAAGGACTGTAAGGATGAGCCCTGTAAGAACAATATTGATGACTGCCTTCATTTTGTTGGAATATTAACGATATTTTTGCAGGCTTAAAGTTACGAAATGATATTGTAATAAAGATTCTGAGTGATGGATGTAGCGCCAAACGGGTATACTTTTCTTGAAAACCAGCCCAATTTTCGTTCCCTTGAGGGAATTCTTACTGCCGGCGGAAAGAGATTCAGGAAGAACCTTGTCTACAGGAGCGGCAGCCTGAATAAACTGAGCCCGGGGGATATCGGCAAGCTGCAGGATATCGGACTGGCCACGGTGATTGACTTCAGGTCCGACAGGGAAGTGGAGTCATATCCCAGCGAAATCATCCCTTCGGTAAAACAAACATTCAGGATCACCATTGCCGATGAAGCCCGCGACAGGGCTATGGAATTACTCGACAGGAACGATGCCAGGGGCCTTGAGCAGATACTGGTCACTGATTACAGGAGGATGATCAGGAATGACAGTGGGCGTTTTGCTGAATTTTTCAGGGTTCTTGAGCAGGCAGGTGATCTTCCCCTGGTTTATCATTGTGCGGCAGGGAAGGACCGGACGGGTATTGCAACTGTTCTGCTTCTTTCAGCTCTTGGCGTTGACATGGACACTATCATGCAGGATTATTTCCTGAGCAATGAGCGCCTGCAATCTTTAATCGGGAAGCTTATCAAAAAGCTCTGCGAACAAGGCAAGAACGGGGAACTCATCAGGCCAATGATGGAAGTAAGACCTGAATACCTCAGGGCAGCCCTTGACGAGATCGACACTTCATTCGGGGGCATGGAAAATTATCTCTCTAACATCCTTAAAGCAGATACTGCACTTCTCCAGGCCAGGTTCCTCGAATAGCCTTCGGCGATCGCTTTATTTCGCCTTCGGCGAACGCTTTATTTCGCTTTTCGCTTTTCGCCTTTATTCGCACCAATTGCTTATTTCATTTGTGTGCTCATTTGGGCTTCGCCCAACGCTTTTTTGTTTTGCCTACTCTGCAACCGGCAGCATCTTAAGTCTGTAACCCACTCCGGGTTCTGTAGTGAGGAGTTCCGGTACCGAAGGATTATGTTCGATCTTTTTCCTGAGCTGTGCGATATGAACCCTCAGTATCTGGGCATTATCGGCATAAGGGGCACTCCAGATCTCGCGGCTGATAAATGAATGGGTCAGCACCTTGCCTGCATTCCTGATAAAGATCATAAGAAGCGAATATTCGGTTGCTGTAAGCTTGACTTCTTCCTTGCTGAATTTTGTAATCCTGCTGTTGATATCAACTTCAAGGCTTCCCGAGCGGAATACCGGCGACTCGTCCATCCGCAGAGAATGCCGTATCGCAACCCTGATCCTGGCCAGAAGTTCACCTGCATTAAAAGGTTTTGTGAGGTAATCATCCGCCCCGGAGTCCAGTGCTTCGATCATAACTGATTCCGAATCCTGAACGGTAAGCACGATCAGGGGTACTGCCGACCATTCTCTCAGCCGGTGAAGCACGTTCATGCCGCTGTCGTCGGGCAGGCCCAGATCGAGCAGGATCACATCAGGGTGATTCATGGTGACCGCCAGCATGCCTTCTTTTGCGGTCCCGGCTTCAAATACCTTATATTCATTGCTTTCGAGCGTCATCCTGAGCATGCGGCGGATCTGCGCCTCGTCGTCAATAATTAGAACTTTATATTTTATCTTGTTCTTTTCCATATCATATTCCTGATTTGAATTTCATAGTGATCTTTAATCCACCCTGGGGATCATTTGCGGCCCTGATGATCCCGCCGTGCGCTTCAACAAAGGCCCTGACAATTGCCAGTCCCAGCCCGGTGCCACCGCTTTTTGAACCGGGAACCCTGTAAAATTTCTCAAACAGGTGTTCCAGGTTGCATTCAGGGACTCCCGGACCATTATCTTTAATTGTTACCAATACTGTTTCGGCCGAATCATTGCCTGCGATGATCTCAATCGTAGTTCCTGCCGGTGTATACATTATCGCATTCCTGAGAAGGTTTACCAGGATCTGCCGGAGGAGACTGATATCGGCAAGAATCAGTGAAAGGTTCTCGGGGATGCATATATTCAGCCTGTGATGATTTAACTCTGCTTTCAGGTCCAGAACAACCGAACCCACCAGGTCGGCAATGTCACAGACCTGCAGATTCAGTTGAAGCATGCCTGATTCTATGCGCGACATGTCAAGAATGTTCTCAACCAGGTTGTTCAGCCTGTTCGAAGCTGAATCCAGCTCGGCGCAGATCTGGTCTCGTTTCACAATTTCGGAAGAAGTCCTGGTATGTTTGAGATTGTCAACCGCTGCTGCAATTATAGCAATCGGAGTGCGCAATTCATGTGACACGCTGTTTAAAACAGCCCGGAAGAGTTTCTCGGAATGTTCAAGCAGTTCCTTCTCAATATCCTTTTCAACAGTGATCTCCCTGACAAGAGTCGATGCAATAATGGTGATGAAGGATTTAAAAAGCACTATCTTGTCCTTGTCGGCCGTCATGTCGTTACTGAGTACGATACCAATAATGCCTATTGTTTCACGCGGATCGCGTAGAGGATAGAATGTAATTCCTTCAGCACAGTCATTAATATCCCCCGGGTTCCCTGTGCTCGCCTTGAAAAATAAATCACAGGCTTTTGTAAATCCCGCGGGATTATGCAGGGACGGGTTGCCGTAAGGGAATTCGCTAAGCCTCCGGCTGTCCTTGTCCTTAAGATAAATAACTACTTCCTGGCCGAAATACTGCTTCAGGCCGCTTTCGGAG
>JBAXBP010000262.1:0-4391 GCA_037141915.1 Bacteroidota bacterium | reverse complement strand
GTATTTCTATATCCTGACGGCCGACAACCGCAAGCTCAGCAAAAAAATGATCTATAACAAATGATGAATATAATGAGGGAAAAATTCAGGTTTCTGTTTTTACTGTGGATGACCACTGCCGTCATACCGGCATCAGGACAAAATTTCACCGAGATCCTGGGCAGGCCTGAAAGCACTTCAATAACAATGAGCATACTGTTTGACCAGAAAGCCGATGTATACTGGGAATATGGAACTTCAACGGGAAACTATACCATGAGCACCCTCACCTATACCACCTTCACAGATACCGCTTTTCAGGCAGCTTTCACAAACATGTTACCTGATAAAAAATACTTCTACAGGACAAGATACCGCACAGCCGGTAGTTCCGACAACTTCCTTGCAGGCACTGAACATACCTTCCATACCCTGAGACCACGCGGAAGCTCTTTCACATTTGCAATTGAGGCGGATCCTCATATGGACACCAATTCCCTGCCGGCTTCATATTCACTGACTCTTCAGAACATCCTTTTGAAGAACCCCGATTTCCTGATCGACCTTGGCGATATTTTCATGAGTGAAAAACTCCAGGTTAAAAGCCAGGCCAATATAACCGCCCGCCACATCCTGTACAGGCCTTATTTGGGCGCAAGCTGTCATTCGGTGCCATTGTTCCTTGTAATAGGAAACCATGAAGGAGAAAACGGGTGGAGCATTGACGGTACGACAACATCCCTCCCGGTTCTGGCGGCAAATACGAGGAAACTGTTTTACCCGAATCCCGTCCCCGATGGGTTTTATTCAGGCGACACTATTCCCGAACCCTATGTAGGGCTCAGGGGAAACTACTATTCCTGGGAATGGGGGGATGCCTTGTTCATCGTTCTGGATCCTTACTGGTATACAAAAACAAAACCTGACTGGGGATGGACACTCGGGGAGGACCAGTACAACTGGTTCAGGCAGGTCATTACGAACAGTACTGCTAAATTCAAGTTTGTATTTTGCCACCAGCTTGTCGGGGGGAACGGCACCGATGGCCGCGGGGGAAGCGAATTTGCATCTTACTTTGAACAGGGTGGAAGAAATTCCGATTCGACCTGGGGATTTAATGCCAACCGCCCGGGATGGGAAAAAACCATTCATGAGCTGATGGTTGAAAACCATGCAAACATTTTCTTCCACGGGCATGATCACTGCTATGCAAAGCAGGATCTCGACGGCATAGTGTACCAGGAAGTCCCCCAGCCATCATCAAGAAATATAACAAATATTACAGGGACCCAATACGGTTACGTCAATGGCACACTTTTACCCAGCCGTGGATTTCTCCTGGTAACGGTTACAGATTCCACGGCTAAAGTTGATTATGTGAAGACCTATCTTCCGAATGAAGAAACAGGGAACAAAAAGAACGGCCAGGTAGCTGATTCCTACACCCTGGGACGCTCACCTTCCGGAATTTCTGAGCAAAACGGCAGCACGGAAAATTCCGGACCCGGGCAAAACTATCCCAACCCTTTCAGCTCCGGAACTACTTTACCGTATAAGCTTAATACTGCCTGCAAGGTAAGCCTGGTGATTTACAGCACGCTGGGAAATGAGCTGGCCACCCTTGTAAACAAGAACCAGCAGCCGGGAGATTATTCTGTAAAGATTAACGCCTCGGAATTACACCTGAACGGGGGAATATATTATTGCCGGCTTACCGCAGGCAATGAATCAAAAAGTATAAAAATGATATGTATCAGATAATTTGAACGGAGGTATCCATGTTACGAACATTCAGAAAAATAATGATCTTTGCCCTTATCAGCGGTTTATCACTGCCCGGGATGTATGCGCAGAAACTCAGCAAATTCAGGATCCCCGACTCGGGGCAAACCGGCAGCTTCACCTCAACACCAAGAGAGGATTCTGATTACCTGATCAATCCACCATCATTTACCGACAACGGCGACGGGACCATCACCGACAACAATACCGGTTTGATGTGGCAGAAAGCCGACGGGGGAGAGATGATATACGAGAATGCCGCTCCTTACTGCACCAGTCTCAGGCTTGGAGGTTATGCCGATTGGAGACTGCCCACTGGTATAGAGTTGTTCAGTATTAACAGTTATAACCAGCTCAACCCTGCCCTTAACCCAACCTATTTCACCCTGACCAACGCACAATACTGGTGGACGAGCGAGTCCCGTGCCGATGATGCCACCATGATCTGGGTCGTCAACGCAGGCGGAGGCATAGGGGCCCATCCCAAATCGGAAACCCATAGCGCGGGAGGTAGTAAATATTTTAATACAAGGGCTGTAAGATCCGTCATAACAACAGTCTTCCCTCCACCTCATTTTACCGATAATGGCGACGGGACTATCAGGGATAATTATTCAGGTCTGACCTGGCAGAAAGTGCAGGCCGCCGACAGCATGAGCTGGGAGGAAGCCCTTGCATACAGCAAAACCATTTCCCTGGGAGGGAAAACAGACTGGAGGCTGCCCAACGTAAAAGAGATTCAATCTTTGAATGATGCAGCCATTATCAATCCCTCCTTTGACAACACCTTTTTCCCGGATGTCGTTTCGGGGAATTTCTGGTCCTCGACCACCCTTATAGGGAATACGGCCAGGGCATGGGATATCAACGTGGATTACGGGATCGTTTCATATTCTGATAAAACAAAGAAGGAACAGGTCCTGCTGGTGAGGGGAGGAATGGATAACGCCTATACCAATATTACCGAGGCGAACATTCCAGGTGGGGAATATGAAATGGGCGACCATAACGGGCATTACGATCCCAGCCATCCCAATGATGAAATTCCCATACACCTGGTGAAAATCGACTCCTTCAACATGTCCAAAACTGAGATCACCAATGAGCAGTACCTGACCTACCTGAATTCAGCCCTTCTGGCGGGTAGCATACAGGTTACCAGCAACAGGGTACATTTTACAGGTGATACCGTTACCATATATTACACCTGGCAGGATGCCCCGTACTATAGTATAGGATATGACGGAACCTCATTTTCCATGGCTGATTTCAGGGCCCAACATCCTGTCAACGGGGTGATGTGGCTTGGTGCAATTGCATATTGCAACTGGCTGAGCCTGCAATTAGGGCTGCCTGTCTGCTATAACCTTACAACCTGGGTATGTGATTTTACAAAAAACGGTATTCGTCTTCCTACTGAAGCAGAATGGGAATACTCGGGTCGTGGTGGACAGTACACTCCATATTATATTTTCCCGTGGGGAAATGATTCGATGAATTTATCGATTGCAAAATGGCCAAGTTCAGGTGACCCTTATGAAACGGGGGAATACCCTTATACAACACCGGTTGGATTTTATAACGGACAGCTTAGGCTGAAGTCAACTTATAACTGGCCTGGAACAGCCGCAAGTTACCAGACTTCAAACGGTGCAAATACTTATGGTCTTTATGATATGGCTGGAAACGTCTGGGAATTAATTAATGACTGGTATGGGCAGGATTATTATAGTGTAAGTAATTACAGGAATCCTAAAGGACCTGTTACGGGCTTCATAATGCCGGATGGTAAACCATACCGGGGTATGCGAAGCGGCAACTGGTATAACGGACAATGGGGGCATTCAAGAGTGGCAAACCGTAATCCTTCGTATTACAGAGGACCTCAGGACCCGAACCATCCATGGTATCATGTAGGATTTCGTATTGCAAGGTATGTGTATTCTTCCTCTGTGGGTATTAATGAAGTAAATGAAATTCCTACAGGCTTTGCATTATATCAGAATTTTCCAAACCCGTTTAATCCTTGTACTACGATAAAATTCCAGGTTTCAGAACAGAACGGCAAATCAGCAAACTTTATTAAACTCTCTGTATTTGATATGCTTGGCAGGGAAGTTGAAAAACTTGTGTATGAAAAACTGAATACAGGAACATATACAGTAACCTGGAATGCTTCAAATTATTCCAGCGGGATTTATTATTGTAAGATGATTACGGATAATTTTACAAGTACTAAAAAAATGATTTTAATCAGATAAAAGAATTTTCATAATTTAACATAAAGGAAAAAATATGTTTAAGAAATTAATTGTCGTATTTATATACGTTATTATTTTTATAGCTGCAACTTTTGATCTTTGGGCACAGACAAGAACGGTAGGAGTGTTTGTAAATGATACTGTTAACACGTATCATGGATATACTTTGTTCGCACCGAAACATTATACATCTACATATTTAATCAATAATCAGGGCAGGCTAATTCATAAATGGTCTAACAGCCAGTATGCACCTGGTCAGTCAGTATACATAACTCCTAACGGCCATTTATTAAGGGCGTGCATGGTTTTGGGGCAGCTTGGAACAGGTGGCGGTGAAGGAGGGAGAGTGGAAGAATATACATGGGG
>JBAXBP010000261.1:0-4449 GCA_037141915.1 Bacteroidota bacterium | reverse complement strand
ATCCGGATATAAAATCAGAATTTGCGAAAAAAATTGATGGTAGCTGGACTGAGTTCTTTTGGGATTACAAAGAGAATGACCTTATTGATAAGCCATTTTTGCGATTTTTCATCTTTATTACAGAAATGCTGTATCATTCTCAGAATCAATTTAATGAAAGTGAGGTTGAAAAAATCTTAAAACTTGACTTTGAGGCACTTGAAAGAGTATATACGGTTGAGGATAATCTGAAATTCCTGTTCGCTTCGCTCGATCTGTTAACCAGGATCAATTCAACTGGAAATTTCTTTGCAACCCAGTTCACTAAAAACGGATATGAGAAAGGAAAAGTTGCACTTTTTGATGAAAGCATAGATTTATTTCTCAAATGCAAAACTGGAATCGGGTTCGAACAAAAAGAGAAAATTCTATTCTTTTTTATCCTGAACTACATGATAAAAACGGGGAAGGATAAAGCAGATCAGGATTTATCGGATCGGATCAGGGTTGTCAGAAACCTCCTTCTCCGAGCCAGGCAAAGAAAAAACACAGATTTTCTGCCTGACTTAAGATACGTTGATTTACATGAAAGGCTAAAAGACCTGAACGTTTTATTGAATGCAAAATTAGATGTCTATGCTTTACTTGGTTCAGATATAAAGATGGCTTCATTTGGTGATTCTCTGAAATTAGAAATTGAAAAAGCAGCCATTATTCAAACTGATCTAAGCCTCACAGAATCAATTCATTCTCTTGAAGATCATCCGTATTTAAGGGGATCAATCCATAATCTTGAATTAGAATTAAACAAGCAGAATTTAGCGGATTTCGCTGCTTCTTTATACCGGATATGGCCATCAATAAACGATTCACTCATTGTCAGATCAATGCTTTCGATCGGGTATTATGGGATAGATATCGGATTATGTGCTTTGGGAAGCAGATATTACTTGGGCAATAACAGTAAATGGCATACAATCCTTTCAATGACTGGTTCGAATGCAACGCGGATTAAAAGTGTATTGCCTCTCTTTTTAAAAGAGTTCGATTTAGCACAGGGATCAGATGTAACCGTAAAACTTCAATTTATGATTGATAAGTTTTTAGCTTCTAATCCGCCTAAAGATTATATTTATTACTTCATCAAATACCCGCAAATGCTTTCGGAAAATAATTTATTCGCTTGGGTAGATGATTTTGCGCTTCGGAATCTTAACAAAAACTCACTATTAGGCTACCATATAAACCCTTACGTACGGACAGTTGCACACTTAATCAAAGATGACACAATTTGTAAAGTAGGAGAGTGCTATGGACAATATGATGAAAAAAGTCCGATAAGATTGAAAAATGAAGTTGAGATATTTAGTGAAACAGATGGATGGAGGATTCATTTGCCAGCCAATATTGTCATTGCTGAAGCAATCAAAGCATCATTGAATATAGTAAGCCTTCCAGACAACCAAGATTTTCTCCTTAAAGAAAATACTAATCAGGATAGAATTGAGGTTGCTGTTGAATTTATTCATAATTTGGTTAATTGAAATTTTATGTTGCTATGAGTATTGAAAACCAGCATATAGAGTGGAAAGAATCCTGGAGAGATGAATACCTTAAATGGATTTGCGCTTTTGCAAATGCCGATGGAGGTACACTTTTTATAGGCATTAACGATGAAGGTCAGGCAGTCGGATTGCCTGGCATTCATCGTCTGCTCGAAGATATCCCAAATAAAGTTAGGGATACATTAGGGATTTTGGTTGATGTAAACCTTGTTTCAAAAGAAGCCATTGAATATATTGAAATCGTGGTTGAGCCTTACCCTTACCCGGTTAGCTATAAAGGGCAGTACCATTATCGCACAGGCAGCACCAAACAGGAATTAAAGGGGGCAGCACTTGATAAATTTTTATTGCGTAAACAAGGTAAACGCTGGGATGGTGTCCCTGTACCTAATGTTTCTGTTACTGACCTGAGTGATAATGCTTTTTCTAATTTTCGGCAAAAGGCATCACGCAGCCAGCGAATGAGTGCTGAAATGTTGCATGATGAAGATAGCCAGCTGTTGGAAAAATTACATCTCACTGAAGGCAAATATCTGAAAAGGGCTGCTATCCTCTTATTTCATCCGGATCCTGAAAAATTTGTTACCGGTGCGTATGTAAAAATAGGATTCTTCAAAACTGATGATGATCTGGTATTTCAGGATGAAATTCATGGCCATTTATTCGATCAGGTTGATAAAACGCTCGATCTGTTACTCACCAAATATCTGAAGGCAAACATTACATACGAAGGAATTAGCCGGGTCGAAAAATATCCTTTTCCTGAAGCAGCTCTTCGTGAAGCTTTAATGAATGCTATTGCCCATAAGGATTATAGCAGCGGCAATCCCATACAAATTAGCGTGTATGAAAATAAAATACTGTTCTGGAACGAAGGTCAGCTTCCGGAAAATTGGACTGTTGAACGGCTTTTACAGAAACATGCTTCAGTTCCTTACAATCCGGATATTGCTACTACCTTCTTCCGGTCAGGATTAATAGAATCCTGGGGCCGTGGTACCTTGAAAATTATTAATGAATGCCGGATTGCGCATTTACCACCTCCTGTTTTCAAGTACGACCTATCTGGCTTTGTTATTGAATTCAGGCAGCGTGCTAGTGCTTCACGGACAAAAACGTCGGGGAAAATGTCGGGGAAAATGTCGGGGAAAACGTCGGGGAAAACGTCGGGGAAAACCACAGATAAAATTCTTTATTTCATTTCTCAAAACCAGGAAATTACAATTCCTCAACTTGCTACTGCCATTGGCATTAGTGAACGAACAGTTGAACGCAATCTTCGCATACTTCAGGAAAAATCCAAACTCCAGCGCATTGGTGGCGCAAAAGGTGGGAAGTGGAGCATTATTGATACAGATCCGGGTGGCTAGGAGTTGAAGGGTATGGTTGAATTATGCCTTGGAGAATATTTGAAAATATCCAGGTGAAAGTAACGGGGTAACCATGCTTACAATTAATGGTTTTAAAATAAATTGAGCAAATGCAAATCCATATATTTTACAAACAAACCTGGTAACCTATGAATCTGTTCACAAATCAGGAGAATCCGGAGTTTGTTAACTTTCCTGTTGAAAATGGAGAAGTCCTTTTAATGGAGAATTTTCTATCCCCTTCTGAAGCAATCTTATTGATACAGAAGCTTAAGACGTCGATTGAATGGCGCCAGGAATCAATTAAAATGTATGGCAAAGTTTATCCCATCCCTCGCCAAACAGCATGGTATGGCGAGGATGGCCGTAATTATGCCTATTCCGGTATCATGTGCAATCCTTCACCCTGGACTCATGAATTACTTGAGCTTAAAAATCGCATTGAAGCGCTTTTACCTTTGGATCAATTTAATAGTGTCCTGCTAAACAGGTATCGGAATGGTAATGATAAAGTAAGCTGGCACAGTGATGATGAGAAGGAACTTGGCATTAATCCTACGATCGCATCCATAAGTCTTGGAGCTACCCGCCGTTTTGATCTCCGTCACAAAACTGATAAGTCTAAGACATTCAAATTGAACCTTTCATCAGGCTCGTTATTAATAATGAAAGGTGAACTTCAGCATTTTTGGGAGCACCAGGTTCCACAACAAAAGCTCATAGTGGATGAGCGTATTAATTTGACATTTAGAAGAATTCATGCTTAATAATATGGCTGATATATATGACATTATTGTACAGGGAATAAAGGAAGAAGAAGGATTATCTGATGAAGGGCTGAAAGCCCGGTTGCAACAATTACAACCTAGTGTTAAGGCTTTAAGAAATGCTTATCGTACTTACCCGGTTCGTGTTCCGTATGAAAAAACTGATATACAGGCTGCATATCTTCTCACTTATTTCCCACATTATTATCAATTGATTTACAAAGTATTAATCGAAGACTATCCTTCAATTTTTTTAGATAAACAAAGAGTTAAGCTGGTTTATTTTGGTGGTGGACCCGGTCCGGAAATTTATGGTACAATCAAATATATCGTCAACAACAGACCAGATGTAAGGATAGTTGATGTTTTACTCTACGATATTAATGCACTGCAATGGAAATACAGCCATAACATCTTGCAGAAATATCTTTTACAGGATATTGTTAAAACTAGTGTTCATGTTAATTTGAGTTTTAACCATTTTGATTTGACTCAAACTTTCAATGAGAATGCCTTCGTTGATCTAATTAATGGCTGTGATTTAATGGTTTTTCAAAACTGCCTGAATGAAATTCCCATAGCATCAATCGCTGTTTTAAAACAGAATATTGAAAAAATCTACCATTTACTTCCACCAGGAAGTTCACTTTTATTGTCCGATTTAACTGGTGGAACGCCAGCTGTAACATCTTTAATGCAAAATCTGGAGAAACAGTGGATAAACCATTCCATTTGACCAGTGTCTGCCGATCCAAATTGACCACCTCT
>JBAXBP010000260.1:0-4461 GCA_037141915.1 Bacteroidota bacterium | reverse complement strand
ACATGGTTTCCGACGAATTGCGCATCCGCCAGATTCTCCTGAACTTCATGAGCAATGCCGTGAAGTTTACGGATGAGGGAGAGATCATTTTAAGTGCCGGATTTCTCGGGCAGGAAGGAAACAGGGTGGGTATGAAGCTGAGTGTGAAGGACACCGGTATCGGCATTAAAGAAGATCAGCTGAAGCATGTATTTGGGGCATTTGCCCAGGTTGAGAACCAGGATACCCGGAAATACGGGGGGACCGGGCTTGGACTGGCAATTACCGAGAAACTGGTCACTTTGCTGGGTGGAAGGGTGGAAGTTGAAAGCGAGCAATTCCTGGGCAGTACTTTCAGCGCCATCCTGCCCTCTCTGGAAGTCTTTGAGGGTGATCTCACCGCTCCTGCAGTTCAGAAAGACAAAATGGGTGAGGTCAGGTTCAGGGGGGCAAAAATCCTTATTGTCGACGACGTGAAAAATAACAGGAGGGTGCTGGCCGGCCTGATGAGCGGACTGGGCCTGGATTGCACCGAGGCAACCAACGGTAAAGAGGCACTCGACATGATCCGGAGCGCAATCCCCTCCCTCGTCATGATGGACCTCAGGATGCCGGTGATGGACGGTTTTACTGCAGTGAAACAAATACGAGACGATGCGGCAACAGCCAAACTGCCGGTCATCGCCGTTAGTGCATCTGCTTTTCACCAGGATGAGCGCGATGTGAAACTGAAGGGATTCGACAGCTTCCTGAGGAAACCCGTGATAGCCGACGAGCTGATCGTTGAGTTATGCAGGTTCCTTCCTTATGACAGCATTGAGGAAAATTCATTACCGACTGTTGCGTTCGAAATTAAAGCCGATGGTATCAAACCGGAGATCCTCGCGGCACTCATTAACTCACTATCGGGTGAATTCCGGGACCTGGCTTCAACTGCTCTCAGGAAACGATCGATACAGAGCTCGAAAATCCTGCTCGATTCTGCAGGGAAACTTTCGGAAAAATATTCCTGGGAACCCTTCTCAAAATGGGTCTCCTCTTTAAACCTGGCGGTGGAATCTTTTGACATTGGGATGATGGAAGCTACTCTCAGGGAGTTTGAACCCTTGCTTAAAAAAGCAAATGACATTCTATCGGTAACGAATAAATCATAATGACTAATGGCTGAAAAAATACTGCTGGTCGATGACCAGCCAAAAAACATACAGGTTGCCGGGACATTGCTGACAGCGAACGGCTACGAAGTTGAATTTGCAACCGACGGGTTCAGGGCTCTCGAATGGCTGGCCGAAGAAAGCTTTGACCTGGTCCTTCTGGATGTGATGATGCCGGGAATGGACGGGTTCGAGACCTGCAGGAAGCTGAAACAGCTTCCCCGGGGGACCGACATCCCCGTGATCTTTCTTACCGCCAAAAGCGATACCGACAGCCTTGTCGAGGGCTTCCAGGCCGGGGGTGTGGATTACCTTGCCAAACCTTTCCAGGCCGAAGAACTGCTGGTAAGGGTAAGGACCCATCTTGAAATGAAGCAGATGCGGGAAAAGCTTAAGGATGTAAACAAATGGCTTCAGGCCGAGGTATCCATGAAGACACTGGAACTCATGGAAAAGAACCGGGAACTTCAGAATGTACTTATAAAGGTTGAAACCCTGGACAAGAGCAAGGACAATTTCCTCAAGATCATCAGCCACGAGATACGCACACCCCTGAACGGTATCATAGGGGCCAGTTTCCTGCTGAGAAGCATGGTTTCAACACCCGAGCAGACAGAGTTTTTTAACATGCTCGACATTTCACTGAAGAGGCTTGAGAGCTTTTCATTTACGGCTTTGCAGATCACCCAGCTGCAGGCTTCAGGGAATACCTTCCCCAAACAACAGGTTGAGGTTCGCGAACTGGTCGAGGACGTGAAAACTATTGCCCTTGCCGGACAGAAAAGGCAATTTTTTCTCGAATCGTCGGATGTCCCTCCGCTGAATATCAACAAGGAGCTTTTTGTGACAGCCCTGGTCAAGCTGCTGGATAATTCGGTACGCTTTTCACCGCAGGATTCCACTATAACACTTAAGGTGCAGAAGACAAACAACGGCGTTCATTTCAAACTCAGCGACCAGGGCCCTGGTTTCTCTGCTGAAGTCCTGCTGAGGAAATTTGAACTTTTCGTGACCGGCGAGACCCATATTGATAAAAATCCAGGCATGAGCCTTCCTCTTGTGAAGTTTATTATTGAAGTTCATGGTGGGGACATCGATCTTTACAACAACCCTGCTGGCGGGGCAGCCGTTGAATTTTACATTCCTGAAATCTAAAGTTTTGAGAGACTGAATTTTTTTCGGGCTAATATTTATTCAGGTAAGCCGTAAGGTTTGCTTCGCGGTCCAGCCCGAGTTTATGCCTAAGCCTGTGGCGGGCAATTTTAATGGTATTCTCGCTTTTCCGGGTAAGCTGTTCAATTTCCTTGGTTGTGAGATTCAACCGGATAAACGCACAAAGCTTGATTTCATTAGGAGTAAGCCCGGGATGGTCCATGGTCAATGAAGGATAAAATTGTGGGTGGACATCCCTGAAATGTGCATTAAATTCATCCCAGAAATTTTCTGAGCTTTTATTTCTAAAATCACGTAACAGGTTTCGAATGTGATTGTCCCCGGGGGAGATTGATGTATCGATGATCCCCTGCAGTTTGTCCGACATTTCACTCATAACTTCTTTTTTCTCAGCAAGGTTCATTGATTGAAGCAGCAACTCTTTATTTTTCACGTTAATGTCTTTTTCAAGACTGATCTTTTCAAGCTCCAGGCTCTTTTTTACGAGGGTTATGTGTCTGGCTTTATTTCGTTGTAAAAGGTACAGCGATAAAAGAACGATCGCGATCCCTATCACCAGTGAGATTATTAAGATATAAATCAGGTTATTCCTGCTCCTTAATGCTGAGTTTTTCTCCTCTTCAATCTTATTTTTCTCCTGTTCATTTTTAAAAGCAAATTCAAGCTCGGTGAGTGTGATTTTCTGGTTATCCTTTATTTGCCAAAGACTGTCGGAATATTTGTGATATAATTTTGCGAAAAACAAAGCACTGTCCTTCCGGCCCCTCAGTTCATAAATCTCGCTGAGGCCTTTTATCGCATCGGTCTCATACTGAAGAAAGGAGCCTCGTTTTGCAAGCTTCCAGGCCTCCCTGAAATGGGTGTTCGCCTGCCGGTAATCTTTCGCTTTCTGGTTGATGACACCCATAGTCAGTTCGGCGTCAACCTGCATGTACATACTGGAACCGTGAAATGACTTATCAAGGGAATCAATCATGTGCCTGGCGGTATTTATTAGCTCAAGAGCTTCCTTAAGCCGGGCCTGCTCCAGGTTTATTGAAGTAAGTCCCAGGTAAAGGTTTGCCAGATCATAATAGTTCTTTAATCTTAGCTGAATAGGCAAGGCTTGAAGATAATATGCCTGGGCGCTGTCGAGCTTCTTAAGCCCGAGATAGGCACGCCCTAGGTTTACCAGAGAATTGGCATAATAGGCCGAATCTTTCTTCTCCCTGTAAATGATACTTGCTTCTCTTAAGAGCCCGACGCTCTTCTGGTACATTCCTGCTGAATTATAAAAGGCAGCGATATTGTTGAGAAAGTCGGCACGCCATCTATCATTCCCTGCCTCCCCGGCAATCTTTTTCCCTTGAATGTAATACCTGAGTGCATTGGCATAGTCCGATTGCAAATCGCTGATATACCCGAGTCCGTTCAATATTCGCATCTTTTCTTCCGCATCAAAATCCCGGTTAACCAGGTTCATGGCTCTCAGCAGGTATTTCTTTGCAAGGTTGAGGCTGTCCGACATTATGTAGTGCAGACCAAGATACAGGCAGTTTTGGATAATACCTTCAGGGTTGTTTCCTTTTTCGGCAAGTTTCAGACCGGTAAAGGCCGCCGGGAGACAGGAATCGTCACCTTTCCTGTAGTATTCCCTAGCTAATCGGGCGTAGATCAGCGAAAGCTTAGTGGCATCCTGGTTCCCATTGATAATCAACCGCTTCAGGCTGTCGACCCGGGATATTGCCGGCTTATTGCCCGCGAGCGCGTAACCGCAGGAAAACAGGAAGATAAACAGGGATAGAAATACCTTTGATTTTAGTGTCATTGCCGGAATGAATGATTTTTCATTGGTACAATGATAATTTATCTTCCTGAAGCTACCAAAGAAGGGTATATATTTCTTTCTTTCTATTTTTTGGGAATGTACACTTTTTGTACCCCCGGTAAGATCGTTTCCGGTCATTAAAACTATGTTTTTCAACGATTAATGATTTTGATTCGCCCCTTTCCTGATGTAACTTTATCTTCATGAAACCAAACATTCCACAAATGAAAAAAATTATCCTTCTTTCGATCCTCATTTTGAGCGGTGCTGTTGCAATCAGCCAGAACCTGCTGTTCACTTCCGAGTTCGGAGGGGCAAACTCAAACGGGGCCCTTGTAAAGTACAACC
>JBAXBP010000259.1:0-4495 GCA_037141915.1 Bacteroidota bacterium | reverse complement strand
TGTTTTTCAGTGACCCCGACAGGATTCAAACCTGTAACCTTCTGATCCGTAGTCAGATGCTCTATTCAGTTGAGCTACGGGGCCAATCGGGATGCAAAGGTAAAAAATTCCGGGAAAGCCGCAAAGAGATTTTTATTGTTTGCAAGGCAGCGCCTGGGACAATGTTTCACCTGACTTCAAACTTCTGGCCGAAGTCACGGCACATAATCTGTGAAACATCCCTGGCCGATTTAACTGCAACGGGCAATCCTCCCCCGGGAATGCTCCAATGGCTTGCATAATAAAAGTTTTTAAGCCCCGGAAGTTTAAAACCAATTGGTGATCGGGCAAGCAGGTTCTTCCCGGGCAGCCAGCCCTGTGCCGATCCTTTCCTGCTGTTAGTATACCTTAACAAAGTTGCAGGAGTAGCCACATCAACTTCCTCTATATAGTCCCTTATCTTGCCGAACTTCTTTTCCAGACAATCAATTATTTCCTCAGCAAAGCCTGATTTTTTCTGATTGTATAGCGTCCTGTCACACTCCCTGAGACTGATCCAGTAATCGGCCTTGCTGGTATAAAAGCATACCGACACTACCGTTTTTCCTTCAGGCGCAAGGGTCGGATCATAATTATAGATATGGGCTTCAAGCCTTGAATACGAGGTGCCATCTGGTGAAACAAGAATGGTATCCAGCGGAAACCTTAGAAAATGGGATGCTTCTTCAAATGTCCGGTTTACCCCAAGGTTTACCAAGAAAACTGAGTAATAAACCTTTAGTTTTTGGTCATTCCCCAGTTGCTTTATAGCCTTATTTAAAAACTTTCCTTCCAGCATACCGAAGACCGTAAAATGCCAGTCTGCCGAAGACAGTACAACATCCGATACAACATGGTCTCCGTTTTCAAGTTGGATACCCGATACAGTATCTCCCTGATGAGTGATTTGCTTTACCGGGGAATTATACATGATCCTGCCACCAAGAGAAAGATATTTGTCCCTTAGCCGTCCTACGAACTTCCCTGCCCCTCCTACCGGGTACCCGGCGGCAAGCAAATCATTATATGCAAGAGGCATGGTAATTATCATTAACGGTAGTTCCTCCCCGTCGAACAGCAATTGAAAAGCTTCCCTGAGGAACTTACTCTTTAATTTAGCAGCAAAGGAGAAATTCGTCTCTTTCTGAAGTCTTTGCATGAACCACAGCAGCGGAAGATACTTCACATATCTGATCTTTTCGGTAAGCGGTAACAGCTCCGGGAGTTTCTTGATCATCGGGGGTATCTCCATACCCTGTATCCGTCTCATCGAACGGATCATCTTTTCAATAACAGCTTTATCTTCCTTTGAATTTTCAATAAGGTAGTCCCTTAAAGTGTCAAGATTTGTATAAAGGTGAAATGTTTTATCTCCGTGAATGTCCTTATTGTGAAGGACCTCGATATCCATCCTTACCTGATGGGTTATAAAAGTGATGGATTGCATGTCAAACAGTTCCGACCAAAGCTGGTAGAATGGATTTGACGGACCTGAGCCCAGTAGCCACTGAAATCCGCTCTCAAAGGTATAATCGCCTTTTCTCCAGCTGGTGCAAAGCCCGCCGGAATTTGCCTGGCGTTCATAAATTACAGTTTCGAAACCATTCATTTGCAGATAACATCCTGCAGAAAGACCCGAGACTCCTGCGCCAATAATGCTTACGTTCATCTTTAACAGCTGATTGCCAAAAGTAAGAAAAGGCCACTGACTTAAGGGAAAAAAAAATTACCTTTGCAGATTATTTCCGCCTTTGGCATTTTAATATTTCGCATATTGATTAAATTACTGAAACACAAAAGATGATAGTTGTAGGCAGCAGGAAACTCACAGTCAATGATTTTTTTAAAGTACTTTTCGAAGGTGAGAAAATTGATATAGACATTGAAGCCCGGCGTAAAGTTGAGGAAGATTTTGAGTTTCTGAAGGAATTCGCTCAGGGGAAAGTCATATACGGGATAAATACAGGTCTGGGTCCCATGGCACAGTTTAAGATAAACGGTGATGAAGAACTGGATCTGCAATATAATTTAATCCGCAGCCATGCTGCCGGATGCGGTTCACCCCTTCCCGCCCTGTATGCCAAAGCTACAATGCTTGCAAGGCTCAGCTCCCTTATCCAGGCTAAATCAGGCATCCATATCGAGGTTATTGAATTGCTAAAGGAACTTATTAACCGTGATATCAATCCTTATATTCCTGAACACGGCGGAGTTGGCGCGAGCGGGGATCTGGTACAACTTGCCCATTTGGCGCTTAATCTCATTGGTGAAGGCGAAGTCCTGTATAAAGGACAAACATTACCTGCATCAGAAGTTTATACTGCGGAAGGACTTTCTCCCATAACCATGCATATCCGCGAAGGCCTCGGACTGATCAATGGGACGTCGGCCATGACAGGCATCGGCATGATCAACGTGATCCATGCCAGGAACCTCGTCGACTGGGCTATTCTTGCCTCCTCGATGATCACCGAAATAGTGGAATCCTACGATGATCATTTTTCTGATGGCCTGAACAGGGCTAAATCCCATCATGGCCAAAGGGTTGTTGCCCGCACTATGAAATTCATCCTTAAAGACAGCCAGCTTATCCGCCGCCGTGCCGACCATCTGTACAACAATGACAGGGCAGTGGAAGTTGATGTTTTCAAACATAAGGTCCAGGAATATTATTCACTTCGATGTGTCCCCCAGATCGTCGGACCTGTGCAGGATACGATTTTGTATGCCAGTCATATCCTGATGAGCGAAGTGAATTCAACCAGCGATAACCCTATAATCGACGGGGAACACCATAATGTTTACCATGGAGGTAATTTCCACGGGGATTATGTTGCCCTGGAGATGGACAAGCTGAAAATTGCAATTACCAAGCTTTCCATGCTTGCCGAAAGGCAACTTAATTACCTGATGAACCCGAAGCTCAATGAAAAACTTCCACCTTTTGTCAACCTGGGAAAACTTGGCCTTAACCTGGGGATGCAGGGTGCTCAGTTCACGGCGGTTTCAACTGTAGCAGAAAACCAGACCCTCTCCTATCCTATGTCGCTGCACAGCATCACCAATAATAATGACAACCAGGATATCGTAAGCATGGGAACCAATGCAGCCCTGCTAACTAAGAAAGTTATTGATAATACATACCAGGTGATCGCCATTGAGATGA
This sequence comes from Bacteroidota bacterium, assembly GCA_037141915.1. Lineage (GTDB taxonomy): Bacteria > Bacteroidota > Bacteroidia > Bacteroidales > FEN-979 > CAIRDP01. The sequence goes on along the minus strand of JBAXBP010000259.1, from coordinate 1,311 downwards.
TTTCCATTCTCCAGGCTATTGATTACCTGAATGTCAAGGACAAACTGTCGTCCTATTCAAGAAGCAAGTATGAAGATTTGCGAAAAATAGTCCCTGTCTTTACTGAAGACACAAGTAAGTATAAAGACATCCAAAACATCGAGCAATATATCATGGAGAATAAACCTCAGTTTTCTGTTGAGGAATAATGTTAAATCCGAATAAAAATTCCTGAATGAGATATGTATTAGTGACTGGCGGATCCCGTGGCATTGGAAGGGCTATTTGCGTAAGCCTTTCCAAAGAAGGATTTCACATCATTATTAATTACAACTCAAATTCTGCAGAGGCTGAAGCCACGCTGGCTATGGTACGCGAGAATGGAGGCAGCGGGGAAATAATGCAGTTTGATGTTTCCAGCCAGGAAGCAGTTGAAAAGGCGCTTGGAGACTGGCAGGCCGGGAATGAGGGTAAATATATCCATGTATTGGTGAATAATGCTGGCATCAGGAAAGATGCGCTTCTGATGTGGATGAAGAATGAAGAATGGAGTGATGTCCTAAATACAAACCTGAACAGCTTTTTATATATTACCCGGTTTCTCCTGAAGGATATGCTGGTAAACAAGTGGGGCAGGATCATCAATATTGTATCCCTCAGCGGGATCAAGGGGCTGCCGGGACAGGCAAACTATTCTGCGGCCAAGGGAGGTGTAATTGCTGCAACCAAAGCACTGGCCCAGGAGATTGCAAAGAAAAATGTGACGGTGAATGCAGTTGCCCCCGGGTTTATAAGATCAGATATGACCAAAGACCTTGACGAAGCACAGCTTAAAGCCATGATCCCCATGGGGCGTTTCGGCAAACCTGAAGAAGTCGCATCAGTTGTTCGTTTTCTCGCTTCCGAAGAGGCATCGTACATCACGGGTTCTGTAATCAACGTTAATGGTGGTCTTTATACATAGAAAAATGAATAATTTCGCTTTTCGCTTTTCGCCTTTATTCGCACCAATTGTTTATTTCTTTTGTGTTCTCATTTTGCCTTTGGCGAACACTATTTATGCGTAGAGTCGTCATCACCGGCATGGGAATATATTCTGTTCTCGGCAAGAATCTTGCCGACGTTAAAGATTCCCTTTATCATGGCAGATCCGGAATTATACTGGACCACAAAAGAAAAGAACTGGGGTTTCGCTCAGCACTTACAGGAATGGTTGAACGCCCGGTTCTGAAAGGGGTACTTGACCGCAGGATGAGAGTGGGAATGCCCGTCCAGGGTGAATTTGCCTACATGGCCACCCTTGAAGCTCTGAAGAATGCAGGTATTGATCAG
>JBAXBP010000258.1:0-4508 GCA_037141915.1 Bacteroidota bacterium | reverse complement strand
AGATCATACTGCACATTGCCGACGATTCAAAAGATTATATCGAAGAATTCAAGATCCTCGAGATCCTTAAAAAATATTGCAAGTTCCTGCCAGTGCCCATCCGTTTTGGCAGTGAGAAGACCTGGGAAAAAGTGCCAGGTGAAAAAGATGAGAAAGGCAATGACAAGGAAGTGGAAATTGAGAAGCCAAGGATCATCAACAATACCGATCCTTTATGGAAAAAGAAGCCGGTTGACCTGAAAGACGAGGACTACAAGAGCTTCTATCGCGAGCTTTATCCATATACTTTCGAAGAGCCCCTGTTCCATATCCACCTGAATGTTGACTATCCGTTCAACCTCACGGGTGTGCTATATTTCCCGAAAGTCAAGAAAACGCTGGAGACCCAGAAAAATAAGATCCAGCTATACAGCAACCAGGTTTTTGTTACTGATTCGGTGGAAGGTATTGTACCCGAGTTTCTTACCTTGCTCCATGGAGTTCTTGACTCGCCGGACATTCCCCTGAATGTATCGCGCTCCTACCTGCAGTCCGATCCCAACGTAAAGAAAATCAGCAATCATATCACCAAGAAAGTAGCTGATAAGATGGAATCCCTTTTCAAGGAGAACCGCGCTGATTTTGAAGCCAAATGGGATGATATTAAGGTGTTCATCGAATACGGCATCATTTCGGAACCCGATTTTTATGATCGCGGGAAGAAATTCTGCCTGCTCAAGAATACCGAAGGGAAGTATTTTACCTTCGAAGAATACGAAAAGAAGATAAAGGATACCCAGACCGACAAGAACGGAAGCCTGGTGTATCTCTATGCAAGTAATGCCGATGAACAGTTCAGTTTTATAGATGCGGTGAAGGAAAGGGGTTATGATGTTTTGCTGCTGGATGGCATTATCGATACTCATTTCGTGAACACTATGGAGCAGAAACTTGAGAAATCGAGGTTCACACGGATTGACTCCAACACCGTGGACAAGCTCATTGAAAAAGCTGAGTCCATGCCTTCAAAGCTCAGCGAAGATCAGCAGAAAGCCATCAGGGAAATGATGGAAAAGCAGATTGACAAGGAGAAATTCAGTATTCTTTTTGAAAGTCTCAGCGAGAAGGAAGCTCCTATGATGATCACCCAGGATGAATTTATGAGAAGGATGAAAGACATGAGCGCCCTTGGCGGGGGATACAGTTTTATGGGGACTATGCCCGAGAAATACAACCTCGTGGTGAATTCGAACCACCAGGTAATCGGCAGGATGCTGCTTGAGCCCGATGGCGGGAAACAGGCATTGACCATCAAACAGCTTTTCGACCTTGCCATGCTGTCGCAGAACCTGCTGAAAGGTAAGGACCTGGCGGAATTTATAAAGCGTAATGTCGAGAGTATCTGAATTGTAACGTTTTAGTATCTTTACGTCTAATAAGCCAATATCGAAATCAGGGCGGGCCGTTTTTCACGGCCCGCCAAATCATAAAAATAAAAAAAGAAAACATGAAACTCAGTAAAGGTTGGATCATCCTGATCGTAGTTGTCGTTGGAATAATTATTCTGTTCTCATGGGGACAGGGCTCTTACAATAACCTGGTGACGAAAGACCAGGTTGTGCAGCAGCAGTGGGCCCAGGTTGAAAATGTTTACCAGAGGCGTTCAGACCTTATTCCGAACCTGGTAGCTACTGTAAAGGGTGTTGCGAATTTCGAGCAGAAAACCCTGACCGACGTGATCGAGGCAAGGGCCAGTGCCACCAAGGTAACGATCAGTCCTAAAAATCTGGATGAGGCTTCAATGCAAAGGTTTCAGGCCGCCCAGGACAATCTCAGTTCGACATTATCCAGACTTATGATGGTGACCGAGAATTACCCGCAGCTGAAGGCTACCCAGAATTTCAGCGAACTCCAGGCCCAGCTTGAAGGAACTGAAAACCGCATCACGGTTGAGCGAATGAAGTTCAACGAGGTGGTCCAGGATTATAACATCCAGGTAAAGAGGTTCCCTTCGAACGTCTTTGCAGGCATGTTCGGGTTTAAGGAAAAGGCATTTTTCAAGGCTGTACAGGGCGCTGAAAAAGCTCCCGAAGTAAAGTTTTGATAACGGGCAAAAACAAAGGGGCGGGTCTTGTAAAAGACTTATTTCCTGACAGTCTTAAAAACACATTTTCATGGGCACAACAGCCAGGGATTTCTTCAGCCCGGAACATCAAAAGGCAATAACCAATGCCATTGCGGAAGCCGAACATAAAACATCGGGTGAGATCCGCGTTCATATCGAGAACAATCTTAAAGAGGATGTGCTTGACCGTGCTGCCTATCTTTTCAGGAAGCTTGGCATGAGCAGGACCGAACACCGCAACGGTGTGCTGATCTACCTTGCTGTGAAAAGCAGGAAGTTTGCAATCCTTGGCGACAAGGGGATTCATAAGGCACTGCCTGAAAATTTCTGGGATGAGATCAAGCACCGGATGCTTGGATTTTTCAAAGAAGAAAAATTCACCGAAGGGCTGGTTTATGCCATCTCGGCTGCAGGGGAGCAGCTTAAAAAACACTTCCCTCACCAGGAAAATGACAAAAATGAACTTTCCGACGATATTTCGTTCGGAAAAGATTAAGCCGCCCTTATGAAAACCCTGAAACACTATTCAATAATATTGCTGATGGCATTTACAATGCCTTTAATTGCGCAGGAAATACCCGGCAGGCCATCACCACCTCACCTGGTAAACGATTTTACAGGAACTCTAGCCCCTGACCAGCTCGCTTCGCTTGAGCGCAAGCTTGTTGCCTTCAATGATTCAACTTCGACCCAGATCGCTGTAGTCCTGGTGAAATCGCTCAACGGTTATGACCCGGCTGACTACACCTACCGCCTGGCCGAAAAGTGGGGAGTCGGGCAGAAAGGCAAAAATAACGGCGTAATGATCCTTGTCAAGCCGAAAACCGCAACTGAGAAAGGAGAAGCATATATTGCTTCAGGGTACGGGCTTGAAGATGCGATTCCGGATGCAGTATGCAAGCGCATCGTTGACAACGAAATGATACCAGCTTTCAGGCAGGGAGATTATGCCGGGGGCATAGCCGCTGCCACTTCGGTGATCATTGACCTTGCAAAAGGCAGGTACACTGCCGACCAGTATTCAAAGAAACATGACGCAGGACCTGTGGGCCTGATTGTCCCCATTATCATACTCATGGTTGTCCTGTTTGCTATCCGCGCAGGACGTGCCAGTTCACATTCGGTAGGGAAAAACCTTCCCTGGTGGATGGGATTATGGATGCTTGGCTCTATGGGACAGGGCCATAGCGGAAACTGGAACGACTTTTCTTCGGGATCGGGCTCCTTCGGCGGTGGAGGAGGCGGATTCGGAGGCTTCGGCGGAGGCAGCTTCGGTGGAGGCGGTGCCGGCGGAAGCTGGTAAAGTTCAATAAAAAAGCCCTGCAAAACAGGGCTTTTTTATTGAACTAAAATTCCTTATTTGGCTGGTGGAGCAGCTGTGCGGGGTTTGATCTCGACTGATTTTGCTTCATCAAGGGTCACATATCCGCCCTTGTTGCCAAAGTTATTGAGTACATAATTGATTACCGCTACGGCATCTTCCTTCGTATCAACCTGGGGAGTCATCTCCTGGGTGTATTTCTTTCCGTTAACGGTCATTTCAATTTTTGAGCCGTTAAGTGTCTGGGCAACAGCCCTCACTTTGTCGGCCAGAAGATAATCTGCGTTTGCAAGCGGAGGGAAGACGTTCTCAACGCCTAAGCCTGTTGCCTGATGGCATACAACACATTTGGTCTTGTAGATCTGCTCACCCCTGGGCATCATTGCCTGGATGTCGGCAGGGATGGTGCCTGCGGCTTTTTCACCGGTAGCGGGCTGGCTTCCGCCTCCGCAGGACGAGAAGATCATTCCAACTGCGAAAACAGATACCAAAAGAATAGCTATTCGTTTCATACTTCTGATGTTTAATTTGGATTACTATTGTTAAGTTTTTGCAAAAATAAGCTCATTTGTGAAATTATCATCAATTATTCTCCATGGCAACAGGCGGGTACTTCAGTTTTAGTATCCATCTTCGGGCTGATGTATGGTATTCCCAGGTTCAGTCCTCTCAGGATGAACAGTATCCCAATGATCAGGATCAGGTATGGGATCAGCTTTTTAACGAGGTTGCGGAATTTCGACCCTATCACATTACCTGCGAGTGTCACAGCAAGCAGGACAGGCATTGTTCCCAGGCCGAAAAAGAACATGTAAAAGGCGCCTTCAAATGGACCTGAACTGACAACCGCCCCCGCAAGTGCTATATAAACGAGGCCGCAAGGCAACAAACCGTTCAGCAGCCCGATAATAAACACAGAGCTATACGTACGGCGGCTGAAAAAACTTCCGAAGATCTTTTTATAACCTGAAACCAGGCCCAGCAGGCTGGCCTGCATCCATTGACGGTTGAGAAAGACTGAAAGGATTACCCATAAAATCATGAAGGATCCAAGCACTATCGATACCCACCTTTGAATTCCCC
>JBAXBP010000257.1:0-4534 GCA_037141915.1 Bacteroidota bacterium | reverse complement strand
CTATCATCCCGGGATTGGTAAGCCCAACCTGGGCATTCATATTGGCCCCGTCCATGTATACCTGGCCTCCGTTTTCATGAACAATGTTCACTATCTCGAGGATGTTCTCTTCAAATACCCCGTGGGTTGAGGGATAGGTAACCATCAGAGCCGAAAGGCTGTCTTTGTACTGCACTGCCTTTTCGCGCAGGTCAGTGGCGTCAATATTCCCGTGATCGTCGCATTTCACAACTACCACCTGCATCCCGGCCATAGCCGCACTTGCAGGATTCGTTCCATGGGCCGATGACGGGATAAGGCAAACATTCCTGTGCCCGTCGCCACGGCTCATATGATACTGACGTATGACAAGCAGCCCTGCATATTCTCCCGCAGCGCCTGAATTCGGCATAAATGAAACTGCGTCGAACCCGGTGATCTCGCAAAGGTCTTTCTCAAGTTCAGTGATCAGGAACTGGTAGCCTTCGGCCTGGTCTTTGGGGACAAAAGGATGCACCCCGCCGAATTCGGGATAGCTCAAAGCGAAAAGTTCCGAAGCAGCATTCAGTTTCATGGTGCAGCTCCCAAGGGGAATCATCGAACGGTTCAACGAAAGGTCCTTGATCTCGAGCTTCTTGAGATAACGCATCATTTCAGTCTCCGAATGATATGAGTTGAATACCTTATGTGTGAGGTATGCTGATGACCGTGTGAGTCCCTCAGGGATGGTCGTTATCTGCTCACATTCCTTCGGGTTGCAGACAAACTCTGTATATTTTTTCCCGTTCAGCTGGGCAAATAAAGAAAGCAGGAGGTTAATATCGGCCAGTTCCGTGGTTTCGTCAACACTGATGCCCACATGTTTTTCATCAATGTACCTGACATTGACTTTCTGTTCAATAAATTTGTTTTGCAGGACTGCAGCCTGTATTCCTTCAGGGAGCTCTATGCAAAGAGTGTCGAAGAAATGTTTGTTCTGCTGTTTGTAACCGTACTGTGCAATCTCCTGCGACAATACCCCGGTGAGTATGTTGATATGCCTTGCGATCTGCCTGATCCCCTTGGGGCCGTGATAAACACCATACATACCTGCCATAACGGCCAGCAGCACCTGGGATGTGCAGATGTTTGAAGTTGCCTTTTCGCGTTTGATATGCTGTTCCCGGGTTTGCAAAGCCATTCTTAAAGCCCTGTTCCCGTTTGCATCTAACGAAATGCCGATGATTCTTCCCGGCATCTGGCGTTTGAATTCTTCCCTTGTGGCAAAGAAAGCAGCATGCGGACCGCCGTATCCCATGGGAATACCGAACCTCTGGGATGAACCGAATACCACATCGGCACCCCATTCTCCCGGTGGAGTTAGCAGTGTGAGGCTTAACAGGTCGGCTGCAACGGCAACACCCACCTTGCATGCATGAGCTTTTTCAACCAGGGCCTGGTAATCGTAAATTTCGCCTAACTGGTTGGGATACTGGACTACTGATCCGAAGAAAGAATTATCAGGAACAAATTCAGCATGCTTCCCGAAAACAAGTTCGATTCCCAGGGGTACTGCCCTGGTGAGTATAACATCGGCAGTTTGAGGGAAGATGTCATCCGATACAAAGAATTTATTTGCTCCGCGTTTGACGGTTTCACGGTCGCGGGCATTGAACAGCATGATCATAGCCTCTGATGCTGCAGTGCCTTCGTCAAGAAGCGACGCATTGGCAATAGGCATACCCGTAAGATCACCGATCATGGTCTGGAAATCAAGCAGGGCCTCGAGCCGGCCCTGGGAGATCTCGGCCTGGTAAGGAGTGTAGGCTGTGTACCATCCCGGGTTCTCAAGTATGTTCCTGAGAATGACGGCAGGGGTTATAGTATTGTAATATCCCTGTCCTATAAATGTTTTATACAACTTGTTCTTTGCAGCAATACCTTTGATATGGTTCAGGTACTGGTATTCGTTCATGCCTTTCGGAAGTTTCAGAGGCGTCTTGAGGCGTATTACGGCAGGTACCGTCTCCTCGATCAGCTGGCTGAGGTTTTTCACCCCTATCTTCTCCAGCATGGTGTCAATCTCAGCCCCGAAAGGGCCGTTGTGTCTTCTTGCAAAATTGTCAGTGATCATATATTCAAAAGTTTTGATGGCAGTTTGAGATTCGCAAAAATACCAAGATTAAAAGACAAAGTAAAATGAATATGCTAATTTAGTAGCTCAAATCAGTTTTCTTTTTCCCGTTACCAAATGCTGTTCACATCACTCCCGTTCCTGGTCTTTTTCAGCATCACTGCCCTGGTATACTGGCTGATACCCTCAAAACGGAGATGGCTGCTGCTCCTTGCCGCCTCCCTCTTTTTCTATGCATGGTTCCGCCCGGCTTATGTTATCCTGCTTTCTGTATCCGTAATTATTAATTATGCCTGTGGATTATGGATAGGGAATACCAACGATCTCCCGGCGAAGCGAAGGATACTGCTTTGGGGAATCATTGTCAATGTACTGATGCTTGCGGGATTTAAGTATTGCATTCCCCTGTCGGAGATCTTTTTTACATATGCAAATCCCGGTCATGGAAGTGAAACATTTTTCAGCAAGCTGATACTTCCCCTGGGAATTTCATTTTTTACATTCTCTAATATCAGCTACCTCATCGAAGTTAAACGGATGAGTATTGAACCTGAAAAGCATTTAGGGCATTTTGCCAATTTCGTGACCTTCTTTCCCAAATTGCTCCAGGGCCCCATTGAACGCCCCGGCCAGTTTCTTACCCGGCTCAGGCGTGAAAAATCTTTCGATTACAATATGGTTACCGGAGGAATGAGGCTGATGGTATGGGGTTTCTTTAAAAAACTTGTCATTGCCGACAGGCTGGCTGTTTTTATAAATTCAGTCTATGGTCATCACGATCAGTATCATGGAGTTGTTTTACTTATTGCGACCATCTTTTTCGCATTCCAGGTATACCTTGATTTTTCTGCCTGGATCGACATCGCCAGGGGAGCAGCAGCCATTCTCGGGTTCAATCTTTCACCGAACTTTAATCGTCCTTACAGTTCAAAGTCAATCCAGGACTTCTGGACCCGCTGGCATATGACCCTTTCGTCCTGGCTCAGAGATTATATCTTCCTGCCTTCTGCTTTTGCAATATCAAGGAAGCTCCCCCGCGAAAAATATGCAGGCATGCGCACCGACAACCTTATCTATTCGATTGCAATAATTTTGACCTTTTTCGTATGCGGGATCTGGCATGGCACGGGCTGGAATTATATCATCTGGGGCGAACTGTTCGCCCTTTACCTTGTATTTGACAGGTTTACGGGTAAAGCAAGGAAACGCTTTTACAGGAAGTCAGGCTTTTCGGGGATTCCCTGGTTATTTAATTCGTCACAGGTGTTGATTACCTTTTGCCTGGTTTCACTTACCTGGGTCTTTTTCAGGGCAGGAAGTCCCGTTGAGGCCCTGGCCATACTGAAAAATATTTTTGTTTCCTGGAACGGAAGTTCTGCTTTGCCGGCCCTCCTGGCAAAAGGCAACTTCCTGGTATATCCGGGCTTCAGGCTGCCCGACCTGGTAATCGTTCTTATCGGCATCCCCCTGGTAAGCATTCTTGAATACTGGTTTTATGAAAAGCAATTATGGACCAGGTTTGGATCATTCCCCTGGCCGGTCCGCTGGTTCTCCTATTACCTCTTTGTTCTGCTTGTCCTGGCTTTCGGGGTGTTTGACAGCGTTTCATTCATCTATTTTAAGTTCTGATCATGGGAAAGCTGATCCTGAAAATACTGGTTTTTATCGGGCTGCTGCTCCTCCTCATACTGGCAATGCCTGTGGATGAACGTTCAAAGTTCACCGGACTGAAGGAAGATTGTTTTTACCACGCTATCTGGCTTCACGACAGGATATTCCTCAATCCCAAACCCATTGATGTTGCATTTATAGGTTCTTCGCACACCATCAACGGGATCGACGATGGACTGATAGAACAAGAGCTTGATTCCCTGAGGCTAAGTGTGGCCAACCTGGGGTATTGCAGGTATGGAGACAACCTGTATTACATCCTGGTAAAGGACCTCCTGAGGGTGAAAAAACCGAAAATTATCTTTCTTGAGGTCAGGGAAGATGAGGACAGGTACAGCCACCCGGTCTTTCCATACCTGGCCGATCCCCCTGACATATGGATGGCCTGGCCCTGGTTCAACCGTGATATCCTCAGCGATGATGCGGTATCGCTGAGATACAGGGTCCAGCTGGCCCGGCAGAATTTTATACCGGCTGATACCTTGTTCCCGGCCAGGAAAGAGGATCATGGATTTGCTTCGTCGGCCGATACGGTCCCCGGGGCGGTGCTTAAGGAAATAAAAATTAAGCGAAGCGGGCACAAATGGACCATGGGCGCTTTGGAAAGGGCATTCTATATGGCGTTTCCGCGGGCCTATATCAGGAAAATCGGGGAGCTCTGCAGGGAACATGATGTGAAGCTGGTATTCATCTACCTGCCTGAATATGCTTCGGGTCTTTGGCAACCCCTTGAGTCATCCACATACTGTAAATACGGAATGATACTGATAC
>JBAXBP010000256.1:0-4595 GCA_037141915.1 Bacteroidota bacterium | reverse complement strand
TTCTTGTTGAACCGAAAAATAGCCAACATTTAATGATGTAACATTATGAAAAAAATGTGAACCTGAAGAAGCATCGAGGGGGAAACCTTCAAGGCTGGTTTCGACGATAACTTTGGCCTGGCTGATCTGTGGCCAGTTCACCGGTATTCCTATCCATCGGTCACGTGTGCCCCATCTGCCGGGACCTATCAGCACGTACTTTTTTTCGGCCTTGAAATACTCATGGTTGATATGATTGATCTCTTCGGCCATCTCCCGGGTTTTTTCCTTGTCGAAAGTATCCGGATCTACAAAAATCACATCATGGATATCCTCCACATTGCCATTACCCATCTCTTTTTCGGCAAACAGCAGGATCTCGGCGGGATTGATCTTGCTCATATCCACATGATAATCGGTGAGGTTGCCGATCAGTGGCTTGATCTGGAGCAGGTAAAATGAAGCCCTGTTCTCGTCATCCTTGTTCAGGTCAACGGCAAATTCAATCTCAACAGGGGTTCCAAGAGCTTCCTTCACCACGTCGAGCACCACTTCCACGGTCTTGGCTAGAGGGGCGAAGTTGTATTTGAGGATATCGGCAAAATTGACGACCCTGGGTCCGGCCTGGTTAAGTCCCGGAGAGATACGGTTGTTCTCAAGGGAGTAAACCGAGGCAAGATGCTTAAGGGTTCCATGTTCCTCGGCTAAATCGATATCCATCATCCGCAATCCGGCATCTTCCCCTTCGAGCAGGTTCACGTTCTCCTTTTTAAGGTCCACGGCATAAAAATGCAGCTGCGAGCCTTTGTACTGATCCGTTGGCGTGTTTATCTCGAGGTTGGGGTATTTGGGCGAGAACCTGAAAGCTTTCTCCCCTTCCACTACGTAACGGCCAAGTCCGAGTGCAATAACCGCTACACCTTCTTCGGGTTTCATATGGGCAAAGGGATAATAATTGTATGAATGTGCAACTCCGCTGATATGCGGGTAAAACACATCATCATACCGGTGGCCCACAACCTCCTGTATCACTACGGCCATCTTCTCCTGCTCTATCCTGTAGTTCACTGCCTCAATATACCCCTTGGCAATAGGAGAATACACCGAAGCATAGACCAGCTTGATGGCATCCATAAGCTGTTCAAGCCTTACATTTGGATCGGGATGGTTATTGGGGATGAGGTAGGTTTCGAATATCCCTGCGAAGGGCTGGTTCAGGGAATCCTCGAAGAGCCCTGAAGAACGTATGGCCAGGGGATTCCTGATGGACTTGATCACCGATTTCAGCCTGCGGATCAGGGTATCGGTGAGTTTTCCGTGGATGAACCTGTGCCTCAGCAGAGTGTAGTCGCTCTCGAGCAAGGCCTGTTCCCTGAGCTTATTCCTGTCGAGGAAGTACTCGAACTCCGCTGTTCCGACAATGGATGTTTTAGGGGTCCTTATATTGATATTCGGGATGATCTGCGAAAAATCATAATTATAAATCAGGGTGCTTACAAAAGCAAGTCCCCTTCCTTTCCCTCCCAGAGCGCCTTCGGATAAGGCAAGGATGTTTCTCTCATCGGCAATGGCATCTTCCTCGAAGGGGATGACCTTCCCCACATTCTGTTCGTTGCGGAAATGCTGTATCATGGTGATGAGATACTCCCTGAGGTCCTGGGGTTTCTCAAAATCGGTAACCTTGGCCGGGTTGATGATCTTTGCTGCCTGGACCTCTCCCCTGGCCATAAGCCATAACGAAAAATGATCCTTGCGGGCATGGTAAAGCAGGGATTCCTCGGGAATGGTCTTCAGCAGGTCTTCAAATTCCTTGAGGGATTTTGCTACTGCAATCTGGGTTCCGCCGGTATCCCTGTATATAAAACTGCCGAAGCCAAGGTAGTGGGTGATAAAACTGCGGAAATCGGCCAGCAGTGTTTCTGAATTCTTATTGATGAAGGATGTCTTGAGTTCGTATGCCTGCTGGGCGTTCATGTTATCGGCCGACTGCAGTATGATTGGTAGTTCTTTCAGCTCTTTCCTGGTCTGTTTTACCAGGGAGAAACCTGCAGTTTCGTTCAGCCTTCCGTCTTTATTGAATTTCACATCAGAGATCAGGCAAAGGATGTATTCTTTGTACTTATGAAAGATATAAAGAGCTTCCTCGTAGGTGGATGCCAAAAGTATCTTGGGCCTGGCCTTGAGACGGAGTATGCGGTAAAGCTCATCGGTAGTCACATCTTCAATAATGGTCTTGGTCTGCTCCAGCACAATATTATACAGCATCGGGAGATACAGCGAATAATAGCTCGGTGAATCTTCAACGAGCAGTATCACCCTCACCATGCCGATATTCGTGTCGTTTTCAACGTTCACCTTGTCTTCAAGGTAGTTGATCATTGCGAAGAATATCTTCGAATCCCCGTTCCATACAAAGACCCTGTCGACCCACGTCAAACGTTCAGGGGCATTATCAAACAGGTGGATATCGGTATTGCTGTTCAGCAGCAGGAAAACGGGGATGTACTGGTAAAGGTCCTTGATCTTCCTGCTCAGTTCAACAGGGAATTGCTTATCAACCCCCATCATGATTATTACGAGGTCGTAGTGTTTCGAACCCAGCTGCTCCATGACTTCCTCGGTGCTGGAAACCCCGGTAATACGCGGCATGGTTGAGAGGCTGAGCTGGTAGAACTCGCCCAGCACGTGTTCCGAGAACCTTCCTTCCTTTTCAATGCTGTATGCATCGTAAAGGTTGGCAACCAGCAGGATCTCCCTCACCTTAAAAGGCATGAGATCGTGGTATAGATCGCGGTTGTAGTTCGTCCTGTTGAGGAAGGTGTGCAGCAGCTTGCGGCTGGCCCTGGTTTCCTGTTCAGAATCGGACCTGGGGCCCTGGGCCATGGCAAAGCCGCTTTTGCGCAGTATCGCCTTCCCTTTTACGCTGTTAAGGTAGCCTGTGACAAGATTGGCAAGGTTGATGATAAGGTAACGTTCTTCTTCAAGGAAAGGCCCCTCAAACGCGAGGGGAAAAGCTTTAAGATAGAATACTTCAATGGATCCGACCTGGCTGTCGATAGTCTCGAACAACTGCCGCTGGCACCATTTTGTTTCGCTGAAATTCTGGCTGGTGATGTCAATCTTACCGTACCTGATGCGGCATACGGCATTTTCGGGAAATTGCCAGGCCGAAGGAAGTATCATACAGACCTGGTGAAGCGCTTCTTCAACAGGGCGGCCGGCCCTGAGGATGTTGGTGGTCTGGTTGATGGCCGAAAGCTCTTTCAGTCTTTCCTTTGTGATATAACGGCCTTCGCGCCCTTTGACCCCGTTGAGGAAACCTTCAATAAGGCTGGCCATGTTCAGGATGAGATTCCTTTCTTCCTTCATGAAAGGACCTTCATCGCTGGCTGGGAATTCTTTTGTGTAAAATATTTCTATAGTGCCGGTAAGCCCGTCAATGCTCTCAAATACCTGTTTCAGGCACCATTGTGTTTCGGAAAACTCCTGGGTGGTAACATCTGTTTCATCATACCTTATCCTGGCTGCAGTATACTCAGGGTACTGCCAGGCCTTTGGAATGATAGAACAGATTTCGTAAAAAGTCTCCTGTATAGGTTTATTCTTTTTCAGAATGGCTGTGGTGGCATTCAAAGCTGCAAGCTCTTTAAGCCTCTCCCGGTTGTCGTATACCAGGCGGTCCAGATCGATATTTTCAGACAGATTATTCTTGTTGCCGTTACCCGGATCATCCATAAACCAAGAGGATTAAGGCTTCAAAGGTATAGAAATCTTCATTCCGTTCTGATGCGGAATCCGCAATTTTAGCACATTACGGAATATCCTTACCAGCGGTACGTGTTTCCCTTACGGTCAATAAGTAAAATGTCTGTTTTATGTCAAATTCTTCAATAATATTTTTCTGACCACTGATTTCGGGTTGATGAGGTAAGTAAATTTGCTCATTATTGTGAAACTATTAACATTCATACATTAACTAAAAAAAAGTACCATGTCAAAGAAGCTCGTTGATGAATTCATGGCAAAATTGATCGCCAGGAATCCAAATGAAAAAGAATTTCACCAGGCAGTAATGGAAGTTGTCGAATCGCTGATCCCGTTCGTCGAAGAGAATCCTAAATACAAAGCAGCGAAGATCCTTGAACGGATGTGTGAACCAGAACGCACCATTTTATTCCGCGTTCCATGGACGGATGATAAAGGCGAAATCCAGATCAACAAAGGATATCGTATCGAGATGAACAGCGCTATCGGTCCTTACAAAGGCGGTCTGCGTTTCCACCCGACTGTAAACCTTGGCATTCTCAAATTCCTGGCTTTCGAGCAGGTATTGAAGAATTCACTCACCACTCTTCCCATGGGCGGTGGTAAAGGTGGCAGCGATTTCGATCCTAAAGGAAAGAGCGATGCTGAAGTAATGCGTTTCTGCCAGAGCTTCATGACCGAACTGCAGCGTCACATCGGTGCTGATACTGATGTTCCCGCAGGCGACATTGGCGTAGGCGGACGTGAAATCGGTTTCATGTTTGGACAGTACAAACGTCTCCGCAATGAATTCGTGGGCGTTCTCACAGGCAAAGGCCTCGAGTGGGGTGGTTCACTGATCCGTCCTGAAG
>JBAXBP010000255.1:0-4605 GCA_037141915.1 Bacteroidota bacterium | reverse complement strand
TCTGGTATAAACATCCCTGCATCTCCCCCATGCCTGAGGATATCCCTTACAATGGAGGAACTGAGAGAGGCATATTCCGGTTCGCACAGCAGGAATACCGTCTCAAGATCAGGGACCATCAGTTTGTTCATCTGGCCAATCCCTCGTTCAAATTCAAAATCTGCACTGGTACGAAGTCCTCTGAGGATAAACCTGGCATCTTTTGCCCTGCAGAAGTCGACTGTGAGGCCGCTGTAAAATCCGATCTCAATTTTGTTCTCTTTCTCAAACAATTCATGAAGCCATCCAATCCTCTGATCCAGTGTAAAATATGATTGTTTTCCTGTATTTTCTCCAACCGCAATGATGAGTTTGTCAAAAAGGGTTAATGAACGCCGAATAATGGATTCATGCCCCTTTGTGACCGGGTCAAATGAACCAGGAAAAACTGCGATTCGATCCATGATGACTTGATTTGAATGCAAAGATACGAAAACCGCCGAAAGGCTTATTCAAAGGTGAAGCTGAGCTGGAAAATTTTGGAGTTCAGTTTGGCAATGGGATCAGTATAAATGTTATGTTCACGTTTGAGGACGTCCATAATACCGTACATCATTTTCAGTTCGACGCCAAGTTTGAACCATTCATTATAGAAATCAAAACCTACCCCGGCTTCGATGTAAATATCGTTCTGGTTAAATTTAACGATCTTCTGATCGGAATTATGCTGTTCGCGTTTTTTCGCCTGGGAGGCCAGGTCAAGAGTATACTGCACCCCTGCCAGTAGATAGGGCCTGAAATTGTCATACCTTAATGCTTTATATTTTATTTCAAGGGGAAGGTTAATGTATGTGGATGGAATCTTCTTGGTTATGCTCATTATGGTTGTATCGGTCCTGGTGTAAACCTGCACAGTGTAAAGAAGGTCCCTGTCTCCGAAACTCAGTGAGGGTACAAACCTGATGTTGAACAGGTTTCCCAGCCTCATATCGCTGACAATACTGATCGTAAAACCCGGGGCGGGGCGTGATTCAATGCTCAGGACCCTGGCGCCAAGCGGCAGGGGCAAAATGTCGGGGATGTAAGTTGAATCCCAAACTATATGTTGCATATCGGCAACGGGGCGAACAGTAAGATAGCTCATATTGCCGCCAAGGACAAAGCCGAAATGAAACAAGTCATCATCATATCTCGGCATGTTGATAACCATGCTCCTCTGGCTTTTAGCAGGAAGACTGCAAAAGAGGGCAATAATGATAAAGGCAAAAAGGAAAAATCTTCTGTCTTTCAAATAGTAATAACCTTAAACATTAACTAACGATGTTTTTTGCGGTTTATTTTGCCCGAAAAGCCCGCATGAGACTGAAAATCCCTTTAAAATTAAGGCCTTTTGCCCGTGTAGATGGAGGCAATGCCTCCCGAGAGGCTGATCTGACTGCAGTTTTCAAATCCATTTTTCATCATGACATTCAGAAATGTTTTGCCCGACGGGAACTTGGCGACAGTTTCAGGCAGGTAACGGTAAGCAGTAGGATGGGATGAGATGATTTTCCCCATCATGGGGATGATATAACGTGAATAAAAACGGTAGAATTGTTTTATCGGGAATGATTCAGGATGTGAGAATTCAAGGATCATCACACTGCCTCCTTTTTTCAGGACCCGTTTCATCTCTGAAATTCCTTTCTCAAGGTCTTCAAAATTCCTGACCCCGAATGCTATCATTGCTGCATCAAAGGAATGATCGGCAAACTTCAGGTTCTCTGCATCTCCGTATACCAGCTCTATTGCACCGGACATCCCCTCTTTGGCAATCTTATTCCTGCCGACTTCCATCATTTTCTCCGAGATATCCGCCCCTGTAATCCGGACCCTTCCCCTGCGGTGAAGTGCAATGGCTAAATCGGCCGTACCGGTGGCAAGATCAAGAACATGCGAGGGTTTTGACTTCAGGATCTCAGTTACAAGGCGTTTTCTCCAGAGATGGTCAATCCCGAAAGAAAGAAAGTGATTGAGGAAGTCATAACTTCCTGCAATCTCATTGAACATTGTTTTTACTGATTCCTTTTGTGGCATTGAAAAAAAACGGGATTATCCTGTAATAAAGATAATCCCGGATTTATTAATAAACCAAAATTTACGCGCCTAACTGAAGCCTCTTGAACCCCGTTACTTTCAGGTTCTTGTCATTCTCTGCAATATACTGTGCACAGGTTTTTTTACTGTCTTTGATGTATTCCTGGTTCAGCAGAGTGCTGTCTTTATAAAACTTGTTCAGTTTACCGGCAGCGATCTTTTCGAGCATATCTTCGGGCTTGCCTTCCTGGCGTGCCTGTTCCTTGCCAATCTCAAGTTCGCGGTCGATAATAGCCTGGGATACATCACCTTTGTCAACTGCGACAGGATTCATAGCTGCAACCTGTTTTGACAGTTCGTATGCGACCTCTTCAACGTTATTTCCGTCCTTAGGACTCATTCCGAGAATGGTTGCAAGGCGGTTGCCATGGTGATTGTATGCAACAACCACCGGAGCTTCAATAAATTCCCAATGTGCGATCTGCATCTTCTCGCCTGTTTTTCCCAGCATGTCATTCATGCGGGCATCAACTGTTGAGCCGCCGATTGCAAGGGGCAGAAGTTCGGCTGCTGAATGAGCTTTAGCTTTCATTCCTGCCTCAAGGACATCCTTTGCAAATTGCTGAAATTCAGGCGTCTTACCTACAAAATCCGTTTCGCAGTTCACCATCACTACCGCTGCATAGGTTTTGTCATCGGAAGTTTTAGCAACAACAAATCCTTCATTGGCATCCCTGTCGGCACGCTTGCCGGCAATTTTCTGACCTTTTTTCCTGAGGTTGTCGATGGCTTTATCAAAATCACCTTCAGATTCCTGCAGAGCTTTTTTGCAATCCATCATACCTGCGCCGGTCATCTGGCGAAGTTTGTTTACATCCGCTGCGGTTATATTCATTTTGTACTACGATTAACTGTATTAATACTTATTTTTTAGTCCTGCCGACCGGCTTGTTGATCCTCTTCCTCTGTGTCTTTTTCTCTTCGGATTCAACTTCAACCGTCTTCATTTTTGTGAGTTTAGCATCGGGGTCCTTGATGGCCAGCTTGATACCGGCAACTTCTTCCTCGATCTCATCATCCCTCATCCTGTCTTCAAAATCCTCGTCCTGCTCACCTTTATCTTCATCGGCAGCTTTCTTGTCTCGGTCAAGTTTACGTTCGACAAGACCTTCTTCAATAGCATTGACCATAGTTTCTATGATGATGCTGATCGACTTCGAAGCGTCGTCGTTAGCCGGGACAGGGAAATCAACTTTCCGGGGATCCGAATTGGTATCAACAATAGCAAAAGTTGGAATGTTAAGCTTCTTTGCTTCTGCCAGGGAGATATGTTCTTTCAGGATATCAACAATAAAAATAGCGGCGGGCAGACGGTTAAGGTCGGCGATTGAACCGAGGTTCTTCTCGAGTTTTGCACGTTCGCGGGATATTGTCAGACGCTCCTTCTTTGAAAGGTTGTTATAAGAAGGGCTTGTCATCAGTTTATCAATGGAAACCATCTTGCGGACAGCCTTACGGATGGTAGCAAAGTTGGTAAGCATACCACCGGGCCAGCGCTCGGTAACATAAGGCATATTAACCCTTTTTACCTGCTCGGCTACGATCTCTTTTGCCTGTTTCTTGGTGGCGACAAAAAGGATACGTTTACCCGATTTGGCAATTTGCTTGAGTGCTGCAGCAGCCTCATCGATCTTGGCAATGGTCTTGTAAAGGTCAATGATATGAATGCCATTCCTTTCCATAAATATGTAAGGGGCCATGGCAGGATTCCACTTTCTTCTCAGGTGGCCGAAATGCACACCGGCTTCCAATAATGAATCAAAATTTGTTCTGGACATATCGTTTGAATGAAAATTCTTAAAATATTAACGTTTACTGAACTGGAATCTTTTACGGGCTTTCTTCTGGCCGAATTTCTTACGTTCAACCATCCTCGGGTCACGGGTCATAAAGCCTTTGGCTTTAAGCAAAGGTTTGTATTCTGCATTGATCTTGACTAATGCCCTTGAAAGTGCATGGGCAAGAGCTTCTGCCTGACCTCTTACTCCACCTCCGTCAAGGTTGACCTTGATATCATACTGACCCATGGTGCTGGTGACTTCAAAAGGCTCAACAACCTTGAACTGCAATATAGGGGTAGGAAAATATTCCTTGTAATCCCTGTCGTTGACGGTGATTTTTCCCTGGCCTTCTTTGACGTAGATTCTTGCAACAGCAGTCTTCCTCCGGCCGATTGTGTTGATGATTTCCATATTACTTGATTGAGGTTAATTGAATCTGTTTTGGTTGCTGGGCCTGATGCTGATGTTCGGTTCCTGCATATACGTATAGGTTACGGAAAAGAGCGGCACCCAGGCGGTTCTTCGGAAGCATTCCTTTTACAGCTTTCTCAACGACTTCTGTAGGTTTCTTCTCGAAAAGCTCACGCGGATTCCTGATCCTCTGTCCGCCCGGGTATCCTGTATGACGAACATAATTCTTGTCATCCATCTTTTTTCCGGTTAACAACACTTTTTCAGCGTTGATGATGATCACATTGTCGCCACAATC
>JBAXBP010000254.1:0-4638 GCA_037141915.1 Bacteroidota bacterium | reverse complement strand
AAGCCCTCACCCGCCGGGCCTCATTCATGGGATCCGTCAATTCCAGCCAATTCCTGACAGACACAACCGGCTCCCGCCGGTTTCTTTGTTTTGAAGCTACAATCATAAATTATCAGCATAATCTGGATTTGAAACTTGTATATTCTCAGGCATACACGCTATTCAAGCAAGGATTCAGATATTATTTCGATAGGGAGGAAATCACTGCTATCACCCAATCCAATGAACAATTCCAGATTAATACCGCCGAAGAAGAATTACTCCTTACCTACTTTCAAAAAATTCCACTCCACGAAGCCACCCGCTTCCTCACCGCCGCCAATATCCTGGCCCGTATCTCCGAACGGGCAAAAAGCGTAATCTCAATAAATCCTGGCTCTATAATTCGCCTGGGCAAAGCCCTAAAAAAGTTCGGCTTCGAAAAGCGTAAATCAAATGGCCTCTGCCTCTGGGCGGTAACTGAAATATAGTCCTCCCTACTTCATCCTTAACTTTTTCACAATATATCTTCCCTACCTTCCCTAATCTATTAAAACCCTTTGTTATTAAGGCTTTCCAAAGGGAGGGAAAGTTAGGGAAGGTCTTTTTCTTATTTTCTATCTTCCCTGATTATTAATTTATGACTCCTGCCATTTCCTGGATGATCTTCCCTGCAGGAAACTTCTCTATACTATCCCTCTCTTTCTTAATTCCAGTAAATTAGGTAGTTCCCATACTCAGGGAAGGTAGGGAAGATAATACATCAACATAACTCTAGATTGATTGTTTGCAGATATTCAAGAACTTGCATACATGGCTTATTTTTCTTGATTAAATCATTATTAGCTATATTTGAACACTAAACCGTACAAATGGCTAAGACTAAGACTGCCCCTGACGAACCCCTTGAAAAAAAACTCTGGAAAACTGCTGACAAACTCCGTAAAAACATGGATGCTGCCGAATACAAGCATGTCGTGATGGGTTTGATCTTTCTTAAATATATCTCCGATGCGTTTGAGGAGATGTATCAGAAGTTAGTTTCACAGAAAAGTGAAGGCGCCGATCCGGAAGACAAAAATGAATACACAGCCGAGAAGATTTTCTATGTCCCTCCATCTTCACGCTGGCATTGGATTCAGGGCAGGGCTGCTTTGCCTACCATCGGCAAAGATGTCGATGATGCAATGGATGCCATCGAAAAAGACAATTCGTCACTACGCGGAGTTTTACCAAAGGTATTCGCCCAGGAGAAACTGGACAAGGCTAGCCTCGGTGGTTTGATTAATCTAGTTGGTTCTGCAACCCTGGGAACAAAGGAAGCCCAAAGCAAGGATGTTCTTGGTCGTGTATATGAATATTTCCTTGGGGAGTTTGCAATGGCCGAAGGCAAAAAGGGCGGACAATTCTATACGCCTTCCTGTGTGGTGAAGCTTCTGGTCGAAATGCTC
Source organism: Bacteroidota bacterium (assembly GCA_037141915.1). Classification (GTDB taxonomy): domain Bacteria; phylum Bacteroidota; class Bacteroidia; order Bacteroidales; family FEN-979; genus CAIRDP01. The sequence continues at coordinate 3,208 of JBAXBP010000254.1, read as the reverse complement.
GAACCATATGAAGGCAGGGTGTTCGATCCCTGCTGCGGGAGCGGGGGTATGTTCGTTCAGAGTGAAAAGTTTATCAAACATCACCAGGATCATTATAAAAAGAAGAACGGAAATAAACTCTCTTTGAATCCAACCGATTATATTTCTATTTACGGACAGGAAAGCAATCAGACTACCTGGCGTCTTGCAAAGATGAACCTTGCTATCCGTGGTATTGATAGCAGTAATGTAAAATGGAACAACGAAGGTAGCTTTCTTAATGATGCACATAAGGATTTGAAGGCGGATTACGTGCTGGCAAATCCTCCATTCAACGATAGTGAATGGAGTGGAGAACTATTAAAGCAAGATGGACGCTGGATTTTTGGTGTGCCCCCAACTGGAAATGCAAATTTTGCCTGGATTCAACATTTCATCTATCATTTAGCACAATCTGGAAAAGCAGCATTTGTGATGCATTGTGGTGCGGCAAGTAACAAAGGACAAACGGAAAGTCTGATAAGAAAAAAAATTATAGAAGCGGGCCTTGTTGATTGCATAGTTGGGTTGCCAACACAATTGTTTTCTAACACTACATTACCTGTTCATCTATGGTTTTTAAAGAACACGCCTAAAGAAAAAAAATCTGAGTTTTTGATGATTGATGCCTATAATTTAGGTACTATGATGGAAAGCACATTAAGAGAATTAGGCACTACTGATATTTCCTTTATATCCGACACTTATCATAATTGGCAAATCAACAAAGGAAAATATTCCGATATCCCAGGTTTTTGTAAATCAGTTTCCTATGAAGAAATTGAATCGAAATCATTCATTATCGCACCTAATAGATACATTGAAAGAATCAAGAAACATAGGGATAAGCCTTTCAAAGAAGACATAAATGGATTTCTGACAAACTCAATTGAGTACAGTAGTAAAATCAGTCAACAAATAGGTTCAATTAATATCAATAATTCTGTTTTTAAAACGGATTTCTTAAAAACCTTTGATAAACAATTTGATAAATCAAAATGGGAAAATATTGAGGTTTCAGAGGTCATCGAAACAACAATCAATGGAAGTTGGGGGAATGATGAACCTAAAAAGGACAATATTGCGGTTAAAGTAATTAGAGGGACTGACCTTCCAAACATTCCATTATTTAATCTTAAAAAAACTCCAACACGTTACATAAATATAGAGAAAGTCAAAGAAATACAATTACAGGAAAACGATATTATTATAGAACTTTCTGGTGGTAGTAAAGACCAACCCACTGGAAGAAGTGCCATTATCACTAAGGAACTAATGGCATATTTTGGAATGCCAATGATTTGCTCAAATTTTTGCAGAGTAATTCGAGTAAATACCGAAAAAGTAAATCCATTTTGGTTTTTCTTCTTTTGGAATCAATGTTATGCGGAGGGCTTAACAACAAGATATGAAAACCAACCAAGCGGAATCAAGAATTTCCAAATGGATGAATTCATTTCAGGCGAACTTATTTTATTGCCACTAAGACCTTTACAAGATGAATATTCAAAATATCTTAAAACAATATTTGACTTAAAAAATAAGCTTTCATTTGTTTCATTTAATTTATCAAAAATGATTGATAAAACATTTGAAAATGTCTATTACGATTTTGACTTATAAAATATGAACGAGAGTCCTAGAACATTATATGCGAATGAAATAGTTGGAAGTTAAAAATCTTCCTGCATCAACAATTAAACTTATGAAGAAAATACAAGAACAAGTTCGTAAAAAATTTCTAAGCCATTACCAAAACAAATGAATTGAGCGCACACAGATAAAAGTATTATTTGGATTTTCTTCAAATAAAATATGAAACCTATTACCGAGGATAAAATAGAAGCCTTTACCATCGAGCAACTGCAACAGTTGGGATGGGAATATATCCACGGCTTGTCTATTGCACCGGGTTCTGATCACCAGGAGCGAGAATCCTATGAACAGGTGATTTTGGTTGGTCGTCTCAGATCTGCGTTAGCTCGAATAAATCCACATATTCCGGAATCCTTCAGAGAAGAGGCAATCCAGAAAGTTTTGCGCATCTATTCTCCCGAATTGCTTCACAATAATGAAATTTTCCATCAATTCCTGGTCGAAAAGGTCAGAATCCCGTATCAGCAGGATGGATATGAACGCAGTCATGAAGTGGCTCTGGTTGATTTCACTAACCCTGGCAACAATGAATTTCTTGCGGTCAATCAGTATACAATCGTCGAAAATAACCAGAACAAGAGGCCCGATGTCTTACTTTTTGTGAATGGTATTCCATTGGTCGTGATTGAACTTAAGAATGCTTCCGATGAACAAGCCACGATTCGCAAGGCGTTTGACCAGATCCAGACGTATAAAGCTACAATTCCTTCTCTGTTCACCTATAATGCCATTTGTGTGATTTCCGATGGCATGGAATGTAAGGCTGGAAGTCTTACTGCCGGTTTCAGCCGTTTCATGAACTGGAAAACTGCCGATGGCCGTAAGGAAGCTTCCAGGTTTAAACCTCAGCTGGAAACCTTGCTGAACGGAATGTTGAATACGGCTACTTTTCTTGATCTGTTAAGGAATTTCATTGTTTTTGAGAAAACGAAAAAGGAAGATCCAAAAACCGGTATTACTCTAATTGTTACTGAAAAGAAACTTGCGGCTTATCATCAGTACTATGCGGTGAATAAAGCGGTACTCTCCTCATTCCAGGCTTCCGGAATCAACGGGGATAAAAGGGGTGGAGTTGTCTGGCATACTCAGGGTTCGGGGAAAAGTCTGAGCATGGTCTTTTATGCCGGGAAATTGATTGTCGCTCCTGAAATGAACAACCCTACTGTGGTAGTGCTCACCGACAGGAATGATTTGGATGATCAGTTATTTGGCACGTTTGCCGCAGCTAAGCAATTGCTGCGACAGGAACCGGTGCAGGCCGAAAGCAGGGAGCATCTCAAGGAGTTGCTGAAAGTTGCCAGTGGAGGTATAGTATTTACTACGATTCAGAAATTTCTTCCTCCGGATGGCCTGATTGAATATGAAAAGCTATCTGAACGAAGGAATATAGTGGTAATTGCCGATGAGGCGCATCGTACCCAGTATGGTTTTGATGCCAAGCTGCTGGATGAAAAGGATGCTGTTACCAAGGAGGTGATAGGCAAGCGCATTGCCTATGGTTTTGCCAAGTACATGCGCGATGCCTTGCCCAATG
>JBAXBP010000253.1:0-4640 GCA_037141915.1 Bacteroidota bacterium | reverse complement strand
TCCAACGGCCGGGACCGACACTCTGCTCGAAAGGCTTGAATATATCCAGGAAAAGGAGAAGCTGGATGTGATCATCCCTAATTTTGATGCGGAACTTTATCCTTTCATCAAACTTGAGCCAAAGCTGAAAGCTATGGGCATCCATATGTTCCTGCCCACCCTGTACCAGTTCGAGGAGAGGCATAAAGTCAACCTGAATGAATTCGGTAAAAAATACGGGATCAAGGTTCCAAAGAGCAAGGTGCTCTATGACCTGAACACGGTGCACAGCCTTCTTGCGGAATTTTCCTTCCCTATGATTGTGAAAGGAAAATTCTATGATGCTTCCATCGCATACAGCATAGAGCAGGTGAAGACCTATTTCAACAAGATCAGTGCCAAATGGGGGCTGCCTATCATAATACAGGAGTTTATACACGGCACAGAATTCAATGTGACAGGGCTGGGCGACGGCAAGGGGAAGACTATTGCCGCGGTGCCTATGCGCAAGCAGTATATAACCGACAAGGGCAAGGCCTGGGGAGGCATCAGCATTGCCGATGAGAAGATGCTTGAAATGACCCGCAAATTCCTCAGGAATACGAAATGGAGGGGAGGGTTTGAACTTGAACTGATGAAGAACAAGGACGGGGATCTCTACCTTCTCGAGATCAATCCACGGCTGCCGGCCTGGATCTACCTTGCGGTAGGAGTGGGGCAGAACATCCCCGAAGCCCTTGTCAACCTGGCCATGGGTCAAACGGTCAAACCGTTTACTGAATATTCAGTCGGCAAGATGTTTGTCCGTTATTCCTGGGACATGATTGTTGACCGGGAGGAATTTGAGCAGATAAGCATATATGGGGAATTATGAACCGTGAATCGTGAACATTCAAGGTTACGGATAATCATTCACGGTTCACGATTCACGAGTCACGAAAAAAACAACCTTGGAAAATAAACAAAACATATGAGTAAACAAAGATATGAACGCCCGGTAATCAAGAAACTGGAAACCGGGATGCCGAACAAATTCGGAACAAGGACTGAATACCAGCCAATGACACATATCGACGGAAACTCCGTTGAGAAGCTCATGAAAGAATACGGGTCACCCTTGTTTGTGATCTCCGAAAAGACCATCCGCAAGACCATACAGAAAGCAAAAAAGGCTTTCAGGACGAGGTATCCCAGGGTGCAGTTCGCATGGTCATACAAGACCAACTACCTGAATTCGATCTGCAGCATCTTTCACCAGGAAGGATCCTGGGCCGAAGTTGTTTCGGGTTTTGAATACGATAAGGCTATCAGCCTTGGGGTAGACGGCAAGAAGATCATTTTCAACGGTCCTGAAAAAAGCGAGGAGGATCTCACCAAAGCCATAAAGAACGACTCCCTCATCCACATAGATCATCTAGATGAACTTTATACCATCTCGGAACTGGCCGAAAAGCTTAAAGCTCGTCCCAGGGTAGCCATAAGGGTAAATATGGATACCGGTGTATATCCTATATGGGACCGCTTCGGGTTCAATTACGAGAACGGGCAGGCGTGGGATGCCATTAACAAGATCATGCACTCGGAGACAATGGAACTTGTAGGTTTGCATTGCCATATAGGTACGTTCATGCTTGCGCCTTCTGCGTATGGTATTGCTGCGACAAAACTTGCCGAGCTGGCACTTTCAATCGAGAAAAAATACAAACACGAGATCAAATACATTGACCTTGGGGGAGGCTTTGCTTCTAAAAACACCCTGAAAGGGGCTTACCTGCCGGGCTCGGACACCAACCCCAGCTTCGACGACTTTGCAGAAGCCATCTCCTCGGCACTCCTCAACAGCAATTTCCAGCAGGAGAAACTTCCTTTACTTATTCTTGAAACCGGCCGCGCACTTATCGATGAAGCCGGCTACCTTCTTGGTTCGGTCATCTCGAACAAACGCTCCAGCACCGGCCGCCGCAACACCATTCTTGATATCGGGGTCAATATACTATTCACCTCATTCTGGTACGATCACAAGATCACCCCGGCCCAGGCCTTCACCCATTATTCGGAAGATACCTGCCTTTACGGACCTCTGTGTATGAATATCGATGTGATCCGCGAAAGTGTGAACCTGCCTCTTCTCAACAAGGATGATCATGTGGTGATACATCATGTGGGGGCATACAACATGACCCAGTGGATGCAGTTTATAGCCCTGAGGCCCAATGTAATTCTCATCGACATGGATGAAAAACCGCATGTGATCCGCCTTCGCGAAACTATCGACAATATGAACAGCATGGAGAAAGTGCCGGCTCACCTTAAAAAATTAAATTTATAGCTTTGATGTTCTGTAACAACCCATGATGTGCATAAACTGAGATCCGTATTTCCTTCTTTCCTGTCAAGTGTTATCAACAGCTACACGCAGATCTTTTTTTCAAATAGCAGGATCTTCGCGCTCATACTTATCGTGGTTACTTTTTTTGATGTATGGGCCGGCCTAAGCGGGATCATTGCGGTGATGGTCTCAAATATCCTGGCCTACCTCATAGGGTTCAACAGGGCGAATATCAAAAAAGGATATTACGGTTTTAACAGCCTGCTGGTAGGGCTGGGGCTCGGTGTGTATTACCAGCCCGGACTTCAGTTTTTCATCATACTGGTGTTTGCTTCCCTCTTGACTCTTTTAATAACTCTCATGGTCGAGGGTGTGGTAGGAAAATACGGACTGCCTTTTCTCAGCCTTTCCTTCCTTCTCGGGACCTGGGGTGTAAGTCTTGCCGCAAGACAGTTCACTGCCCTGCATATAAGCGAGAGGGGTATCTTCATGACCAATGAGATGTTTCTTATCGGGGGCCGGCATATGGTCCATTCATACAACTGGCTTACAAACCTCGGGATCCCAGATCCTGTAAGGCTTTACTTCACTTCCCTGGGGGCGATCTTTTTCCAGTACCACCTGTTCGCAGGTATCCTGGTAGCCATAGGGCTTCTCATCTATTCACGCATTGCATTCATACTCTCACTCCTGGGTTTTTTCTCAGCCTACGCCTACTACACCTTCATAGGGGCTAACATCCACGAATTAAGTTACAGCTATATCGGGTTTAACTTCATTCTCACATCCATTGCGATCGGGGGATTTTTCATCATCCCTTCACGATGGTCCTTCCTCTGGGTGATCCTGCTGACTCCACTCATCTCAATCATACTAACGAGCACCCAGGTCATCTTTTCAATGTTCCAGCTTTCGGTATATTCCCTGCCGTTCAACGTGATCGTATTGTTATTCCTCTATTCACTGAAGTTCCGTGAACGTTTCTTCGATAAACCTGAGCTGGTAAGCTACCAGCAATATTCTCCCGAGATCAACCTGTATTCGCATCTGAATTACCATGCACGTTTCGGCAAGGCCTGGTATTTTCCGTTTATCCTGCCGTTCTGGGGCGACTGGAGAGTGAGCCAGGGGCATGAAGGCAAACTCACCCACCAGGGCGACTGGAAACATGCCTGGGATTTCGAGGTTGCCGATGAGAAAGGCCAAACCTATACCGGCAATGGCAATGCAAAAGAAGACTACCTGGGTTATAATAAACCGGTAATTGCAGCTGCCGATGGTTATGTGGAGGAGATCGTTGACGAGGTCGAAGAAAACGAGATCGGTAGAATGGATCTGGAGCACAACTGGGGCAACACCATTATCATCCGCCATGCCGATCAGCTGTATTCAAAACTCTCCCATCTGAAAAAAGGAAGTTTCAGGGTTGCCAAAGGTGATAACGTCAAAAAAGGACAGGTCCTCGCAAGCTGCGGTAATTCTGGCCGTTCGCCGGTCCCGCATATCCATTTCCAGCTGCAGGCCACGCCCTATATAGGTTCTAAAACCCTTGATTACCCCCTGAGCCATTACATCAGGCATAAAGACGGGATTTTTGAACTCCGTTCCTGGGAAAACCCGGCCGAAGGGGAGCTTGTTTCGAACGTCAGCAGGAATCATGCCCTTGAGAAAGCATTTCATTTCATACCCGGACAGAAGTTCCTGCTGGTGGTGAACCAGGGAAGCAGCAATGAATACAGCCTGGACTGGGAAGTGGAGATCAGCCCGGTCAACACCAGCTGTATTTATTGTTCAAAAACCGGGTCGCGCGCCTGGTTCCGCAACGACGGCGATATCCATTATTTCACCCATTTCGAAGGCGACCGTTCTTCCCTGCTTTTCAGGTTTTACCTGGGGGCTTATAAGGTCATGATGGGATTTTATCCCGGCCTCCTCGTCACTGACGTATATCCTGTTTACACTTTCAGCAACAGGCTGATCAACCTGCTGCAGGATTTTGCAGCCCCGTTTTTCATGTTCACCAGGTCGGAATTCAGCCTGCATTACCTGGGGATGGAAGATGAACTGATGCAGACCGGGATCTGCCTCAGATCGGTCAGCAGCGCAAGCATCGCAGGCCGCGAGGTGAGACGAACAGAATGCGAAATGTTCGCCGGCCCGCAGGGATTGGAAAGTTTTGTCATCAAAGAATATGGAATAACCACAGCAGTTAAACTTGTTTCTGAAAGATGACGATAAAGATCCATGCAGTTTTTATTATATTTTGTATCTGGATGGCATTGCAGGCGAAAGCTGAGGAAAGGCTCGATTTTCAGACGGTCGACATGCTGAC
>JBAXBP010000252.1:0-4676 GCA_037141915.1 Bacteroidota bacterium | reverse complement strand
ACTTGCATCCTATGCAGCGGTCATTGTCGATCAGCACAATCCCGTCGGTGCGCTTGAAAGTGGCGCCAACCGGGCAAACCTTGACGCATGGAGGATTATTGCACTGGAAACAGGGCTTGGGGAACCAGTAGGGGGAAGTGTCTTTGCTGTCCCTGAGAAGAAAGAATTTGATCCATTGGATGTCCTGGGGAAGATGATGCATGCTCTGGCAGCCATCAAGGCATTTCCTGGCATTGCGGCAGCGTGCAAGGTCAACCACCATCACCATTTTCTTGTTGGGAATCCCCTGGCGGGCTTCCTTTCCTGTTGCCGGACAGGAGTGGCAATGACCTTTATCGACCTCGACAAGAGTGCCGTCGGGAGATAAAAGTTTCACTTTTTCCCCTGTTTCCTTTGAGGCTGGTTCAGGGTTTGAAACCGCAGATAAAACTTTTCCGCCTCCCCCTATCAGGGCTGTGGCGCCTGCTGCAAGGCCGAGTCTCAAAAATTTTCTCCTGGAAGAGTTGTTGTCCTTTTTATCCATTCTTTGCAGAAATTTATTGTTGCCTGATTGAACTTGAATTTTGAATTAAAAACCAGAAATCCTGTGAAAATTTTCAGGGATTTGAATTGGTATGCAAAGCTAAAAGTACATTCGATTACATTACATGGTGAAGTTACGATATGTAATTGAATAATTTCAGTTTTTTTCCCTCCTTAAACAGGCTATGTAGCCACAAAACGATTGACATATATCAATATTTATTAACTTTGCCACATGTTAGAATATCTCGAAAGATCAACGAGAAGCTGTGTAAACTGTTCATGCAAATCGGACCTCTTCGGTTATTTGAATCATGAAGAGCTCGAACTGGTTGATAACAACAGGCTGAATGTGGTTTTCAAGCAGGGAGAGACTATCCGCAAACAGGGCACCCAGATGACCCATGTGTTGTCGCTGAATTCGGGGATGGCCAAACTGTACCTTGAAGGGATAGAGAGCAGGAATTCCATCCTTCGCATAGTGAGGCCCACCCAGTTCATAGGAGGGCCCGGCATTTACCTCGACCAGATGCATCATTATACGGTAGTCGCATTGATGGAATCCTCGGTTTGTTTCATAGACCTGAACACTATCAAAGAGCTGTTCCGCCGGAATCACGGATTCGCAGAGGAGTTCATGAAAGACTTCAGCCGCAATACCCTTAATGTTTACAACCGCCTCATCTGCCTTACCCAGAAACAAATGCCGGGAAGGATGGCCGATTCGCTGCTTTACCTGTTCGAGGACATATTCAGGTCGGATCATTTTCCCATGCTCCTGACCAAGCAGGACCTGGCCGATCTGTCGGCCATGTCGCGCGACAGCGCTATAAAAATATTAAGATCATTCGAGCATGAAGGCATCATCCGCTTCAGCGACAAAGAGCTGCTGCTCGCCGATCATGATGCCCTTAAAAGGATAAGCCGCATCGGTTAAAGGGGATTGACACCAGACCCTCGACCCGGCTCCGCTCCGCAGGCTTGGAATAGACAGGTTAGGATTAAACAGGAATTTCGTATGTTTGGCTTTAGAAATGAAGGCTCTCAAAAGTACCGGCACCGACAGCCTGCTGATCTGCCTGATACTTATCATCGGCGCGGTTCTCAGGTTTTACAACTATGGTGACATCCCTTTCACCCACGACGAGTTCAGCGCCGTTTTCCGCACCCAGTTTAATAGTTTTCATGACCTCATCAGCAAGGGAGTGCTTGTTGACACCCATCCCGCGGGGGTCCAGGTGTTCCTTTATTACTGGGTGAAACTGTTCGGGATCTCCGAACCCCTGGTGAAGCTGCCATTCACCCTTTTCAGCCTTGCTTCTGTATACCTGCTGTATGCCATAGGCCGGAAATGGTTCAGTTCAACGGCCGGACTTATTGCCTCGTCCTTCCTGGCTTTCCTTCAGTATCCCGTAATGTACGGCCAGATCGCAAGGCCCTATGCCAGCGGCCTTTTCCTGGTCCTGCTGATGGTGTGGTTCTGGACAAACCTCATGCTGTCGCCCGGCAAACGATTTTACCTGAACCTTGCCGGGTATATTTTATCTTCGGCCCTTTGTGCATACAACCATCATTTTTCTTTGCTTTTTGTCGGCGTGGCCGGATTGACGGGCGTTTTCATTATCAATCGCAACAACCGCAAAGCGTTCATACTGTCGTGGGTCGCGATATTTCTTCTATACAGCCCTCACCTTACCATCTTCTTCAGCCAGCTGAAACAGGGCGGAATAGGAGGATGGCTGAGCCGGCCGCGCCCCGATTTCATTTTCGATTACCTGGCCTATGCCTTCCAGTTTTCATGGTATATACTTGCATTGCTCGTCTTGCTGGTGATCCTTGCACTTGTTTGGAGACCTAAAGCAAGGCCCCGTAATGACCGTATGGTGCTTGTTTCTTTTATATGGTTTTTTGTCCCCCTGCTTGCTGGTTTCCTTTATTCCTTTTATATAAACCCGGTACTCCAGTATTCGGTATTGCTGTTTTCTTTTCCTTTCCTCTTACTGCTGATGTTCTTTTACGCTGATGCAGGCAAAACCTGGCAAAAATGCATACTTGTGGCGCTCACCGCCCTGGTGGTAATCCCTTCCCTCATTATGGAACGCAGGCATTACAGCATTTTTTATAAGTCCCAGTACAGGGAGATCCTCGTTGAATCAAAGAATGATGCAGAGAAACTTGGGCGTTCAAACTGCTTTATCCTCATCGATTCACACCGGCGTTTTACTGATTATTATCTTGAAAAGCCAGGTATGGAGCGGTTCACAGTGAATTATATTCATGATATTTTTGATCCCCCTGTCCTGGAAAGCATACTTGACAGCTGCAAATCCAGGTATTTTGTTTACGGTTGCATTTCGAATTCGGCCTGGGAGGACTATGCCATGATCCATTCGCAATATCCCTTTGTTCTGAGCCACACATACTTTAACGAAGGCGATGTTTACGTGTTTTCAAAAGACAGCGCCGGGGCCCGCGCAGATTATTATTTTTCTTCATATGCCGATTTCGATTCGAACAGTACAGGCTGGGAGAACTTCCGCACTGCCAGAACCTGGTTTACAGGAGTGGACCTGCAGTCCCAGGTGTATTGTATGGACAGCGGGTTGCAGTTCAGTCCGATTTTCAGAGGGCCGCTCAGGGACATCAGCCGTCATAAAAATGATATTGTGGACCTTTGCGCCGAGGTCGCAACGTTCGATGGTTTTTCGGAAGCCTACCTGCAACTTGGCATTTATCAGGACAGTGAATTGCTGTCGCTCCACTCGGCCATCATCAAAAGCATGCAGCCCGGTGAATACCGGCGCATTTTTTGCAGCTGCCGTCTTGCAGATATAGAATGGAGGCATCATTCCCTGGATGTACAGGGCTTTATCTGGAACCCGAAAAAGCAGGACCTGCTGATCAGGGCCATATCGTTCAGGATAAGGCATGGCAACCCGGTTTTGTACGGCCTGTACAGGAAGATTGAAAAGGAGAAACGCATATCGTTGCCCACCATGAAAAACTGATACGAAAGAGATGCCGGGAAAAAGGAAATCAGCCTTCATCAGGAAAACGATCCATGTAAAAAACATGGTTTGCAACTGCTGTATCCACCTGCTCAGGAAGGAGCTGGCTATAGACGGCATCACAGTTCACGACATCAGGCTGGGCTGCCTGGAATTTTCGTATGATCCTAAAAAGGTTTCTCTGAAAATCATTCATGGCCTCCTTGAACAGTATGGGTTTGAGATCATCATCGACAAGGAGAAGATACTTGTTGAACAGATCAGGCAGGCCATGATTGATCTCATTCATAATTCAACATACAATGCCATGGTGAGGAACTCCGATTACCTGGTTGAACGATTCGGAATGTCCTATCCTTATATCTCGACACTTTTCTCGAAGCATGAGAAGATCACCCTCGAAAAATTCACCATTCTGCACAAGATCGAGAAGGTGAAAGAACTGATAGGGTACGGGGAACTTACCCTGAGCGAGATCGCTTATATGATGGGTTACAGCAGTGTGCAGTACCTGAGCACCCAGTTCAGGTCCGTCACCGGTGTCTCGGTCACCGATTATAAGTCGGATCTAAACCGTGAACAGTGATCCGTGACTGGTGAACCGGATTACGGTTCACGAGTCACGATTAAAATCTTATACAACTTTTTAAAAATTCCATAATGCCGGGGCCGGAAGAAGCGTTTAATATTGCAGTGTGATAAAACCCAGCTTATGAAACTGAAAAAGAATGTTGCAGTGAGCGAAGCCGGACTGCTCTTCAACCCGGTAACCGGCGAGTCCTTTTCGGTGAACCCTATAGGTACCGAGATCCTGAACATGCTTCGCGAAGAAAAATCCGATGCCGAAATAGAGAAGGAGATCTTGTCGAGGTACAGCACCGATAAGGCCTCGTTTGAAAAAGACTACCATGACTTCATCGGTGAACTCTCACACCAAAACCTCCTCGAAGGCCATGAAAAAACCAAAGCTTAACATAGGAGTTACCGGCCTGAATGCCATTGACAGCCCCGGACCGGGGGTGTCGGTGATACGGGCCCTGAGGGAAGCCGCATCCTTCGATACGAAGATCATAGGCTTCTCATACGAATCGCTCGAGCCTGGTATTTATATGCACGACCTGGTCGACCGTACGTATTCCATCCGAT
>JBAXBP010000251.1:0-4683 GCA_037141915.1 Bacteroidota bacterium | reverse complement strand
CAACAAGTTCAGTGATATTCCTGTAGGATTTCGTTGCCGGAATTATCTGTTTCTCGATAGGTTCTGTGAAAATCATGCTTTTCGTATTCAGCCTTGGCAGCTGAAATCTTTTATTGCCAAGGCAGGTCTGGATTTTCCTGAGCTCTTTGATTTTTTCTTCACTGAACCCGGGCGATCCCATCTGCTGCAGCGCCAGCCCCAGGATCAGCTCCATGTATCTGGTGTCGGTGCGGCTGCTCAAAGGCTTAAGATTAAGGAAGCGGTCAAAGTCAACAGAGGGGTCAGGGTATTTTACAGGTGGAGTTATTGATGACAGTCGCTCCCATTCAAGGAAATCCTTTCTCAGCTTACCTTCCAGCAGGCGGGAGAATGGTTTCATGCCCACAAAAACGGGAAGGAACCTGTACAACTGATCATACATCCTGTATATCGTATCGGATCTTGTAATCCTGGGTACAGAACCATAGTATGTTAAAAGCCTTGAAACTGCATGCATGTTATTGGTTTGCGATGCAATGTCAAGTGTGTAGCCCGGAAGGTCAAGAATATAATATCCTGCGCTGTCGGGATGGCCTTTTAAGAATCCCTGGCTGAATTCCCAGTCAACGATATGGCCCGCATAAGCCGTATCAAGGTAAAGCAGGGTTAAGGGGTTCATCAGTCGCTCAACAGCTTTAAGCCCTTCATGATCACCCATCCTGATGACCTCGTTACAATAGAGTATATCGGGCTTCTGCGGTGAATAGTACAGAGGCTTCACAAAAAGGATAAACAAAACCGTGACCCGCAGAAATAGCATAATCATGCGTTATTCAGGTTTTTACGAAAAAAAAAAGGAAATGTTACTCTGGCTACTCTATAGTAAAGAAGAAAGAGGCTCCCTTGCCTGTTTCTCCCTCGGCCCAGATTTTTCCCCCATGCCTTTCGATGATGCGTTTTGCAGTGGCGAGGCCGACACCTGTCCCGGGAAAATCTTCCTGGGTGTGAAGCCTGACAAAGGGTGTGAACAGGTTTGAAGCCTTTGCCTGTTCAAATCCTGCTCCGTTATCACTCACGCAGAATACCGTCTCATTGTCTTTTTTGATTTGGTATACCCTGATGACAGGATTTTTGGTTTTGGAAGTATATTTCCATGCATTGCCGAGAAGGTTTTTCACCACTACCATAAGCAGGCTGTGATCTGCGTTCAGGCTCATGTTCTCTTCAACCTTAATCTCTATTTTCCGGTCCGGGTTGTCCTGATGGATCCATTGCATAACCTTCAGGCACATCTCACTCAGGTCGATTGCCTGGGGGTGAATGTTAATGGTGCCTGTGCGTGAAAATTGCAGAAGGTCATTGATCATCTCAGCCATGGACCTGGTGGTTGAATGTATGGTCTCAACATAAGAGGCCCCGGCTTCATCCAGCTTATCCATATAATGCTGGTAAAGAAGCTGGGCGCTCATACTGATGTGGTTGAGCGGGGTCCTGAGGTCATGGGAGATGGTGTAGGAAAATGCTTCGAGGTCACGGTTCAGGGTAAGAAGGTGTTCATTGGATCTCCTAAGTTCAGATTGAGCTTCCATCAGCTGATGATTTTGCTGAATGGCATTCTCATATACCGACAGAAGAAGGTCGAGGATCTGCTTTCTCTCTGAATTGATCGCATACTTCTGGCCATTGAACATGATCTCAAGTACCAGGTCGCTTGTACCCTGGTCCCTGAGTTCCCTGTTTGCCAGAAGGTAATTGATACGTGATAGCAGGTACTTGGGATCGAAGGGCTTTGTGATGAAATTATCAGACCCTGCCTGCAACCCTTTTATGATGTCCATTGAATCCTGGAGGGTTGTCAGGAGGATAAAAGGGATTTCCCTGAGTTCCCTGCTGTTTTTAACATTTTCGCAGAATTCATAGCCATCCATTTCAGGCATGACTACATCACTGATTATCAGGATGGGAGCTTCCTTCCTGGCAGCTTCTAAAGCGGTAATCCCGTTTTCGAAATCCCTGACTTCATAATCATGTTTTTTTAACAGGGATTTCAGCATCATGGCCTGACTCCTGGAGTCTTCAACCACCATGATATAACCTTCCCTTTCGCCGTTAGAGAACAGGTGACTCATTTAGCCCATTTTTACAACGAGGTCGGCCATCCTGTTGGAATAACCGTTTTCGTTATCATACCAAGCAATGATTTTTATAAAATTTCCGCCCATGACTTTGGTGAGCTGGGAATCAAAGATCGCAGAATGTGTATTGCCAACGATATCTATGCTGACGATAGGTTCGTCGGTAAATTCAAGAACACCCTTCATCGTACCTTCAGCGGCAGCTTTCATGGCAGCATTGATCTCTTCTTTAGTTGTTTTTTTTGCAAGTTCGCAGGTGAGGTCAATGAGGGATCCGTCGGGGGTCGGGACCCTCACTGCAAATCCGTCAAGTTTACCTTCAAGTTCCGGGATTACAAGTCCGATAGCTTTGGCGGCGCCGGTCTTTGTGGGAATCATTGACATGGCAGCTGCACGGGCCCTGCGCAAATCTTTGTGAGGAGCATCAAGGATGATCTGGTCGTTAGTGTAGCTGTGAGTGGTGTTCATGAGACCCCTGACAATTCCGAAATTATCGTTCAGGACTTTTGCAACTGGGGCCAGGCAGTTGGTTGTGCAGGATGCATTCGAGATAAGCTGCATCTCCGGCGTCAGTTCATTGTCGTTAACGCCAAGCACTATGGTGGCATCCACATCCTCTTTGTTATCGGAGGGCACGCTGAGCAGAACTTTTTTTGCACCGGCGGTAAGATGCTTGCTCATTTTTTCGCGGGTACGGAAAATACCTGTGCATTCCAGAACGGTAGTTACACCCAAAGTACCCCAGGGAAGGTTTGCAGGGTCTTTTTCAGCATGAACCTTGATCTTTTTGCCATTCACTACCAGGAATTCTCCCTCTACTGCAACAGTACCGGGGAATTTTCCGTGAACGGAATCATATTTCAGCAGATGGGCAAGTGTTTTGGAATCCGTAAGGTCATTGATGGCTACGACTTCAATATTCTCTTTTTGAAGGAGGGCACGAAAGGTCAATCTGCCGATCCTGCCAAATCCGTTAATACCAACTTTAATGGTTGTCATATTATTTCAGGGTTTATAATTAGTTTCAGTAAAGAATCAAGCTCCAAAAGTACTTATTTTTATTGATAGGTTAAAATTATGAATTATTACTGAATCCTGCAATAATGCGAAAATATGTATAGCTTTATTGTTTAATTACTATCATGCCATGAACAAAGTTTATGTAGTTTCCGACGGTTCAGGGCGCACAGCGGAACAGATACTGAAGGCAGCCCTTACTCAATTCCCCGATTCCGTCGTTGACGTGGTCATGAAGACAGGGGTCCGGACTAAAAAAGCGATTAAAGAGATCGTAGTGGAGGTAGCCGACCAGAAGGCTTTAATCCTCCATACCCTGGTTTCGGAAACCCTCAGGGATTTCATGCTCAGGCTGAGCCGTATCCACAATGTAGATGCTATTGACCTGATGGGGCCATTGCTGTCGAGGCTTTCGCATCATTTCTCGGATTCCCCGAAAGGTGAGCCCGGGCTGTTTTTCAGCCTCAACCAGGAATATTTTAAACGGATTGATGCGATGCAGTTCGCATTTTCACACGATGATGGCCTCCGCGATTATGAGTATGAAAAGGCTGAGATCATCCTCGTGGGTGTTTCAAGGACTTTTAAAACACCACTGAGTATTTACCTTGCCTTCAAGGGATGGTTTGTTGCGAATTACCCTATCGTGCTGGGAAATGATTTGCCTGATCAATTAAAACATCTTGAACATGGAAAGGTTTTCGGGTTAATGACAGAGCCTCACGATCTGTGCACTCTCAGGTCGGTGAGGCAGCAGTATCTCGGAGGGTTTTCCAACGAATATATTTCCCTTGTCAATGTGAAAAAGGAGCTGAGCTATGCAATGAATCTTTTTTGTATAAATGACTGGCCTGTGGTTAAAGTTACCAATAAACCCATTGAGGAAATCGCAAGTGAGATCCTTACGATCAAGCGCATGATTGATCAGCCGGGCTATGTTCGTAAAAAGTGCAATGAGTGGTAAACTTATTTCCCCATGTTTAACGAAAACGATTATTTTTGTAAACAGTAAACCTCTTAGCGCCTTCTGCCATGTCTTCAACAAAATACATCTTTGTAACCGGCGGTGTTACATCTTCCCTCGGGAAGGGAATCATTTCTTCCTCAATAGCAAAATTGCTGGTCTCGAGGGGTTTTTCGGTTACCATTCAGAAACTCGATCCCTATATTAATATCGATCCGGGAACCCTGAACCCCTACGAACATGGCGAATGTTATGTAACAGAGGACGGGGCCGAAACCGACCTTGACCTCGGGCATTATGAAAGGTTTTCAAGCGTGCCTACGACCCAGGCCAATAATGTCACAACAGGAGTTGTATATCAATCGGTCATCAACAAAGAAAGAAAGGGTGAGTTTCTTGGCGAAACCGTCCAGGTCATACCTCATATCACCGATGAAATTAAATACAGGATCAAGCTGCTTGCGAGCAAACAGCATTATGATTTCGTAATTACCGAGATTGGGGGAACGGTTGGTGACATTGAATCACTGCCATTCATAGAAACAGTACGTCAGCTTCGATGGGAACTGGGAACCGACAGCGTGGTGG
>JBAXBP010000250.1:0-4683 GCA_037141915.1 Bacteroidota bacterium | reverse complement strand
TAGCGAAAATGGCTGTAGTGCCTCCGTGCATCACAGCGGTACCAAAACCCCTGGTTACCCAGACCATGATGTTGGATTCTTCTGAAGCGTAATTTATAAGGTAGAAAATGTTCTCGGCGAATGAAAAGGCCGCACCCACGCTGAAACCGTAAATAGCTCCGTCAATCATAAAACCGATCTTGTTCCTTTTGATCAGCCACAGGATAAGAAGCATTTTCAGCATCTCTTCCACCACCGGGGCTATGTACCCTGAAAATAATTCAAAATTCAGCGAGTATTCCCTGATAAGGAAGGTGTTTGCGTAAAAGCTCAATGCTGCACTGCAGATGCCCCATGCCAGGCATACCAGGAGGATGGTTTTGTTTACAAGCCTCAGGCTGTCGAGGAAAAGGAAGAGGAACAACAAGAGAAAAACCGGGCTGAGCGAGAGGCTTATCTTCAGTATCATCAGAATGTTATTGAACAGGCAAGTTAGATAAAATTCTTTTTGCTTCAGGGCAGCCCGGTCTGTATTATTTTCCAGTATTTTTGAGTCATGAGAAAACTCACTTTGTCAATCTTTATCAGCCTGGCGTTTCTGCCTTTGGCACTGCCTGCAGTTGCTGTGACCTCCGACACGGCCCATTGGTATATGCAACACAGCTATGATGTGCTGAATTATACATTGAACCTGGATGTATACAGATGTTATGCTGCGCCTTATCCAAGAAACTTTGCAGCAAAAGAAGTCATCACGCTTAAGGCCGACAGTATTTTGAATTCAATAAAACTCAATGCTGTAAACACCTCGATTCTTATCGATTCGGTAAGGCAGGCAGGGGTTTCATTTACCTATGCCAATGACACTCTGACCATTCAGCTGAACCGGACCTACCAGGTTGGGGAAGTGATAAATATCAGGATAAGCTATCATCATAATAATGTTGCCGACCATGGCTTTTACGCTAGCAATGGTTATGTGTTTACCGATGCACCTCCCGAGGGTGCACGCAAATGGTTCCCCTGCTGGGACCGACCAAGCGACAAGGCTGCCACGGATATAACGGTAAAGGTCCCGTCAAATGTAAGGCTTGGGTCAAACGGCCTGCTCAGCGATTCCACCCTCATTGCCGATACCATATATTATCACTGGGTAAGCACCGATCCTGTATCAACCTATCTTGTTACCATAACTTCCAAAGAGGGTTTTTCCATTGCAAAAAAGTACTGGCATCATCTTGACAATCCCAGCGACAGCATCCCTTTGCGTTTGTATTTCACAACAGGCGATGACGTTGTGAATGCCATGAACAAAGTGCCGCTGATCACTGATTTTTATTCAATGAAATTCGGGGAATACCCTTTTCAGAAGATTGGGTTTGCAACCCTTAACAGCTCCTTCCCCTGGGGAGGGATGGAGAATCAGACCATGATCAACCTCCAGCCGGGAGGGTACGGCAACAGCAGCCTTATGGCCCACGAGCATTCCCATCAGTGGTTCGGCGATATGATCACCTGCGGCACCTGGGCTGATATCTGGCTCAATGAAGGTTTTGCTACCTACTGCGACAAGCTGTATACCGAATACACCATGGGATATAATACGTATAAAGGTTCAATGAACATCCTTGCAGGATATTACCTCGGGCATAACCCGGGGCTTCCCATTTACAATCCTTCATGGGCCATTCATACTCCCCCCACGGATTTACTTTACAGCACCGCCCTGATTTACAATAAAGGCGCCTGTGTATTGCACCAGCTACGGTATGTTCTTGGCGACAGCCTCTTTTTTGCTGTAATGAACGCATATGCAATGGATACGGCTTTCAGGTTTAAAAATGCAGTGACAATTGATTTTATTGAGAAAGTGAACCAGGTCAGCAGCAGTGATTACCAGTGGTTTTTCGATGAATGGGTGTATGAGCCCAACCATCCTGTTTATTCCAATACATATAACATCAGGGACCTGGGTTCAGGTTCATGGAGAGTGGATCTTGAACTCAAACAGGTACAGTCAGATCCGCTCTTTTTCAGGATGCCTGTTGAGATCAAAGTGAGCTTTGCCGATGCCACCGATACGACTTTTAAAGTTGAAAACATCAGCAACCCCCAGGAATATTCTTTTACTTATTCAAAGCAGCCATCAAGCCTGGTATTTGACCCTTATAACAATATCCTCCTTAAACAAAGCACAACCGTGGTCGGGATAGCCCAATCAGCCGGGCCCCAGAGATTTTCATTGTCCCAGAACGAGCCGAATCCTTTCAGGGAAAGTACTTCGGTAAAATTGTCACTGCCTTCCGAATCGCATGTAAGCCTGGTGATCATCGACAGCAGCGGCAAGCAGGTTATGAACCTGCTCGACAGGAAATTCGGCGCAGGTGTTTTCAGGATTGAGTTCTCTGCTGATGGCTTATCTCCGGGTATTTACTATCTGCATGTGCAAGCCGGTGAATTCACCGAGACCAAAAAAATTGCAGTAGTGAAATAAAATGGCTTTGCCGACAAGGCACATATATTGTCTCCTAGTCTTTAACGCACCTTACATTGAAAGAGTTGGCGCGGCTTGAAGAGTAGAATGATGTGCTCGTTGCCGGAAGGTTCATGCCCCTGGCAATTGCACTGAGCGTTCCGTTAATGGTAGAAGTCCAGAACATTGCAC
Source organism: Bacteroidota bacterium (assembly GCA_037141915.1). GTDB lineage: Bacteria > Bacteroidota > Bacteroidia > Bacteroidales > FEN-979 > CAIRDP01. The sequence continues at coordinate 2,039 of JBAXBP010000250.1, read as the reverse complement.
CGGTGAGGCTGGCAGGAGGAACAAAGGCCCAGGTGTTGTTCATATACAACATCCCGCCGGTAAAAGCCCAAAACTGAACATCTTTAAGGTAGCCGCCGGCAAGGCCATTGCCCTGGTTTGCAGGATCATCAATAAGGGCCTGCCATTCGGTTTTAGTTGGAATATGCCATCCCGGGGGGCATAGTCCCTGGGCTCCTTCAGTCCCCTGGTACTGCATGAGTTCATCCCAGGAGTAAAACCCTCCGTACGACGTGCAGCCTGCATCTCCCGGTGCGCAATATTTCTCGGGAATACAATTATCGGTCTGAGCCTGGGTGAATAAGGCGGATGTTCCATAGTCAAGGTTCACTGTCATCCAGCAATTTCCTCCTTTCTGGTAAGTGCTGTAGTTCCGGTGAGGTGTTGTCCTGACATCCTGAAGCGGTTCCATGATATTCCCGCACTGGAAGGGGGGTGCACTGATAACCTGTACCTGGATTGCATCGGTGCCCGGACATCCGAACATATTATTATACGTATAAGATATCGTGATCGTTTTAGGGAGCGGAAGCGGAACAGAGGCAGGGTTGAACTCATAATGGCCGGAAACAAGGCTCACTCCTGTGCCTGAATACATACCGGTAGCCCCAAGCGGAGTCCCGCCTTTCAGGATATAAGGCCTGGCTTCGGGCGTTGTAACCGGGTCAATGCAATGATTCAGGCTTACCGTCGGCTTGGGCCTGATAAGAAAGGAAGCCGAACCCGTTGCGGAGCATCCGTTTACGGTAAGGCCGGTTGTTTGTGCCAGGATATTGTTGCCGCTTGCGTTCCAGAGGAAAGTAGATGTTGGCAGGCCCTGGGTTGAGGTAAGGGTTCCTATAGACGGGGGCACAAGGCTCCAGGTAAAACTTGTCCCGGGATCGGCAGGAACGCTGAATGAATTGCTTTGCCCCTCGCAGGCAAGCGCAGGAGTGGGTCCTGTGATGGTAACCACAGGGAGGACCCAGGTGTTGATGGTGTAATTTGAAACATCCCCGTAACAGGTAAGCTGGTTCATGGTAAAATGAGGGACGATGGCATAAGTGACAAACCCTGCTGTGTTTGTGGGGTCAAGAAGGGTGTGTACCGGGATGAATGATGTTGTTTGGATTCCTGCAGGGTATCCTGTAATGGAAGGATGCGAAGGGGATGCAGTCCACTGGTACTGGGCGGGGTTGACACTGCAGGTAAGGCTCACAAGCTGTGTCGGCGTTCCGAGGCAAACGCCCTGGTTCATAGTGCTGTTGGTCACTGTGGGCCTGGGGTTGACCGTGACAATGTGAGTCGTTCCTGTTCCGGGGCAGTTGTCGATGTTGGCGGTTATGATGAATGTCACCGGTTTTGCCACTGTGGTTGATGAATTGGCCAGGGTAAATGCAGGTATTGTTGATCCTGTGCCATTGCCGGGGCAGGGTGTTATAAAGCCGGTACAGGGATAAGACCAGTTATACCCTGTGCCGCTGACGTTGGAAGTAAGTGAAACAGTTTGGGTGCTTCCTCCCGAGCAGATGAACTGCGAAGGAGGCAAGGCGCTGACATCAGGAACAGGGTAGATCTGTACAGAATAAGGATAGGGACTTGAAGTGCAGCCATTGGCCATGGCTTTTGCCTCGAAATTCACAGCTTCCATATTAAACCCGGTATTCTGAAAAGGCTGGAGGATATTTCCGCTACGGTTTGTGATCGATGAAGGGATCATCGTAAGCGGGTTGGCCGAGGCGCTCCAGGTGAAACTTGCGCCAGGCGAGCCTGAGCTGAGGAAGACCTTGACACTGTCCTGTGAGCACCATTTGCCTGACACATGGGAGGGAGTAAAAATGACATCAGGCAGGGTTTTGACGGTAACGTTGAATGTGCCGGGAGTACCTGCAGTACACAGGGTAGCAGGGTCGGTATAAATGACTCCCACCTGGCTTGCACCCGGGTTATTCCAGGTTATGTGGGCAAAATTATCTCCTGTCCCTCCTCCGTAAGTGATCACACCTCCTGCAGACGGGGTCCACACGTAATTGAGCTTCCCG
>JBAXBP010000249.1:0-4684 GCA_037141915.1 Bacteroidota bacterium | reverse complement strand
CGGCCGAGAAGATTTTCTATGTTCCTCCATCTTCACGCTGGCATTGGATACAGGGCAGGGCTGCTTTGCCTACTATCGGCAAGGATGTCGATGATGCAATGGATGCCATAGAAAAAGACAATCCCTCGCTACGCGGAGTTTTACCAAAGGTATTCGCCCAGGAAAAACTGGATAAGGCTAGCCTTGGTGGATTGATTAACCTGGTTGGTTCTGCAACCCTGGGAACAAAGGAGGCCCAAAGCAAGGATATACTTGGTCGTGTCTATGAATACTTCCTTGGAGAGTTTGCAATGGCCGAAGGTAAAAAGGGAGGACAATTCTATACACCTTCCTGTGTGGTGAAGCTTTTGGTCGAAATGCTTGAACCATATGAAGGGAGGGTATTCGATCCTTGCTGTGGTAGTGGTGGGATGTTTGTTCAGAGTGAGAAGTTCATCAAACACCACCAGGATCATTATAAAAAAAAGAATGGCAATAAGCTCTCTTTGAATCCTACTGATTATATTTCTATTTACGGACAAGAGAGCAACCAGACTACCTGGCGACTGGCAAAGATGAACCTTGCCATCCGTGGTATTGACAGTAGCAATGTAAAATGGAATAACGAAGGTAGCTTTCTCAACGATGCTCATAAGGATTTGAAGGCGGATTACGTGATAGCTAATCCTCCATTCAATGATAGTGATTGGAGCGGGGATCTCCTCCGTGACGATACTCGGTGGAATATTCTGGGTAAAAAGTTACCTCCGCCAACAGGCAATGCAAACTATGCCTGGATCCAACACTTTTTTTACCACCTGGCACCCACCGGAATGGCTGGTTTCGTTCTCAGTAAGGGTTCACTTACAACCAATACCACCGGTGAAGGTGATATCCGAAAAGCTCTGGTTGAAAATGATCTTGTTGATTGCATCGTTAACCTCCCAACCAAACTCTTCCTCAATACCCAAATTCCTGCATGTCTTTGGTTTCTTCGCAGGAACAAAACCCAACGCAAAGGTGAGATTCTCTTTATTGATGCCCGCAACCATGGTTATCTGATAAATCGTAAAAGTCGCAACTTGAGTGACGAAGATATCATCCAAATTGCTGGTGTTTATCATGCATGGCGAACTGGTGAGGCAAAATATAATGATGTTGCCGGCTTTTGTAAAAGCGCCTCTTTAAAAGAAGTGATCGCATTAAATTGTGCACTTACACCTGGAAGGTATATTGGTCTCCCAGATGATGAGGATGATTTCAATTTTCCAGAACGTTTTGCTACGTTGAAAGATGAATTGGAGAAACAGATTGCAGAAGAAGACGAATTAAACAAGCGCATTATTGATAACTTCTCAAAGATCATTATCAATGGAAATTAAAACGGTTAACCGAAATATTCCCTCAGCTCGGGAAAATTGTAATGACAAGTTCAGAGTTAAATACAATGATAAAAGAGCTTTTCAATTGTTAATTGTGAATATTATGAGAATCCATACAGGCGAAACACAATCTTTCTCCTTTAAGGCTCAAAGTTTACCCGATAAGGATTCTATTCATTTTTCGACTTCAATAAGAAATAACAAACTTATAGTTACATGGATAGGAGTCATGCCAGCAGCAGAAAAGAAATTATTGGAATCTAAGCTAACAGGCCCAGTGACTATCGTAAAGAGTAAATCATCAGAAAAAAAGAAACCGGTTATTACAAAAGATACTATAAAATCCGGTTTTCCTCCATTGGTTTATCCTGATAGCACCGTTTTAATCTTGGGAACTATGCCTGGCGAACTATCTCTTGCCAAACAGGAGTATTATGCTCATCCCCGTAATTTGACATGGAAAATCATTTCAACTCTAATGAAGGTGCCTGTTCCTGAAGATTATAAACAAAAAAAAGCATTATTGAAAAAGGCGCATATTGCCCTATGGGATGTTTGTGATATTTGTATACGAAAGGGCAGCTTAGATGCTAAAATTACAGATGAAGTCCCAAATGATCTCATCACTTTTCTTAAGAAGCATAAAGCCATTAAAACAATTGCTTTTAACGGAGGGAAAGCCGAATCATTATTTGAAAAATATTTCCAACGTGTACACAATTATAATTATTTGATCTTACCCTCGAGCAGCCCTGCCAATGCTGGAGTAAGCTGGTCACAAAAATTGAATTTTTGGGCTAAAATACTGTGATGAATCAGATGTGGAAGGAATGTATCTTAGGTGATGTTGTAAACCTTAAAAGGGGATATGATTTGCCAAATCAGAATAGAAAATCAGGAGAGATCCCGATTTTTTCCTCTTCGGGAATTACTGACTATCATGATACAGCGATGAAAGATGGGCCAGGAGTAATCACTGGCCGATATGGGTCAATAGGGAAAGTATTTTATACAGAAAATCCATATTGGCCATTGAATACAACCTTATATGTTCAGGATTTTAAAGGAAATTTTCCAAAATTCATTTTTTATTTTTTACAGTGTTTAGATTATGAAAAGTACTCCGATAAGAGTGCCGTTCCTGGAATTAATAGAAATGAGTTACATGAAGAAAAGGTAATCATTCCTCCATATGTTGAGCAAACCTATATTGCTGAATTGTTAAGCAGTCTTGATGATAAGATTGACCTTCTTCACTGCCAAAATAAAATTTTAGAACAATTATCTGAAACTCTTTTTAGAAAGCATTTTTTAGAAATTAATACCCACGAGAATCTTGTGAGTTTAGGTGAATATGTCAAATGCTTTAATGGGGTCTCTTATAAAAGCAATGAATTAAAAGCGTCTAAGAATGCGTTGGTTACATTAAAAAATTTTGATAGAAATGGTGGATTTAGATTAGATGGATTTAAAGAATTTTCTGGAAAATTCAAACAGCACCAAGTTGTAGAGGAAGGCGATTTAATAGTTGCTCATACTGATATCACCCAAGAAGCAGAAGTAATTGGTAATCCCGTATTAGTTGTCTCAGATCCCAGGCATGATCTATTGATCATATCGATGGATTTAGTAAAAGTGATTCCCTTATTTGACTGGTTTTCAATAGAGTTTATCTACCAATTAATGCTTACAAGAGAATTTAAATATCACTGTCTTGGAAACTCAAATGGTTCAACGGTTTTGCATTTGAACAAAACTGCTATTCCATCTTTTGAGTTTCAACTTCCACTGGCCCTAGAAATACAAAATTATACATCAATTGTAAAACCAATTATTAATAAGAAATTTAAGAATATAACACAAATCCGCACCCTCACTCAACTTCGAGACACTCTATTACCAAAACTGATGACCGGTGAAATTCGTGTGAAATGCTAAAGTATTGGTAATGAAACCCATCACCGAGGATAAAATAGAAGCCTTTACCATCGAGCAACTGCAACAGTTGGGATGGGAATATATCCATGGTTTGTCTATTGCCCCGGGTTCTAATCAGCAGGAGCGGGAATCTTATGAACAGGTGATTTTGGTTGGCCGACTGAGGTCAGCTTTAGCTCGAATAAATCCACATATTCCTGAATCCTTCAGAGAACAGGCGATCCAGAAGGTCTTACGCATCTATTCTCCTGATCTGCTTCATAATAATGAAACTTTCCATCAATTCCTGGTCGAAAAGGTCAGGATCCCATATCAGCAGGATGGCTATGACCGCAGTCATGAAGTGGCTCTAGTTGATTTCACTGATCCTGGCAAAAATGAATTTCTTGCTGTCAATCAATATACAATTGTCGAGAATAACCAGAATAAGCGGCCTGATGTCTTGCTTTTTGTGAATGGTATTCCCCTGGTGGTGATTGAGCTTAAGAATGCTTCTGATGAACAAGCCACAATTCGTAAGGCGTTTGATCAGATCCAAACATATAAATCTACAGTTCCTTCTCTGTTTACCTACAATGCCATTTGTGTGATTTCCGATGGTATGGAATGTAAGGCTGGAAGTCTTACTGCCGGCTTCAGCCGTTTCATGAACTGGAAAACTGCAGATGGCCGCAAAGAAGCCTCAAGATTCAAACCTCAACTGGAGACTTTGCTGAATGGTATGTTGAACCCGGCCACTTTACTTGACCTGGTAAGGAATTTTATTGTGTTTGAGAAAACGAAAAAGGAAGATCCAAAAACCGGCATTACTCAAATTGTTACTGAAAAGAAACTTGCAGCCTATCATCAGTATTATGCGGTGAACAAAGCGGTTCTCTCCTCATTCCAGGCTTCTGGGATCAATGGGGATAAAAGGGGAGGTGTGGTATGGCATACTCAGGGCTCTGGAAAAAGTCTGAGCATGGTCTTTTATGCCGGGAAACTGATTGTTGCTCCTGAAATGAACAACCCTACCGTGGTAGTACTCACCGACAGGAATGATCTGGACGATCAGTTATTTGGCACGTTTGCTGCAGCTAAACAGCTTCTTCGTCAGGAACCTGTACAGGCAGAAAGCAGGGAGCATCTGAAGGAGCTTCTAAAAGTTGCCAGTGGAGGTATAGTGTTTACTACAATTCAGAAATTTCTTCCTCCGGATGGATTGATTGAATATGAAAAGCTTTCTGAACGCCGGAATATTGTGGTGATTGCCGATGAGGCGCATCGCACTCAGTATGGTTTTGAAGCCAAGTTGCTGGATGAAAAGGATGCGATTACTAAGGAGGTCATCGGCAAGCGCATTGCCTATGGTTTTGCCAAGTACATGCGCGATGCCTTGCCCAATG
>JBAXBP010000248.1:0-4702 GCA_037141915.1 Bacteroidota bacterium | reverse complement strand
CCCGAGGCTTTCCAGGTAGATGGCCCCTTGGATGCCGGTTTCAGCAAAACGATCAGGCAAAAAACAGTTATCAGTTGTTTCATCTTCAGTATTTATGCTGTAAAGGTAATAAAAAGCAAGCTCATTCGAAACAGCCCTGGCCGGCCAATTATCTGGCTTGAGATTCATCCTGGGTTGATTCAATGGGATGAACCCGGGCAAGCCCCGGCCCCGGGTTCCGCCCGGAGGCGCGGAATTTTACCGCGAGAGGTTAAGTATTTTATTTTTGATTTCCCCCCGCCTCCCCGAAAATCTTCTGATCTTTGTAATACACATACGATTTGAATCCTCACCCGATTAACAAAAAACAATCTATGAGAACACTTTTACTTCTTCTTGTTTCCTGGGTTATTCTTTGCCCGATTCTTCCTGCTCAGAACAATAACACCCGCATGCACCGGGCTTTCACTGATCATGTAAACGGTTATGGCTTAGAAATCATGCAATCAGCCGGTGCCGCTGCAAAGGCACAGGTAAATTCACCCGGGTCAGTCAAGGCTGCCGGGATCAACTGGCATGCGGTTGACGGTGCCTCCATCGCCTATTTCACAAAAGTCTCGTCACTGGCACAAAAGACTGCTGTCGGCTGGGGGCTTAACAACCAGAGGCTGTCAGTTTACGGCACAACCAATGTCCCCCTCTGGGAAGTTCCTGCCACAATTACAACTACCGATATATCGGTTGACATGAACGAGGATGGCACCCGGGTTGCAAGTGGCTACAGCCATTCCATTGATGTTTATCCGGCTGATTCACCCACGCCCATATGGTCCATAACGATTTCCCATTCGGTTATGGGGATACGGATCTCCGGTGACGGCTTAAAGGTTTTTGTGGCTGCCTCAAATAATCCTGCCTACGACAGTAGTTACCTTTATTGCTATAACGTAGGACAGAATACACCTGTATGGACAAAATCATACTCAGGAGCATATGCCAGCCTTGTCATTAATAAATCAGCCAACCGTGTTCTTCTGGGCGAATACGGAGGGGTTACTGTAGTGCATGTTCTCAACGGGGCCGACGGCTCATTCATTTTCGATGCCCCGACTTCGGACCAGTATCCTCCGGCCATTTCTGATGACGGTAAATACATTGTGAACGGGAACTTTTCGGGTTATGTTTACCTGTATGAATACAACAGCGCCTCATCCACATACACAGAAAAATGGAGCCATAAGGTGAACGGATCAAATTCCTGGGTATGCGGCATGGGGATTTCTGCCGATGGAAGCACCATTGCAGTGGGGACAATGATTTTCCTTTCCAGCAGCTATGACGGGGAACTCTACGTTTTCAACAACAATTCACCCGATCCACTGTGGATCTATCCTGGTATGGGGGATATGGTGCAGTGTGTTGACATCAGCGATGACGGTTCTGTTATTGCAGCTGCAGGATGGGGGCCGATGGGTAATGCGACTCCCGATCTTTATCTCTTCAGGAAAACCTCAGATATACCCTATTTCACGCTTAATACCCCTGGTTCGCTTGTTTGCCTCGATCTCTCGGGCGACGGTAAAAACTGCGTTACCGGCGGGAAGGCAGTTCATTCAAGGGATTTCGGAAACGGGGGAAATGCATATAATATCAATTCCGACCCCGGAGGCGGTACGCTTGCAGGCCATGCTTATAAATCAGGTGCAGCCCAGCAGGCTGGTGTTAAAGCGGAAATTGTCGGGCTCCCAACCTACTATGGCTTCACAAACGACTCTTCGGTATATGAAGTAAAGTACATCCCCGCTGGAACCTATTCGGTAAAGTATTCAGCCATCGGGTATTTCACCCAGATCCTCAACGGCGTCCAGATAACCGACGGACAGTCGACAAACCAGGATGTGACGCTGCTTCCGGTAGGCATTCCTCCTTCGAACCTGACCGCCACCCAGGGCGCATACCTGCATGTTCACCTGTCATGGGGGGCTTCCCCCTCATCCAATGTGACAGGCTACAAAGTTTACCGCAAGATCTACGATTTTTCTGATTATCCCGCTGTCCCTCTCGGAACTACTGCAGCAGGAGTTCTGACCTTCAACGACAGCACGGCGCTGCCCCTGACGCATTACTACTATGCAGTCACTGCGGTTATTTCCGACAGCCTTCAGTCAGCATATTCAAATAGTGCCATTGGCTGGATCGCTTCCGGTTTCATCACCAACCAGATAAGCGCCTATACAGGAACAACCCCGGTTATAGACGGGACGATAAGTCCCGGAGAATGGTCTGATGCCTTTAGTGTGGATCTTTCGGATTTCCTGGGGGTCAACGACAATACACCGGATCCCATCGGAAGCGTCATAGGCTATTTCAAAGTCAATGCAGCCAAGACTGAACTGTATGTGGCTGTTGAGAATTTTAACGACCTCGTCTTAAATGATCATGATGAGATCGCACTCTATGTAGATGATAATAACGACAAGCAATACCCCCCTCCCGGCAATAATTCAGAAGGAAATTACTGGGCTGTGCATTATGCGACAGGTGACCTGATCCGTTACCGTCCGATTTATAACAATGGCGGCGTTGGGTCCGTTGTTCTTGTTCCCAATGCCCAGGTAAAAGTTTCCGCAGCTTCCGGGCATGTTGTTTACGAGTTCGTCATCCCGCTGGGAAGCGACTCCACATGGCAGATCAACTTCAACAGCCAGGACCAGAGCGGAATATTTATTTTTGCCCTGGATGACCCCTCAAGTTTCAACGGTTGGTGGCCGTGCACCAATTCCGCAATTTTCGTACCGACTGACTATGGTGTGATCACTTTCGGGGCAACCGACCTGGTACCGCCGCCGCCGAATAACCTGCAACTGAACAACCCGGTAGCCCAGAATATTGAACTTTTCTGGGAACAGCCGAACATCAATGATTTCAGCCATTTCAACATCTATGAAGCTCTTAACGGGGGGGCCTTCAGCCTGCTCGATAACACTATCGGCATACAGTATTTTCTCACTGTGCCCAACGGGAGTTACCAGTTCTATGTTACCACCGTTGACCTTGCCGGCCATGAATCCTCACCGTCAAATATTGTATCCGCGAATGTAGCCGTAGGGATTCTTCAGAACGGGGAAGAGATCTCCATGCTGAAATTCGGCCCCAACCCTTTTACTGACATAATGAATATTGACATCAGGACAGAAGTCCTGACATCGCTGCAGGTCGTGGTTTATGATATGAACGGCATCCTGATTCATACAATGGAGAATGCTGAAGTAACAAAGGGCGTTCACCATTTTACCTGGAACGGGAAAAATTCTTCAGGAAACAACATTCCTGCCGGCATTTACAACCTCGACATCCGCACAGGAGGGGGAGCTCATAAATCATACAGGCTGGCGAAGATCAGGTAGAGCCAGACGCGGGTTCCCGTATCAGATAATTATTCTGGTACGGGAACCTACGCATGCTTTTAACTATAGAAAGCCCTGGCTTTTTATTGAATAATTAATTTTTCTGTCGTGGAGATGGTGGTCGTTTTGACATGCAGTAAATATGTTCCCGCGGGAATTGAAAGATTTAAATGGTCTTTCACCCTATTACCGGGATCTGCATATGTTTTCCTGTAAATCTCACGTCCCAAAAGATCTGTAACATCAATATTTACGGTTTGATTTCCAAGGTTACTCATAAGCAGGTCCATCGAACCCCTGGAAGGATTCGGCTGTATGCATACAGTTAAATCTTTTGATGTCGTATTCATACCGGTACATTCATCAAACGAAATATGAACAGTATCAAAGGTGACACCTGAGCATGGTAAGGGAGAATGAGCCACTAATACCAGGTTAACACCGTTTAATTTATCCTGTGTCCAGGGAATATACTGGGTAACCAGGTTATTTATCGGGTTCGTGAAATGTCCGTCACCAAGAGTCGACCACATAGTTTCATCAAAATTCGTGGCGCTTCCGTGTACTGTAAATTCCGACACATAAGAACAAAAGATCGTGTCATTGCCGGCAAACACAGTTGCTTTATTATGAACAGTTATATAAACAGAATCAGTCAAAGTTTTCGTGCCGTCGCTGACAGAAACGATGAACGTGGTCGATACCGGTGGAGCTGCTGAAGGATTTTTCAGGGTTGAAACAAATCCTGCCGGGTTAGATGTCCATGAATAAGTGTAAGTACCGGAGCCGCCTGCGGCAAAACAGTCAAGATGAGTGCTGTCGCCCTGGCAGATCGAAAATGGATTGGCAGTCGCAGCGACACTCATAAGATTGAAAAAATTAAAAGATGCAATCCTTGTAACCCAGTTTATTCCGTTACCGGCCATGTATTGCTGGGTATACCAGAAAGTGGTCCCGTCTGCAGGATCGACCGTCATCGTACTGTAATCTCCCCAGCGGCAGGTGCTGCCCCCGTCAAGTGACGTATTTGACCCTGTGCCGTAAACAATTCCCCTTTCGGGAAGCGACATGGTATTCAGGGCGTCATTTTTCATCCTTCCGGTATATTTGATAGAAGGAAACATGCTGCTGCTCGAGATGGAGAAACCAAGGGCTATGTTATTTGCACTATCCATTGCAACACTTGCCATCCATCGGCATTTACTGTCGGCCGGGGCATACGTTGACTGCTGGTAAACAGTCCAGGGGTTCCCTGTTGTTTTCTGCATTTCATACCAGCGGACGCCCGCAACATTGGATCCCGCGTTCACAGTATG
>JBAXBP010000247.1:0-4717 GCA_037141915.1 Bacteroidota bacterium | reverse complement strand
CTGGTGGTGGATGAACATGATATTGAATTCCCTCTGGCCGAAGCGGGCCGGATGCTCACTGAACAAGGTTTGCGTGTTGAAGTGCGGGAGGATAGCTCGGTCGATGAGTCGGGCGATGATCTCAAGGCATCCGTTTACATTGACTTTTTAGATTTCTATGTAAGTGGTTTAAGTTACCGCTTGATGCGTCAGAGCGATACCAAACGTTCCAAGAAGTTCGTGGAGATGACCGCTGAGTTCCTTTCAAAGCTTGACAATACAATTATCCATATCAAGACCAACGAGATTGCAAAAAAGTTCGGTCTTACCCAGGGATCATTTTCAAAGGTGTTGCGGCCGTTTGTCGAGAAACGCAAGAACCTGGCCGTGCAGCAGCAGGAGCAAGTGATTATCGATGAGCAGCAATTTGTTTTCGATATCGCCCACCTTCCCTCTTATGTTGATCAGGGTTTCTTCCAGCGATACGGTTTCTTCCCGGCACAAAACAAAACAGGGAATAAAATATTCTATGTTTTCCGTACCCTTGATAATACGCTGGTAAAGGTGGGGAATTTCTTCCTGGAACCCTTGTTTCAGGTCTATGATCTTGACCCGGCTAAGAATAAACGTATTGTAGAGCTTTTCCATTCTGAACTTAATACAGCCGAGTATGTAGAGTTCAAAAGTGGTGACATGGTCGAATTGCAGCAGTTCAAGAAATTCCTGTGGAACAACGGGGGTTACATCTTTACCAACGGCAAACCGTTTCATCATGAGAAGATCCTTGAAAGCATTGCTCTCCAATTCCCAAAATGTTGGGAGTTTTCGACCTTCGGATGGCAAGCGGAAGGATTTTTTGCCTTTGCAAATGGCATCATTGCAGACAATGCATTTACCCACGTCGATGAACTCGGTTTGGTTAAGTTCAAAAACGTAACCTACTATTCCCCTTCATTCAGTAAAATCTATAAAGATCAGCGTACCGATAATGACCGGTATGAGTATGACCGGTTTTTGGTGTTCAAGCCTGAGCATAGAACCTCATGGATAGAATGGTCGCAGCTGATGTACAACGTATACCGTTATAGCGGCAATGGCATGTGGGCGCTTCTGTTTGCGATCCTTTCGGCCAACCGTTCAATTATCTTTCCGATCGAGCGTTTTTTTACTTCATTGTTTTTTATAGGTCCTACCGAATCCGGTAAATCAAAAATTGCGGAAAGCATCCGTGCGCCGTTTATGCATGGCGCACCGATGTTCAACCTGAACTCTGGTACCGATGCCGCATTCTTTACCAGCCTTGAACGCTTCCGGGATATCCCGGTGATTTTCGAGGAATATAACGATTACCAGATCTCCGATGTGAAGTTCCAGGGATTGAAAGCCGCGGTGTATGACAATGAAGGGAAACAGAAACGAAAGGATGCCACCAGCAAGGATATCGACGTTTCAAAAATCAACGGCTGTCCGCTGTTACTGGGGCAGGAAGGTCCCGAACGTGACGATGGCGCCCTGGGCAACCGTGTGGTTCAAAAGCACGTTCCGAAAAAGGATAACTGGACCGATGAAGAAGTAACCGCGTTTAATGACCTGAAAGACCGTGAAAGTGACGGGCTGAGCAATATAGCCATGGAGATCATCAAGCGCCGAGGAGTCGTGCAGAAGTACTTTGCCGCTTATATGCGGGATGCTCAAAAACAGGTAAAGATCGATATTCAGAATGAAGGAGGATACTACCAGACCCGTATCATCAATACCGTGAGTTTGTTCATTGCCATAGCCAAACTATGGGAAGACCATGTAAAGGATCTTCCACTGCCCTTCACTTACCATGAGTTCTATGAAGATGCAAAACGGCAGATTACCCGCCAGAGCGAGGATCTGAGCAGCAGCAACCGCTTATCGACATTCTTCAATACCATCAGTATGTTATATGCCCAGGGGCAGATCATCAGCGGAAGGGAGTTTGATATCTCAATCGAGTCGAGCGTAACCATTATTAAATCAAAAACAGAAAAGGAGGTGATCTCTATGGATGGCGGATCAGCTCCGGTGTTATACCTGATTGTTAACGATGTGATTCAAATCTATCAGAAAATGCACAGTGCGGAAAGTTTAAAGATCAATGCCCTTCGTATGTACCTCAAAGACCATCCTTCTTATATCGGCCAGGTAAGCAGCCACCGGTTTATATACCAGGTTGAATCGTGGGAGATGGACCCTATAACCAATATTAACCATAAGGTCATCAAAAGAGCCGAACGCAACACCAGTTGTATTGCTCTTAAATACAAATTAATTGAGGCCATGGGAATCGATCTTCAGCGGTTTAAAACCGAGCAGGAGTCTTCTTTGGAACAAAACGACCCTGCAATTTTGTCACAATTAAATTCTGAACAAAAAGAGCTGCCGTTCTGAAAATTCATAACGAAAATCCTACCTGAAATGTTGCTCCCAACGTCCCAACGTCCCAACAAACATGATAATAAAATATTATAATCTTATATATCAGTATGTTATGTTTTTCAATTCTCGTTGGGATGGTAATTTCACGTTGGGACTTGTTGGGATCAGGGTCGATGATTTATTATGGCTCGTTGGGACTGGACGACGTCCCAACGCTCTGTTGGAACGGCCCAACAAAATATTTACTATTCATTCTCAGTGGGTTTCTGCTTTTTTTCTGCCTTTGTTGGGATGTTGGGACGTTGGGCCTGAAAATGACCCTTCGCTAAACGTTAAAAAAAATATGAGAATTGATCGAAATGAGTCGGGGTATCATGACAAATTGCCAGATGAATTTCGCCAGGTACCTATCATCGATATTCTTGTCGATGGCAAAAGAAAGACCGGAATACTATCTATATAATCACAGGGCAGTTCATTGAATCAAAAAATAATTTTTTGCAAAATCATTAAAAATAAATCTTATGGAAAACGAACGCATGTTAAAATCCCCGGCCGCTAAATTTCCAAAACGCAATTATCGGTTGCAAGAGGATACACTCTATGAACGGATCCGCTATCATTTGCTTGAGGGCCGGAAACTTTCCGAGGAGGAAACACATATTCTTCATCGCTGGGAAACAGCTCACTCCCTGTTGGTTTCCAAGAATGAAACCGATGCCAACGCGGCAAGGATCCTGATGAAGATGTATAACATCTCCAACTTCACGGCCTATAAAGACATTCGCAATGCCAAGATGCTTTTTGGAGATGTTAACAAGGCCTCAACCGAAGGCTTGAGATATATCGTTTCGCAATGGTGTGTCGATATGTACCGAATGGCCTATATCGCCAAGAATTTCGATGCCATGAGCAATGCATTGGGAAAGTTGATCAAAGCCAATTGCCTTGACCGGCAGGACCCCAACCTTCCTGACATTACAAAAATTCAGCCGCCCGTTCAGGTCCTTTCGCTTTCCCTTGATTTTGTCAACTCACCCTATTTCAAAATGCTCGCTCCGAAGGTCCAGGAGGAAGTGATAAAACTGAAGGCGAAAGTTCAGACCATGCTGGACCGAAGTCCGATTACCGATGTGATGAATATGCTGATGATCGAAGATACAAAATATGAACCAGTTAACGATGATACAGACTCAGAATCAAATTGAAATTAAGCCTGCACCCTATTATAATAATCCTCAGTTGGTTATTAAATATGGTCTGCAGCCGCATAAAATGTTTATCGGTGGCCGTGGTGTGGGTAAAACAACCATCATCGCCGATGAAGTGATCAAATACCTCTCGGCCATGCCGCGTGGAAAGGTTTCCCTCAATGGTCTGACCTATTTCCATATCCGCACCAAGTCATTGCCGCCGATCATTGATCATTGGGAACGCCTTGGGCTGTATCGGGATATCCATTATTTTGTGGGTCGTAAGGCGCCTTCGAACCTCAAGTGGCCGGAGTCCTACCAGCCGCCCCTGGACTATGCAAACTGCATTCATTTTTTCAATGGCTTCGTTCTTGAGTTCAATTCATTTGACCGGCCTGAAATGGCCAGAAGCGGATCCTATGACGGATTGATCTTTGATGAAGCCACCAAGCTTAAGAAATACGCCATAGACAGTGATGTGATGCCGGCAAACCGTGGTAATGTGGATCGGTTCGGGCATCTGTATTTTCATCATGGCACGCTTCTGCTGGGATCCATGCCGCTTTCTTCCGAAGGCGACTGGGTGTTTGAGTATGAAGCATTGCAGACCAAACTGCCTCATCGGTACATGTACCTTGAAGCTTCAGCCTATGAAAATATCAAGATCCTGGGCGAGAATTATTTCCGTGACCTGAAACGGACCTTGCCCACGGTGATCTATAACCTGGAAGTGCTCAATAAAAGACGTTCCCAAAACGTCAATAAATTTTATCCGCTGTTATCTGAAAAGATGCACGGCTATGCCGGCTGTTATGATTACTCGTATTATGACCGGATACACCAGGATCCCACCAAACAGCCAGTGCAGGATTCAAGGGGAGATGGAGATTGTTACAAGAACGAACCGCTTTCCGTTTCCTTTGATTTCGGAAGTACGCAGAATTGCATTGTGGTTGCGCAGATGCACAACGATTCAAGGGAAATGCCGATCATTAAGAATTTCTTTGTTGAGAATGAAACGCTGAAGACCGTCGTAAATAAATTCATCACGTATTATGAATACCATCCGACCAAGGAAGTGTACCTGTATGGCGGAAGTGATGGCAGAAGGAAGAACGATGCAGCAAGCCGGCAGACCT
>JBAXBP010000246.1:0-4729 GCA_037141915.1 Bacteroidota bacterium | reverse complement strand
TGTCATCCAGGTTTTTTCCGTCTTCGGCCAGCAGTTGCCAGAGCTTGGCTATATTCTCTTTCTTCACCCAGAGCAAGCCTGCACCCAAGGGATTGCTAAGCCATTTATGCAAGCTTGAACCGTAGTAGTCGCATCCCAGTTCGGGGATAGTATACCTGAAATGCGCCACCGCGTGTGCGCCGTCGGCCATCACCTGAACCCCCTTGCTGTAGGCCATGTCGGCGATTTTCCTCACCGGCAGAATCTGCCCCGTGATGTTGATCATGTGGCTCACCATAAGCAGCCTTGTCTTAGGCGTTATCGCACTGGCATATAGTTGAACGATCTCTTCGTCGGAAGCCGGATCTATCGGAACAGAGATTATCCTGTTGACAACCCCGTACCTTCTGGCCACTTGCTTAAACATATCCAGCATTGACGGGTAATCCTGTTCGGCCATCACCGCTTCGTCGCCGGCCTTCCAGTCAAAACCTCCTATGACCAGGTCAAGTGATTCAGTTGTGTTGCGTGTAATGATGACCTCATCGGCCGGACAGCCAAGCATGGCGGCAAGTTTATCGGCCGCCCTTTTCTTGTTGTCAAACTGTACGGTTCGCATATAATAGGATCCATGCAGGTTGATATCCCTCACATGACTAATATATTTTTCGAGCGTCTCCTGGGGCATGAAACAATAATACCCGTTCTCGAGGTTGATATAATCAAGCTTGACACGGTAACCCTGCCGTATCCCTTCCCAGAATTCCTCGTCGGAGGCCAGCTCAAGAGATGGTTTGCCCGAATAGGACGACAGCCATTCATCAAGGTTGAAAGCACCGGGCAAAGCGGCGAAACTCATTAGCCCGAGACTCTTAAGAAAAGTCCTTTTGTTCATATCGATAAGGTTATTTTGATTTGATGGCAACAGCCTCTATCTCCACAAGCGCCCCCAACGGGAGTTTCACAACTGCAAAAGTCGCACGGGCAGGAGGATCAACGGGAAAATATTTACCGTATACGGTATTAAAATCCTTGAAATTGTCCATATCGCTAAGCATACAGGTCGACTTCACCACATCGCTGTAATCATAGCCTGCGGCTTTAAGCACCGCACCAATATTTTTCATGACCTGCCCAACCTGCTCGGAGATACCCCCGTCGACCATTTTGCCGCTGGAAGGATCCAGAGGAAGCTGTCCCGAAATGTAAAGTATCCCGTTGACTTCCACCGCCTGGCTGAATGGCCCGATGGCTTTGGGGGCATCCTCAGTGTTGACGATCCTCTTTGCTTTCACTGACCTGACAGCCTGGACATTAACAGAATAGGCTGATTCCTGAGCATTAGCTGCAATCAGCCCTGTAAATATCATACATACAAATAAAATATCAAGCTTTCGCATAAGTAGTATTTTGTGATAAAATTAGGACTTTTTTCAAAACTCCTTACAGCGTATTATTCTCCCCGACGACAAACCTGAAGTTGCTCAGGTGCAGACTTTGAATTACTTTTAGCGTAAATTTAACCGGTGAATCTGAAATCATATTCTTTAAAAATAATTTGCCTGATGGCATTGTCGGCTTTTTCCGGCTGTAATTGCAGCAGGGACGGGCAGTCCGGTTTCCGTACACTGCAGTGCAGGACTCAGAAAGTGGAATGCCTGATCCAGCCATCCGAATTATTTGACACCGTGTTGATTTTTCATGGCAGTAAACTGGGAATCAGGTGCATAACTGAATGCGCCGGGGAATTCCTTATCAATGACACCATCAATGATACACTTGTCAAACAATACAGGGACAGGCAATTCAGGTTTATCATCACAGGGGAGCAAACCAAAGGATGTATTGTCACAAAAAAACTGTTCAGGAAGGATTATCCTGACCGCATGATATTTGAAAAATCAGTTTTGGCTTGCCCCCGCTTTGAAAAGATCGACACTTCCGAGAATGCCGTCATGATCCATGCCCGCTTCCTTTTCCCTAAGGGACTTGAAGGGACTGATGAATTTGACGATATCTTTTTTGACATCAGGCCCGACGGAACAGTATTCCTTAAGAAGATCAGGTTATATCAGGCACCATCAACCAACGATTTAAACCCCTGACGATGAAACTGAAAACTCTCTTTATCATTGCGATCCCGGCCCTGATTTTTTTTCCTGTCATGCTTACCGGCCAGCAGCTCAGGCCCGGGTTCGTTAAAGGAGAATACCGGGAAATGCTTTTAATCTCGGCAAGGACATCAGCTAATCCTGAATATTATAACAAATACCAGGCCCCGGAGCATTTCAGAAAGATCTATGATTCGCCTGCGGTTGGCATGGATAACCACTGGGACCTCTGGCTTAACGACCAATCCGTTGCTGTAATAAGTATCAGGGGTACGACCGCGAGTTTTACCAGCTGGCTGGCGAATTATTATTGTGCCATGGCATCTGCAAAAGGGGAATTAAAACTTGATACGGATTTCACTTTTAAATATGAGCTGGCATCAAATCCTGAAGCGGCAGTCCATACGGGCTGGCTTATTTGCACAGCCTATCTTTCCAAGGATATCCTTCCCAGGATTGACTCCCTGTATAAAGCCGGGGTGAAGGACTTTATCATCACCGGGCACAGCCAGGGTGGTGCCATAAGCTACCTTCTCACCGCATATTTCTTGAATCTCAGGGATCAGAAAGTTCTGCCCGGCGACATCCGTTTCAAGACCTATTGCAGCGCAGCGCCCAAGCCCGGGAACCTTTATTTTGCTTATGATTATGATGCCAGGACCCAGAACGGCTGGGCTTATAACGTAGTGAATTCGGCTGACTGGGTGCCCGAAAGCCCGTTTTCAATCCAGACCACCGATGACTATAATGCCGTCAACCCGTTTGCAGGCATCCGCCCGAAGATAAGAAAAATGAAATTCCCAAAGAACACCGTGGTAATGCATCTCTACAACGGCCTTGATAAACCTACAAGGAAATCCCGTGATAACTTTGAAAAATACCTTGGGGTCAAGGTGTCAAAGTATGTGAAATACCAGCTTCCCGGGTTTGTCCCCCCGGTATACTACCACAGCAGCAATTATGTCCGAACTGGCACTACCATTATTCTCCTGGCTGATGAAAATTATTACAAGATATTTCCGGGGAACAACAAAGGTGCTTTCGCGCACCATCTGCATAACGCATACCTTTACCTTCTCGATCATTACAATCCCGGTGAACAGTAAAAGTATTTTTTGATTAATTTTGTTACATCCTCAACCGGATACCGGTTCTGGTATAAAAAAAAGTGCCGGCTCAGCACAGTAAACACTGACGATCAAATATTTATGAAAAAAATTTATTTCACAATTCTGTTTTGCTCTTTTTTTGTTTTGTCCGGGCTTGCCCAGCAGAAAACATTTCAGGACACCCTGCTTGATCATATGTGCGGAAAATGGGTCCTCAGGGGGCTCATCGGGGGACAATCAACTGTGCATGATATAACCGCCGAATGGGTTTTGAACCACCAGTTTGTTATGATCAGGGAGGTTTCCCGTGAAAAAAATGAAAAAGGCGAACCTCAGTACCAGGCTAATGTATACATAGGATGGGCCGAACCCACGGCTGAGTATGTTTGCCTATGGCTTGACGTATGGGGGGGGTTCACCCCAGAATCGGCGGGCCGGGCAAAACGTCATTTTGACAAACTTCCCTTCGATTTCAGTGACAGTAAAGGCATTGCCAGTTTTCACACGACATTTGCCTATGATAAAATAAGCGATTCCTGGTTCTGGATGATGGATAATGACATAGGGGGGGCACTAAAGCCCTTTGCCCGTGTATCGCTTACCAGGAATTAGAATTTAGCTTACCGTTTCGGCAGTTGTATTTTTTTCACCATTTAACAGCATCCTATGAGTTTAATGAGAGCAGTCCAGGTGAGTTCACCTGGGGCGGATTTTGAACTGATCAGTAAAGAGATCCCAGTTCCGGCGAATAATGAAGTACTGATAAAGGTACAGGCATGCGGGATATGCCATGGAGATGCAGTCTCCAAAGAAGGGCATATGCCTGGCGTCAAATATCCAATCATACCAGGCCATGAGGTGGTAGGGACGATAGAAAAAAAGGGGACCCTGGTCACAAACTGGAAAGAAGGGCAACGAGTTGGAATCGGTTGGCACGGGGGACATTGCAATCAGTGCAGCGCCTGCCGCAGGGGCGACTTCGGATCCTGCGAGAGATCGCTTACCACAGGTCTTCATACCGACGGAGGTTATGCTGAATACATGATAGCAAGACCCGAAGCCATGGTGAGCATTCCTGAAGAGTTATCGTCGACGGAAGCTGCTCCGCTGTTATGCGCTGGCAGGACTACTTTCGGGGCCCTGGTTCAGAGCGGGGCACTTGCAGGGGACCTTGTTGCAATACATGGCCTGGGGGGCCTGGGCCACCTGGCTTTACAATATGCTGTAAAGATGGGATTCAAAACATTTGTATTATCCAGGGGTAAGGAAAAAGAAGAACTTGCATATAAACTCGGCGCACATAAGTATATTGATACCGATGCAGGCGATGCCGTGAAGCAGCTCATGAAAGAAGGTGGCGCAAGAGTAATATTATGTACCGCGCCGAATGGCAAAGCTATCTCGGAACTCATCCCCGGCCTGGGCCGCAACGGACAGGCAATCATTGTGACAGGCGCCAGGGATCCGATGCAGATCCCCCCTGCCCTTCTGCTGGGAGGCGAACGCTCGGTCAAAGGCTTCGTTACAGGG
>JBAXBP010000245.1:0-4761 GCA_037141915.1 Bacteroidota bacterium | reverse complement strand
AATCTCAAGGTATTCCTTTTGTTCAGGTGTAAGCTCCGACTGCTTCAGGATCTCGGCCATTCCCACAACTCCCGATAAAGGCGTATATATCTCGTGGGCCATATTGGCGAGAAATGAACTTTTGGCCTTATTGGCTTCATCGGCTTTTTCGAACTCGTAAAGAAGTTTCTTTTCATGCACTTTTTTGCGCTCTACATCCATCGTCACACCAAGCAGCCTCAAAGGTTTGCCGAGGATATCCTTTTCAACGACCCGGCCTTTGTCGAACACCCATTTCCATTCGCCTGAACCCGTTTTCAGCCTGTATTCCATCTCAAAAAACGGCTTGGACCCGTTAAGATGCATGTCAAGGTTCGCTTTCACTTCATGCACATCATCAGGGTGGATCATTGCAATAAAAGCAGAATAAGTGGCAGGCAGGTTATCGCTACCCAGGCCCATAAGTAAAGCCATGTTGCTGCTGCACTCCAGTTTCCCGCTTTTATAGTCCCAGTCCCACCATGCCAGTAAGCTTGCTTCAAAAGCCAGGACCAGGCGCTCATTCGCCAGGTTCAGGTCGCTGTAGATCTGCTGCAGGCGATCGTTCGATTTCTGGTAGGTCCTCTGAATCTCCTCCCATTGCATGGATGCAAGTCTAACCACCTTGAGTTCCGACTCAAGCTGCTGGATTCTCTGTTTCAGATCTTCTGACATGATCGCTGGCTTATGTTAAGCGTTTATTTTCTTTTTTTCTCAGGATAAATGATGTCAAGTCCGCAACGCAGGTTTGAAAGATAGCGTATGGCATCATCAACAAATTTTTCAGGGATCAACGATCCATGCTGGGGAAGGATGGCCTTGACCCTGACACCTTTCAAACGTTCGACAAATCCCCTTGCTGCAATATTACTTGCCATGTAATCAAGGTGAAAAAGGTTCATCTTGAACTCATGCCCGCGAAAATCACTGATCACGAGTTTCCAGTCCATATCCAGGGCAGCCCAGATATCCCCTGAAAATAAAAACGAAGAAGTTTCGTCGTAAGTGGTAAAAGCGCCCGGGAAATGCAGGAAGGGAGCTTCGATAAACCTCAGGCGTCGGCCCGAAGAAAAAGTATAGGCCGGGGTCTCGGTGATATTGAAAAAACTGTAATCCTCACGCCCGTAGTGCGAAATGAGGATGTTGGTACGGGTGCTCGTGACGACTTTCATCTCGGGATTTACATCCAGCCAATGCACCATTGAACCGGCCACATCAGGGTCCTGGTGGCAAAGGATCTGGGCCGAAACATGAGCCGGGTCAATGATCTGTTCTACCCTGCGCCTGATAAAACCGAAAGCATCAGCACCTCCCGGGTCGACAATGATCGCCTCGTCCCCATCGGTGATCAGGTAGGTATTACAGCGGAATGCAGAGTTTTCAGGAGTTCCGAGCCAGTATACAGAGTGATAATCATTCTGGTATAAAGGGGTGGGCCGCTCCAGTTTTTCTTCCTGGAAATTGATTAATCCGGCCAGATCAATAGTGTTGCTCATAGTATGTCATTTTGTATTATCATGAAGCCCGCATTCTTTTTTTGAAGCGCTTTCCCACCACCAGCGCCCTGCCCTGAAATCCTCACCCGGCATCACCGCCCTTGTACACGGCAGGCAACCTATGCTCGGAAATCCCTTGTCATGAAGACTGTTGTAAGGGATCTTATCTGCCCGAATCGCAGCCCAAACCTGGTCGTGGGTCCATTCAAACAAAGGGTTAAGCTTTATCATCGAATAGGTTTCATCCCAGCCAACCATGCCGATACCGCTTCTTGCCTCCGACTGTTCCCGCCTGAGGCCCGTGATCCATACCTTCATTCCCTCCAGCGCGCGCCTGAGAGGTTCTATTTTACGCACATTACAGCATTGCTTACGGTTTTCAACACTCTCGTAAAAGAGGTTGATGCCTTTGGTGTTGACCATCTTTTCAACAGATCCGACATCAGGGAAAAACACTTCTATCTTTAAATTGTATTTCTGTTCTGTTATGTGGATGAGTTCGTATGTCTCTTCAAACAACCTGCCCGTGTCAAGAGTAAATATTCGGATTGCTTTTAAAGTTTTGGAAAGAAAATGTGCAAGAAGCTGGTCTTCAGCCCCCAGGCTTGTCGAAAAAATGCAACCACCGGGAAAAAGCCTGTTGAAATATTCAATAACCCTTAAGGGGTCGGCCCCCTCTAAGTCTTTATTATATTGATCTGTAATATTTTCCATAAAACATCCCACTCAGGCAGATTTCAGAATGTGAAATTATAAAAATCCAGAGGCGGAAACAAATTATACCGTAGAAATTAAAATGTAATTTTGAAAAAAAATAAAAGATGAGGGTTCATTTTATCGCTATAGGCGGAAGCGCAATGCATAATCTTGCAATGGCATTGCATAATAAGGGGTACCATGTGAGCGGCTCCGACGACGAAATCTTTGAACCTTCCAAAAGCCGGCTTAAGAAGCTGGGGCTGCTCCCTCAAACCGAGGGCTGGGATGTTTCAAGGATCAGCACTGAACTCGATGCAGTCATCCTGGGCATGCATGCAAAGGCTGATAACCCTGAGCTTTTAAAAGCAAAGGAACTCGGGTTGAAAATATTCTCGTATCCCGAATACCTGTATGAGCAGTCGAAAGACAAAAAGCGCGTAGTCATAGGCGGGAGCCACGGAAAGACCACCATTACCGCGATGATACTGCATGTTCTTAAGGCTGCAGGGATAGACTGCGACTATATGGTGGGGGCCCAGCTCGAAGGTTTCGATGTGATGGTGAAGCTGAGTGAAAATGCAGGCATTGTGATCTTCGAAGGCGACGAATATCTAACCTCTCCTATTGACACGAGGCCAAAGTTCCACCTCTATAAACCCGACATCGCGCTGCTGAGCGGGGTGGCCTGGGATCATATCAATGTATTCCCCACTTTTGAGAATTACGTAGCTCAGTTCACCGAATTCATCCGGCTGATCACAATCCACGGCACCCTGATCTGGTGCGCCGATGACGAGACCTTATGCCGGATAAGTCCTGAAGCCAGGACCGATATCAAGCTGATCCCCTATTCGGTTCCCGAATATTTTATCAATGACGGAGTCAGTTCCCTCATAGTTCATGGAAAAATCTGGCCTATGAAAGTCTTCGGCAGGCATAACCTGATGAACATGAAAGGGGCATATTGGGTTTGCCGTGAACTCGGGATTTCCGATGAGCTGTTTTTAACATCGATACAGACCTTCCAGGGGGCATCGAAGCGGCTGGAACTTGTCGCAGGAAATAAAAACACCATGGTCTACAAGGATTTCGCCCATGCACCCTCCAAGGTAAAAGCCACCCTGAACGCGGTAAGGGAGCAGTATCCATCGAGAACCGTTACAGCTTGCCTGGAACTTCATACCTACAGCAGTCTCAGCAAGGAATTTCTGGGGCATTACCTGCACAGCCTCGATGAAGCCGATGTTCCAATGGTCTATTTCAACCCCCATGCAATCCAGCTGAAACGACTTCCACCTATTACAGAAGAACAGGTAAAAGAAGGATTCGGAAATCCAAAGCTGAAAGTATTCACAGATTCAAAAAAGCTTCAGGATGAACTTCTCTCGATGGACTGGAAAAATTCGGCACTGTTGCTTATGAGCAGCGGAAACTACGACGGAATGGACATAGCGCGATTAGCCGGGGAGATCGTGGGATAGTATTATGTACAATGTACATCCCAATTAGCCGTTCATCGAGATCAGGAACTCCTCGTTCGTATTGGTGAATTTAATCTTCTCCTTCAGGAATTCCATTGCTTCGATAGGGTTCATATCGGCCAGGTGGTTACGGAGTATCCAGATACGGCCGAGAACATCCTTATCAAGAAGCAGATCCTCACGCCTGGTGCTGGATGCAACAATATCCACGGCAGGCCAGATCCTCTTGTTCGAAAGTTTCCTGTCGAGCTGAAGTTCCATATTACCAGTTCCCTTGAATTCTTCGAAGATGACTTCGTCCATCTTGGAGCCGGTGTCGGTAAGAGCCGTTGCGATGATGGTAAGCGATCCTCCGTTCTCGATCTGGCGTGCTGCGCCGAAGAAGCGTTTTGGTTTCTGCAGGGCATTGGCTTCAACGCCGCCAGAAAGAACTTTACCTGAAGCAGGTGCAACCGTGTTATAAGCACGGGCAAGACGGGTTATCGAGTCAAGCAGGATGACCACGTCATGGCCGCATTCTACCAGCCTTTTGGCTTTCTCAAGGACGATGTTCGAGATCCTTGCATGACGGTCGGCTGGTTCGTCAAAAGTTGAAGAAATGACTTCAGCCCTAACGCTTCTCTGCATATCGGTGACTTCCTCGGGACGTTCGTCGATCAGCAAAACGATCATATAAACATCGGGATGGTTGGCTGCGATGGCGTTGGCAATTTCCTTCAGAAGAACGGTTTTACCAGTCTTGGGCTGGGCCACGATCAAACCGCGCTGTCCGAAACCAATGGGTGCGAACATATCGATGATACGGGTTGACATGCTGCAGTCGGGATGGCCTGTGAGTTTGAATTTCTTCATCGGGAACAGCGGGGTAAGAAAATCAAATGGGATCCTGTCACGGACTTCCTCGGGTGTACGGCCGTTGATGAGTTCAACCTTGATCAGAGGGAAATACTTCTCCCCTTCCTTGGGCGGACGGATGGTGCCGCGAACCGAGTCGCCGGTCTTCAGGCCGAACAGCTTGATCTGGGACTGTGAAACATAAATATCATCAGGTGAATTCAGGTAATTAT
>JBAXBP010000244.1:0-4765 GCA_037141915.1 Bacteroidota bacterium | reverse complement strand
GGCGAAGCACGTGGGGTATTATTTCAGTGTGAAATATGTTCATCAGAGCGAGGCGATGGTGAACCCGGTGATGTTTACGATGGAGGAGGGGAAATCGTGGAATTATAATCAGGATGGATAAGTTTACAATACCGAATGGAGGGGGGGATTATCGGTGGGATGGAACTGGGGGGATTTCGGGATCTATAAGGACCGGCCCATCTGGGGTAATGCCAACCACGGAAGCAATATCATGAGCGGTCATCCGCCATCATTCCCTTATATACAATTACACCTGAAACCGGCGAAATGGATAGAATTTTACAGCATGACCGGCTTCCTGAAGTCGAACGTGGTCGACAGCAGCCGCTCGAGTTTTACACCCGGTTCGGAGCAAATCAGGTATCGTAAAAAGTATTTCTCGGCGAATTTCTTCACCATCACCCCATGGAAAGGGCTGGATCTTTCTTTTGGGAATTCGATTTTCTGGAGTGATGTGTTCAGGGCGGGTTACCTGATACCGTTTAACTTATATAAATCGTTGGATGAAAGCCTCAGAGGATCCAATGGTTTTATAAG
This sequence comes from Bacteroidota bacterium, assembly GCA_037141915.1. GTDB lineage: Bacteria > Bacteroidota > Bacteroidia > Bacteroidales > FEN-979 > CAIRDP01. Next base: position 4,207 of record JBAXBP010000244.1, on the reverse strand, counting down.
CAATATCAATACCAATGATGACGGCCATTTGTTTGCGGATATCAGTACCCGAAACATCAAGCATCTGAATATTTACCTTGGATTATGGATTGATGAATTGCAGATGGCCAGGTTTTTTAAAACGAACCAGCACAACCTCTTAAGCTGGAAAATCGGGTTCACCTTATATGATCTGCCGGTAAAGAATCTATCCCTGACGGTCGAAGGTATCACAACAAGGCCCGGAACCTACGACGAATACGTTCCGGCGCATCTGTATGCCAATGATGATTACAGTTTCGGGAATTTTTTAAGGGGAGATGCCTGGGAGATCTATGTTTGTCTCAATTACCGGCCGATACGGGGAATGAAAATATCAGCTTCGTATAACCTGGCACAGAGGGGAGGATATATTTATATGAAGGATGATGCTATAACGTATCCGCTTGCGCAGAATCTCATCTTCAATCAAACCACTGTGGGCATCAATGCTACTTATAACTTAACAACAAACGTACGAATGTTCATTGATTATGCATACAACCAATATGCCGGAGATCTTCAGTACATCCCGATGATTTACAAGGGGACAACGAATAGTTTGACTTTAGGGGTTAATTTAGGGTTCTAAAAAAGGAAGCATTGAAAAAGATAACAGTATAGCATAATATCCAGTCCTCCAGTTATCTAGTAATCCAGACATCCGTAAGAATTTCTCAGGCTTTCTTTTCCGTATCCTCCCCGGCAAAATGAAAAAGAATGGCAAATAAAATGAAATTGATTGCCGAAAAATACACCAGGTGAGGAGCTTTGGAAAATACAGGAATGCCGATTAAAGAATAAATTATCCCAATCAGCATTAAAATTGTTGCAATGATTGAGAAGATACAAGCCAGGGGTTTGAATACTTTTCTCATGGTCTTTGGTTTATTGGTTTAAGATCAAAGATATACATTCTTTTTGTTCCATTTATAATAATATTACTATAAGAGTCAAAAATTTAAATTTGCTATCCTGCATCTTGCATCCTGCATCAATACGAAGCACCACGCCTCACATTTTCCCTGATCGCATACAGCGGGCAAACTCTGATTTTATCGTAGGATGAAAAATTTTCAAGGGAAGTGCGAATTCCCCAGGGCCTGTGTTTTTCTTCAAGAAACAGGAACATGCTTCGCATGGAACCACTTGTGCCGGCTTTGACTTCCACCGGAATAACCTGGTCCCCCGATTGAACGAGATAATCAATTTCGGCATTACTGTTTATCGCCTCCCTTTGCCAATAAAACAACTGAGGCTGACTAAAGCAGGATTCCGATTTCACAATCTCAAGCCCTGCAAACAGTTCAGCCAGGGATCCCTTATTCACCAGCTTAAAATCATCGCTGAACAACACATCAGAGATCTCCAGACCCAGCAAATGCAGGAATATCCCGGTATCAAAAATCAGCATCTTACGCTTTTTCTCATTACTCTCAGCGCCCAGGGGTATGCCGTTAGCCGAAGAATGAGTGACGGGAATCACGAGTCCTGCCATAATAAGCAATTCAAGGGCTTCCTTAATTTGTTTATGATTGGAGTCTGCGGATGAGTTCGCGTAAACGAACTTACATCCAGTTTGACGGGCCACCGAGTTGAACACCTCCGACAGCCGCGAAGGCGGGACCCTTTTTTTGTATTTCGTAAAGTCGGATTTTAAAGAAACCAGCAGATCGTTAATAATCAACCGGCAATCCATCATGTTCTGCGTTTGGGAATATTTTGCCATTACTTCAGGCATGCCCCCCAGGACGAGAAAACGTTTCAGCAATGAAATCAGTTTATTATGCAGAACCTCATTTACAGGCTCTACGGGCGATGACTTTCGTTTGATCTCCAGAAGATCTGTTTCATGCATTGCCATTAGAAATTCATCAAACGAAAACGGGTATATAAACAAGGTACGAACCCTTCCTACGCCAAAAGAAGGCAAGTCTTCCAATGCGAACTCCAGGAGTGAACCGGCTGCTACCAGATGAAGAGAAGGCAGTTTCTCATAAAAAAAGCGAAGTGATGAAATGGCCGGAATGCAGGATTGAATTTCATCAAAAAAGAGCAATGTTTTACCCGGAATGACAGGAATCTTGTACAAGACCGACAGGTTTTCGCACAATTCTTCAGGAGACAGGTTCCCCGCAAACAGAGTATGAACCTGTTTTTGCTCCTCGAAATTGATCTCAAGGTAATACTCAAAAGTCCTCGCGAGCTCCCTTATTGCTGAAGATTTTCCGACCTGCCTCGGACCCCTCAGTAATAAAGGTTTGCGGGAAGCATCTTGTTTCCAGGCAAGCAAGTCTTTGTCAATTTCTCTCTTAAGATACATATTTTCCAATAATCAAAGGCAAAGATAAGCATAAAAATACAAAAATCAAAGGCAAGGATAAGCGTAAAAATACAAAAATCAAAGGCAAAGATGGGATGGGCAACGCTCCGCGTTGCCGATACAGGATGCAGGATGATGGCGCTTCGCGCCGATGGGGCAGCACTGCGTGCTGCTGATCCAGGATGCAGGTAATCTTGAATCTTGCATCGGTGCGTAGCACCAACATCGGCAATGCGAAGCATTACCCCATCTTGCATCCCGAATCTTTAAAAAAAAATTCCCCACTTCTCTATTCCTCTGATTTATCGCAAGTAAACGCTGTCCATGCTATGCCGAAATGCTAACAAATCAGTGTTATCTGAGGCATTCGTTAGGTTAAAAATAGGTTAAATCTTGATTTCTGTAAAAAAACGTTTTATATTTGCGCCGATGAGTAAATTCTACGGTTTATGTCACTGATGAATTTTGGCGGGAATGAGTTAATCATTCTTTCAGTATCTGTCGCTTTTCTGATCACGTTTTTCTTTGTTCCAATCACCGCCCGTATAGCGAAAGAGAAGGGGATTGTAGCCCATGAAAACGGGCGTACCTCTCATAAAGGGAATGTTCCTACCATGGGGGGGCTGGCTGTATTCTCAGGTTTTTATATTACAGTTCTGTTGTTTGTGAATGACAGTAACCTGCGTGAATTGAATTACCTGATTGCCGGTTCATTTTTGATATTGTTAACCGGGATGAAAGATGATATGGTTGGGATATCAGCACGTAAGAAATTGATCGTTCAGATCATATCAGCCTGCATTATTATTTTCTGGGCCAACCTGAGGTTTACCAACTTGCAGGGTTTCCTGGGGATTCATGAGATCAATTACTTCTGGAGTGTGTGCATTACCCTGATCACCATCGTAGGATTGACGAATTGTTTTAACCTGATCGACGGGATAGACGGACTGGCAGCCGGAGTGGGTAGTGTAAGCCTTGTAGCCTTGGGTGTATGGTTCGGGATCGTTGGACAACATGAACTGATGATGATTTCGTTTATCCTGGCGAGCACCCTTATCAGTTTTATACCGTATAACGTATTCGGACAATCGAATAAGATCTTCCTGGGAGATACCGGGTCACTCACGATAGGATTCATCATTGCATACCTTATCCTCAAGTTTAACCAGGTTAATTTAGGACTTCCGCCTGAATATATGCTTTAAAGTGCGCCAGCTATAAGTGTTGCAATCGTCTTTGTTCCCTTGTTTGATACTATCAGGGTGTTTATCCTGCGTATATTCAAAGGGAAGCATCCATTTACGCCCGATAAAGAGCATGCCCACCATACACTGCTTTGCCTGGGATTAAGTCATGCCAAGACCAGTTTATACCTGGTCGGATTGAATGCAGCATTTATTTTTATTGCTTTCAGCGCTTCATACCTTGGGACTACCGCTTTGTTTTTTGTTTTATTAATCCAGGGCATGGTCGTATTTTTCATCCCAAGAGCTGTAAAACGAAAAAAGGAGAATAAACCTATCCTCCAGAATCCTCTATCCACCCGAAGCGCCTAATCACTCATCCTGCATCTTACATCTTGCATCGGCGCGAAGCGCCATTATCCTGCATTCTCCCAAGGAGTCTTCCCCGGGTTTCGACGGGTAAAATACACGAGCGTGTAAGAAAGGAAAAGAGCCGAAGCCACTAAAAGGAAGGTGGCGAGGTACATGTTTATATTTTGCAGGGTAAAGGCGAGTGCGGCGTAAATGATACTGACGCAAAAGAGCAAAGCTGTTACCTGGCGGTGGGTGAGGCCGAAACAAAGAAGGTGATGGTGGATGTGGGTGCGGTCGGGGTGGAAGGGGGATTTTCCCTGGAGGA
>JBAXBP010000243.1:0-4777 GCA_037141915.1 Bacteroidota bacterium | reverse complement strand
AAAGGGGGCTATCGTGAGATCCCCGTCAACAGGTCTGACCACTTCACCGGCTGCATCGAGAAAGTATGCCTTTATCTTATTTTTGTCTGCGGATGTGCGTGCAGCCAGGTTTTCAAGCAGGGTGCGAGGATCAAAGCGTACCGGTTTGCCTGCTGTTTCCCGGAAGTTATAGATCACCGCATCCCTGCCTTCAGCAGGGCAAACGTTCACCAGCAGCAGGTTTGAAGGGGTGTTCCCCATCAGGGCTGAAGATGCGGGTTTGCCGTTATCTTTTCCGGCGGGGAGGACCCTTGCGAGCATAGTTACGCGGGAGCCCCAGGCAAAGTCGGCAGCTTCATCCCTGCCTATGGCGGGATCCGAAGTGATGAGGTAGGTCCATTTAAGTTCCCCTTCCTGGCTTGCCAGGAAGTTGGTAGTCCAGTAATTGTTGAGCACCCAGGAGTAGATCACGGATTCAGGTTTGCTTACCACCGCCTGGAATTTGCCGATGTTGAGATGGCCAAGCTGAACTACAGGGATCTCGGGGGAAACAAAGACCAGGCCGCAGCTGTCGTCCTCAAGCGAAATATAATTTTGTATCCCCTGCCAGTCGGTAGCCGAACCGTTGATCTGGTCCTTGCCGGCTTCAACGGCAGCGCCCGCGACTTCAAATAAAATGCGGTTATCCTTTTTCATATTGAAAGGGAAGGAGATGTAAACGCCCTCGGGGTCTGTCACTGCAAGTTTCACCATTGAATACCTGAACTCAACCTGTTTGGAATGTTTGTAAAGCCTGATCTCGCAGGTAATCCCATCTTCATTCGCGCACCCCCTGAGTTGCCCTTTCAGCTTAAGTGCAGTCCATACCGGGCCTTCGGTTACAGCCGAAACCTTTACGTTTTCCCAGGTCCTGCGGTGGCATTCATCGAGATGCCTGTTTGAGATCTGCTCCCTGTTGTTTCCGAGGGTTTCGTATATGAATTCCCCGAACCCGTATTCCGCGCCGGCTTTCACCAGTTCGCGGCCCGCCTGCTTGTCGTACAGGCTGGTGATCTTCCCGCTTAAGGTATCTATTTTCAGTGAGTACCAGTAATTTTCAACACTGCCGGCGAACCCGGTCCTGGCAGCCTGCTTAACGGGCTCAGGTGTAAGCTCGATACGATATGAGCGGTATCCCAGCGGGGGGATTTTTGATGCAAAAAGTGTCCAGTAGCTGCCCTCAGCCCTTTCGCTCCAGGTCTGGGCCGGTATTTCTTTATTATCCTGGTCCAGTATTTTGAACTGCCTGTCGCCGGGCAGGAGCTGGTGGTCGATATAAAGGTTCACATACCCCTTTCGCTCCCGGTTAAGGGTGTTCATCACAGCTACCGATGCCTGCTTTTTATAGGTAGGCAGATGCCCCTGCATCATTCCCATGACCTCTTCCCTGAGTATCCTGTTTTTCTTGACCGCTTCCCAGGTATAACTAAGCTTTTCACCCAGTTGCACCACGCTGTTCTCGCATAAAGGTTCACTTATGCTTTCGGCAGCCCCGAAGGTATGTTCATCATAAAAGGCAAGGTCTTCGGTGATCTGTTTATACAGGTCTGTAACATGCGAACCGGGCTCTTCACCCAGGATAGCTGCCATCGCCATCAGCCCGTTGTTGGCTATGAAATCGGTATGCGCCATACGGGTGTAAGCGGTGGTGAGCGCCGCAGAACCAAAGCCGTCTATCCACCAGTCGGGCCAGGCGCCGTGAACAACGGGGAGTTCCTTCTCATGCTTTGCCCTCACCTCTTCGAGAAATTCCGAAATAGTAGCCAGCCTGAGCCGGGGCCAGAGGTAAGTCTCGTTCCATTCCTTCACTATCCTGCAGGCTGTTGTTGAAGGTGGAGAGTTATCGGTAAAATACCCGCTGAACTGTATGGCATATTCATTGAACGGATATCCTTTAAGGTTTATTTCAGAGAGGTGCGGCAACAGCGATTTTTCAAGAGCTTCAGTTGAACTGATGATCCCCATGTTGTTCCCCCACATATAGTGCTCGGGGCGGTTCACTATGATCCTTTTGCCTGAAGGGCTTTCCCATAAAAAAGTAGTGGGACGGTCAAAGGGTTTCAGCGCCCTGTCGGTATTCTGCCCCATATTGAGAAAACTAACCCCTTCACCGCTGAGGTAATCGGCCAGGCACCAGGGGACCCCATTGATATCATCCTGCATTGCCGTCTTCACTTTGAAGCCCTGGGTCCTGAACCAGGCTGCAGGCTTGAGGGAAGCTGCTATGGCAGGTTCATCACCCAGGTCGGATGAGTTAAGGTAAAGTGCCGTGAGCTCTATCCTGCCTTCAGCCGCCCGTCGTTTCAGTCGATCAAGCTGGGCCGGTGGCCTTGTCCTGAGGTATTCATTCACAGCCCAGGAAGTTTCGCAGGTCCACCTGAACCTGGCGTCATCGGGCAAAGAATCAGTCTGGTCGCAATAGTCAAGCGCATAATCTATATACCTCAGGTGCTCAGGCAGTATCTCAGTCTGCGGACGGGTATAACCTATATCGGTATGAGCGTGCTGCACAAAATAGATCTTCCATGGTTTGACCGGCATGAGTGTGATTTCTTTTTCAACTGCGGCCCTGCCACCCAGTGTGACCTTTACATGGTCTTTATAAATACCCTTAGCCACAGGCATCTGCAGGAGGAATGAATTATAGCCGGGCTCAACAGTAACCTGCCTTACTGCCGCGTTTGATTGCTCAATGCCTGCCCTGACCGGGTCTCCTAGGCGGACAACTGTCAAGCTTACGCAGTAGCTTCCTTCTTTTCCGGGGCCCCGGAGGATGGTTTGCTGCTGGTCAAGCGAAATTTTCTCTTCCACTCCCGATTCAAACGTCATATACCAGGTGTTGCTGCCTGCCGATTCTCCCACGACTTTAAGCACCTGCTTCTCGCCTTTTTTAATGAAGGTAGATGGCAGGGTAAGAAAGGCATAACCCATAGGGTCGTTGTATTTATCAAGCATGGTGGTCAGGAACCTGAGGGAGGATTCTTCGTTGCCGGTTACCGTCCAGTCTTTCTTCTCCGAAACGACAGGATTGGAAAATTCAAGGCAATATTTCCCGTTGACGTATAGCTTATAGGTATGACTTTCGGGATTGGCATCTATACCGAACATCCATACGAAACTTACTTTCCCTGATGACAGAACGGGCGGGACCTTTTCGGTTTCCCATTCTATATACCTGACTGAATCGACTGAACGGAGCAGGAGCGAGTTCTGCACATCGGGATCCGGGGAGTGATATCCGAAACCTCCTCCTTTAAGGGAATGCTCCCATCCCCTGAAAAACGTGGATGGCTTTTCAGTTCCCGCTTTTGCTGAAAGAACGCCTGCAGCAGAGCAGACAAGGACAACGAGCAATGTCTTGAGCTGTTTATTCATGGAAGAGCATTTCTTTCTTAACTAGGGTCTTCGGCATACCCGGACCTTCAAGGTAAAGTTCGAGAGCAGCGCTTCCTGTACGTTGCAGGTATTCCACCCGTATAGCGTGATATCCTGCGTTCAGGCCAAGTTCCACACTCTTGGCTTCCATGGAATGCAGCCCGTCATTATTTATCATAACCCTGTCGTCGAGTATCATCTTGCTGCCATCATCGGATACAAGCGTGAATTTATACAATGCTCGGTTGGGGACCTTGATGAACCCGAAAAAATACATGGCAAAATTTTCATTTCGCTTTTTAGGCGCGAGGGTAAGGGTGTCGACCACCCCGAAATACCATTGAAGCAAGGGTTTGAAGTTGGGCATTTTATCCCATTCACCTTCAAAATACCTGTACGCAAGGCCGGGCTTCAGATCTGAAACAGATCTTGCCGCATTGGGTATGTAGTACTTGAATTGCCTGTGGCTGGTCCCGCTAACGGGTTTCCCGTTCCTGAAACATCTTGCATTCACATAAGCTGGACGATACAGGCTGAATTGTCCTTTATAAAGGATACCGCTGGTGTCGACTTCAGTGATGGTATCGCTCACTTTGAACCGTATCTCAACATTGGGGCGGTCGGAAGACAGCTGCACGTTTACCGAATCGACCAGTCCTGAATAATCGCAAATTATCGCAGGAGGATTGCTAAAATCACGGGGGCCTTTGAAATCAAGAACGATCACTGAATTGATTGTGTCGGGAGGATTTTTTGGAAGCGTTAGGGTGATCGCCTCGTTGGACCTGCTGAATGTAACTGTCGAATGTTTTGAATCGGAAAGGATATATGCCTTGTTAAGTTTATTCATACAGCCTTTGACCACCAGCTGACCGTTAGCAGGCCAGTCAAACACATGCAGGTAAAGCCTGAACCCGTTCTTAAGGTTTTTCATGGTACAGCGCCCCCAGGGGGTTGAAGTAAAGGGGCTGGCCTGTGTTCCGTAAATGGCTTCAGAATTGAGATCCATCCACCGGCCCAGGCCTTTGAGCCTGTCTACACTTTCCTGTGGGAATGTACCAAGTGACGTCGGACCGACATTCAGGAGATAATTTCCTCCTTTGGAAGCTATATCAGTAAGCATCCTGATGATTTCTTTAAGGCTTTTGAAATTCTTATCATGGCTGTTATACCCCCAGTGGTCGTTCATTGTCATACAGGTTTCCCAGTCCGTTCCGGGCAGGCCGGTGGGCGGGATCTGCTGTTCAGGAGTACCGAAATCCCCTCCGAACATACCTTGTTTGGTCAATCCTTCCATATCGAGCCTTCCTGCCCCAACCCGGTTGTTGATAATGATATTCGGCTGAAGGCTTCTCACATAATTGTACAGATCAAGGCCCCGGGC
>JBAXBP010000242.1:0-4790 GCA_037141915.1 Bacteroidota bacterium | reverse complement strand
TACGCGACTTTTTACTTTCAAGGTTGAAAACCCTCAGCACCACCCTGTTCTCAAGGTATGCCACTTCCTTGCCGTCGGGAGAATATTCGGGCTGGAACTCTTCGGCTTCGGTGGCAATGAGAGGTTCTGACTTAAGCACTGTTGAGCAATAGAAATAAGGCTCTTCCTTCCTGACGATGGAAGTGGTGTATACATCCCAGCTTTTATTTACCTCGGCAGCATAGACCAGGGAACGCCCGTCGGGACTGAAACTCACGCTGCGCTCCTGGCAGGGCGTGTTGGTGATGCGTTTTGTAACCCCTCCGTCGACGCTGCTCACAAAGATCTCCCCGCGATAAATATAAACGTACTCCTTTCCGTTGGGCGACAGCCTCATTTCGGTGAACCCGTCGTTTACCGGGTTGATACGTTCCTGCGGGCTGCGGCCGTCGGCATTGATCATAATATCCACTTTTTTAGGCTCTTTCCCCGGCTGCATAGTATAGATCTCCCCGTTGTAAGTGAAACAAAGGGTGTTGTTGTTTGCCTTTGTAAGGAATCTCACCGGGTTTGTTTTAAAATGTGTTAAAGCTGCTGATTTAGACGGGTCGGAAAGCGAGCTTTTAAATACGTTGAACGAACCGCTCTGCTCGCTCAGGTAGTAAAATTCATCATCATTGGCTGCAAAGACCGGGTTCCTGTCTTCACCCTTGAAATCGGTCAGTTTTGTGTATTTTTTCGAATTGAAGTCATACACCCATATATCACGGGCGATTGCAGACGTATGATGTTTGCGCCATTCATTCTCGTAACCTTTGATGTCTTCAAAAATCAGTTTATCGCCTGTGGATGTGGGAACGGCGTTGAGCGCCGGGGTGGGCAGCAACTGCGTCACTTTTCCCCCGGCAACCGGCACAGTGTAAAGTTCGCCGAGCAGCGATAAAGGGAATTGGGCATTGGTGACGACATCCTGGCGGTAAGCCGAAAAGATGACGTCCTTGTTATTGGCGGTGAACGCAGTCGGAAGCTCCTTGTTCGAACTGAATGTCAGGCGTTTGGCTTCACCTCCTGTAGCCGGCATCACAAAAACATCGAAGTTCCCGTTGCGGTCCGAAGCAAAGGCGAGAGTTTTACCGTCGTGGCTCCATACCGGGCAGTATTCATACGATTCGGTAAGAGTGAGTGGAGTGGCTGTTCCGCCTGCCGAAGGCACTGACCAGATATCCCCCTTATAGCAGAATAAAATGGTCTGAGCGTCAGGGGAAATAGCGGTATACCGCATCCAAAGCGGGTTTTCCTGGCAAAACGCAGACGTTGCCAGAAAGATAATAAGGCTGAGTACGATAATTTTTTTCATACATAATATGGATTAGGAGATCAAAATAGACATGGATTTTACTAAAACGTTACAAATAAACGAAATTAATCTGCAGGCTCATAATGCAGATTAACATTCACTTCAGTGGAGTGTTGAATTTTTCAGACCAGCGGACTTTTATATTCCCCTTTATTGTTGGAAATAATCGTTGTTAATTGTTTAACAGACAGAAAGCCAATGTTTTAATTGATATTTATCATCGTTATTTACGTAAAATGTCAACCTTTGAGATAATTAGGTATAACAATTCCTTAATACTTTTGCATTTGTAATTCAGTGTATGCTGTTTTCATAAAAATTTACCCAGTAACGAAACAAGAACAGGAAATGAAGAAAAACTTTTACTCACTTATTTTAGTTTTCCTGGTGGTATCAGGAATGAATTTCACAACATCAGTATTTGCTCATTCAAACGGAGCTCCTTCAGGTTATACCGGTTCCCCCGGTGACGGTAAGATATGCACATATTGCCATGGAGGCTCAGCAACTGTCGTGTCGGGATATTTTACTACCGATATACCCTCCAGTGGTTATGTTGCAGGAACGACTTACAACATTACAGTTTCTTTTACCGGGAGCGGCGGTAAAGGTTTTGAACTTTCCCCTCAGGACTCTGTTTCGGGAACACAGCGTGGAACCCTGATCCCGGGTTCCGGGAGCAAACTTGTCGGCGGAACGAAATACATTACCCACAGTGTCAAGCAGACCAGCACAACGGCCAACTGGGCCTTTCAATGGACAGCCCCTGTAGCAGGTACAGGTAATGTGACCTTCTTCAGTGCATTTGTCATCACTCAGTCGACATGTCATAAAGAATCAATAACCGTTCCTGAATACCAGGCTTTGGCTGTGGTTGCGTCAGCTACCCCCTCAAACCTTTGCAGCGGGAGCTCGACGCAGTTAAATGCAGCAGTAAGCGGTGGTTCCGGCACATACAGCTATACATGGACCTCGGTTCCTCCGGGATTTAACTCAACCATCCAGAACCCAACGGCATCCCCCGTGGTTAACACAAAATATTTCGTGCAGGTTGGCGACGGGTCAAATGTCGTAAACGATTCGGTAAATGTGACCGTTCAAGCGGCCCCCACCGCCTCTGCAGGCAACGACACGACCGTTTGTGTTCAACTTGGATATTTCAACGTGAGCGGGACCTCTTCAAATTCGTCTTCCACGCTATGGACAACATCAGGTGACGGAATTTTTACAAATCCCGGGAGCCTTCATACGGTTTACACGCCCGGCAATGTTGACAGGACCTCCCCTGGCGTCAGCCTTACCCTTACGGCAAATGCTGTGGCTCCATGTACAGTTGCAGCCAGCAGTGTAAAGCATATCACTTTCGATCCATGCACCGGCATCAGGGAGAACAATAGTGAAGACCTGTCATTCTCGTTCTGGCCTAACCCAACAACAGGTAAGATTACTTTATCGGTGCAGAGAACATCGGCAGCACCTGTCATTGTAAGCCTGTCTGATCTCACCGGCATCTCCCGTTACCGCGAAACAATAGATTCACAGGAGCTCTCCGTGACCCGTTCGCTGGACCCCGGGAACCTGTCGGCCGGGATCTACCTGGTTAAAATTGAAAGCGGAAGTTCAGTCAAGGTTCAGAAACTGGTGATCCTTTAATTCGACCCAGAGATAAAAAAAGCCGGCCGGATAGTTATTCCGGCCGGCTTTTTTGTATTTTTGATAATCTGAGAATCCCTAAAAAAACATACCATGACACTGATCCTTAACAGAAGCGAAGTCGCTTCGGTGCTAACCATGAAAGACTGTATGGAAGCCGTTGAAAAGGCTTTTGCCGAACTGGCTTCCGGTACGGCTGTTCTTCCCCTTCGTACCGCAATCTCCCCTCCCGAAGGCATATCCTTATACATGCCTGCCTACCTTAAGCAGATGGGGGCCCTGGCTTGCAAAGTCGTCACTGTTTATAAAAACAACCCGGCCAGGCATAAGCTGCCGACCACCATCGGAAAGGTCCTGTTGCAGGATCCTGAAACGGGTAATGTAATATGTATAATGGACGGCGGATTTCTTACTGCAGTCCGCACAGGCGCTGCCAGTGGTGTGGCCACCCGTTACCTTGCCAGGAAAGACGCGGGCCAGGTCGCCGGGATCTTCGGGGCCGGGGTCCAGGCCAGGATGCAGTTATGGGCGGTTGCCGAAGCAAGGAAGCTTTCCAGGGCTTATGTTTACGATCTTTCGGATGAAGCGGTCAAAACATTCATTGCAGAGATGGGGCCAAAACTGAACCTTGAGATCATCGCAGCCACTTCCGCAGATGAGATGATGAAATGCGATATCCTTGTTACTGCTACCTCTTCAGCAACCCCTTTATTTGATGGTAACAAGGTAAAAGAAGGCACGCACATCAACGGTATCGGCAGCCATACCCCCAACGCAAGGGAGCTGGATTCCGCAATAGTAAGACGATCAAAATTCGTGGGCGATTCCCATGAAGCCTGTTTCAAGGAAGCCGGCGACATTATGATCCCTGTCAATGCCGGTGAGATACCTGCCGGGCATTTTTATGCCGAACTGGGTGACCTGATAACCGGGAAAAAGCCCGGCCGGGTGAGCGATAAAGAGATCACCCTGTTTAAATCGAATGGCCTGGCCATACAGGATGCCGCAACGGCAAAGCTCGTCTATGATAAGGCCGTTGCAGCGGGAACAGGACTGAACGTGGAGATCTGAACATCCACAGTCAATACTGAATTATTTTTTAATCTCGGTGATCTTCTTGCTGAGGAAGCCGGCTACCAGTTGCCCCAATCCCCCGTTATCATCACCGCTGGTCACGAGGGTGTCGGGAACGATCTTTACATTCCCGCTTGCGATCTTCTCGGCGACCTGGACGGCAATTACGCCTTGTTCACCAATGGCCTGTTTCTGTTTCTCATAGGCCTGGGCAGTAGCAGAACCTTTGGCCTCAATGGCAATCCCTTCGGCACGGCCAACAGCTTCAATACCCTTGGCTTCCCCCTCTCTTTTAAGCCGGATGGATTCACCCTCGCCTTCGGCCAGCAGTATCGTTTTCTTCTTCATATTATCGGCCACTTTCACATCGATCTCGGAAGTTACGAGGTCGGGCTGCTTATTGGCTTCTGCCGTGGTTTTTTCCATCGAAATACGCGATTGCTGGGCCTTCTGCTGTTCGGCGTACATCGCCTGCTGCTGCTGGGCAATGATACGTTCGGTCTGGGTCTTCATAAGATCTTCGGGAAGCTGGATCTGGCAGATCAGAACACTGACGAGTTCAACATGGTATTTCCCCAGTTCAGCCCTGGCACGGTCTTCGGCTTTCTGCTGCTCTTCATGGCGGTTCTGCATGAAGTTCATAGCCGAGGTAGCTGAAGCCTGGTTGCGGAAACTTGAATCTATCATGGGATGGATCACATGGTCAACGAGGTTCTGGATGGACCCT
>JBAXBP010000241.1:0-4794 GCA_037141915.1 Bacteroidota bacterium | reverse complement strand
TTTCTTCATCAGCAGGGGAAGTGAACGGTTTAGCTGCCGAGCCTGGTCTGTGCTTCACGAATGATCTCCTTGTATCTTCGAAGGATGCGGTCCCATTCCTTGAAGAGTTCGTCGCTTTTCACGCTGACCTGGCTTGCGCCGGCAACTTCGCTGACCAGTTTGATCTTATAGGCCAGGGGATCGGTTGAGGCCAGCTTCACGATGAGCCTCGTGCGGATGGTTTTCTGCTTGAAGGTCTGAACAACCCATGCGGTGCGAAGGTAACCGGTGTTTTTATCTGTAACTTCGAGTACGTCGAAATATGTGGTGATGATCTGGCTCAGGAGTTTCCATGCATCATCTTCCTTTTTTGTGGTTTTTATTTCGATGTCGACATTGGCCACATCAGTAGCCTCAGTTGCATCATAGGCATCGTCCTTTTCCATCTGGTAGAAGTAGGTCTTTGGCGGGGGTGTGATGCCGGGCTTGTTACAGAATTCAATGAGGCCGATGAGATACCCCATTTTTTCAATTTTTACATTTACGCAGGCATAAGGAGGGATGAGGATCTCAAGCTGACCGGACCCCATCATTTTACCATCGACAAAGATTTTGGCATCCGGCTCGGAAACAGTGAACTTGACAACTTTCTTCCCGGCCGATGCCGAAAAGCTTATGGCCATCACGGAGATTATCAACAATACAATTTTCAGAATGTTTTTCATAGCGGGTGAATTTTTACAACATTCAATATTACAAATTATTCTGGATTCTTTGTCCTGGCTGCCTTTTTTTCAGGTTTTGATTCTGTAACATCTTCATCAGCCGGTTTGTTCTCATCAGCTGCCGGTATTTCAGTTGCCACATCTTTCACTTCGGGGGTTTCGGTCTTTTCTACCGGCTCTTCAGTGAAGTCAAGGAGGTTGTTTGACAGCAGGAGATTATACCAGCTCATCATTTTGCGGATGTCTGAAACGTAAACCCTTTCCTTATCGAAATCGGGAACCATGTCGGCAAAGAACTTCAGCAGTGCATTATTTTCGGATTTGGGATCCGGGGTTTCTTTTCCCTCGAACTTTTCATGAAAGGCCTTGAAGACATCTTTCAGCGGGCGGTCCTCGCCGGTAGTGAATACGCTGATCTCTTCCAGGGAGCTCATTTTTTCATGCCCGAAAGCGGGGAAACGTTTCTGGTCGGCAATGGATTCAACGATCACCGCGTTTTTACCCTGGGAAACTACTTTAAATAAACCGGCTTTACCCGAGATAGAAACAATTTTAGTAAGGTCCATAGTGCTGCATTTTGTGCAAATATACAACGATCCCTCTATTAATGCAAAGTCTGACGGTAAACCTGTGATATCCGGCACGGAAGGTATTGAAAAATTGCACTTCTCAATACGTTCAGATAAGGGTGTAGTTTTTATATTCGCCTATGCGCCAACCAACAAGATCCTCAATACCCATGAGCGTTTTTTCTGTAAGATTAAGGGTGTTTTTCCCGGGATCGGGGTGGAAATCCCAGTTTTTCATGTATATCCTTTCTTTCATTACAGCGGGATGGGTTCCTTTAAATGGTTTTAAACCGCTGATATTGCTGTAATCGAACTCAATGGCAGGAGGAACATGGTCCTTAAGCCAGTTGTCGTCATGCCAGTGCTTGTGAAAAGATTCCAGCCTGGCCTGCTGGGAGCCGGGTGATTTAACCCATCCGTAGTGAAAGATGCTGGCGTCAAGCTGTTTTACATGCAGTTTCCGGCCGTTTTTTCTGAATCCCTGGGCATCCCTGTAAGACCTAATCCCGGCCTGTTTCCTTATGATCCTCACTTCTCGCCGGTACCAGTCGCGCGAACTTGCTACATAGTCATATGAACCGAAAAAATGAAGATAATTGAAGAGAAGTCCTTCCACTTCATGATCATCCTTGAAGTCTTTCATTCCCGCCTTAATGGCAGAATGACAGGCTTCGGGGACAACCTCATCAGCCTGGATATAAAAAGCCCAGTCACAGTCATCCGGAACGGCATCGAGAGCTTTATCGGTCTCGTCAGCCAGGACCTTACCGCCTTCCCTTAGATCATCATCCCATACGGTATCAATGATACGGATCCTGGCAGGATCGATTGAAGCTATCAGATCGCGGGTGTTGTCCTCGGAATTTCCTGCAGCCACAACAAATTCATCGCAAAGCGGCAGAACTGAGCGTATGGCTTCAGCAACGGGGTAATCGAATTTTACCGCGTTCCTGACAAAGGTAAAACCGCAGACTTTCATTTCAGAAGGAGATAATACCTGTATAGTTTTCCGGACTTATCTTTTTAAGCTCGGTCTTGATTTTTTTAGAAACCTTAAGGCTGTCGATGAACTCGTGAAGCAAAGCTTTCGTGACATGGCGGTTGCCCCGGGTCAGTTCCTTGAGCGCTTCATACGGATTAGCATATTTTTCGCGCCTGAGTATGGTCTGGATGGCTTCGGAGACCACGGCCCAGTTGTTGTCAAGGTCCTTGCGCAGTTTTTCCTCGTTAAGGATCAGTTTCTCCATGCCTTTCAGAAGGGATTTGAAGCCTATCACCGAATGGGCAAAGGGCATACCTATGTTCCTTATCACCGTGGAATCTGTGAGGTCGCGCTGCAGGCGGCTTACAGGCAGCTTGGCCGAAAGGTGTTCGAACAGGGCATTGGCAATGCCCAGGTTCCCCTCGGAGTTCTCAAAATCGATGGGATTCACTTTATGCGGCATGGTGGATGAGCCTGTTTCGCCTTTTCTGACCTTCTGCCTGAAGTATTCCATTGATATGTAGGTCCAGATATCGCGGTCGAGGTCGATAAGTATGGTGTTGATCCTTTTCAGGTTGTCGAAAAGGGCCGCAAGCCCGTCATAATGCTCGATCTGTGTTGTTGTTTGCTGCCGTCTCAATCCAAAGGTCTTCTCAAGGAAGATATTGGCAAAGCCGTCCCAGGCAATGCCGGGATAAGCTGCTTTATGGGCGTTGAAATTACCTGTTGCTCCTCCGAACTTGCCTTCAAAACGCAGTGAATTCAGCAGGCCGATCTGTGCTCCGAGCCTTTCGGCGAACACAAATAACTCCTTGCCGACAGTGGTAGGTGACGCAGGCTGACCGTGTGTATGGGCCATCATCGGAACATTTTTCCATTCCTGGGAACGTGCATAAAGGCCATTAAAGATTTCTTCAAGCAGCGGAAGGTACACATCAACGAACGCATCCCTGGTAGCCATCGGAAAAGCAGTGTTGTTCACATCCTGTGAGGTCAGGCCGAAATGGACAAATTCAGAATATTCCGACAGACCGAGCTTAAGGAATTTCTCTTTCAGGAAATATTCAACGGCCTTGACATCGTGATTTGTTTCCTTTTCGATTTCCTTCACCCTGACCACGTCGGCTTCGCTGAAGTGGCTGCATATGCGGCGCAGTTTCGGGAAGAATTTCTTATCAAGTTCCTTTAGCTGGGGAAGGGGGATCTTGCAGAGGGCAATGAAATACTCAACTTCCACAACGACGCGGTATTGAATGATGGCAGCTTCCGAAAAATACACGGCGAGTTTTTCAGTAGCTTTCCTGTACCTTCCGTCTACAGGGGAGATTGCAAATAGCGATGAATCCATGACGATCAACATTCAGGTTAATAACAACACGAAAATACGAATACTTGAGCAAACAGAATAATCCGTCTTATTTTACTGTTTTTAAGATCCATGAAGAGATCAGCTCAAGAACCATAGGCTGGATCGTTTCTTCTATTGTTCCGTACTCTGAAGGCGAGCCGGTTTTTGATGTCTGGAATAAATGGTTGGCTCCTGGGATTTCCTCAATGGTATATTTGGAATTGCCCCCGAAGATCAATGCCTTTTCAATCGCAGGCAGGTTTATCTTTGAATCCACCTGCAGGTCCTTGTCTCCATTGATGGCAAGAAGATAACAATGAACTTTTCTCAGGTAGTCCTGCGGATCCAGGGTCAGGAAAGTCCTGAACCAGGGAGAAGTGACTGTTTTAATGCTGTTCTCAATAGAGGCGGCCGACATAGTGTCGGCGCTTCCCTTTTGCTTCTCGGCATCATTTTCTTTCTGGAAAAGCTTCCGGATGAGATCCGTGGCTTTATCATTATCGGGATATTTTTTCAGGATATCATACACCTTCTGGTTCATCTTTTCTCCCTGCCGGATATCTGCCTCCTTTGTACTGTCGGCTCTCTGAATCTCGGCACTCTGGGTCATCAGGATCTTTTCCCCGGTTATGCCGGTGCCGGCCATCAGCACGATAAAATCAACATCCTTTCTCCTTGAAGCAATGATGGGAGCAATGATGCCGCCTTCACTGTGGCCGATGAGCCCGAGTTTCGCAGTGTCAATTTCCAGCCTTGCCTTCAGGTAATCCAGTGCAGCTTCGGCATCTGTTGCAAAAACTGTCGGGCATACGAAGACAGAGACTCAACGTATCGACGTTGACCCTCTGCAAATATCGTATCAAATGCGAGCGACGACTTTCCTGATCCAGACATTCCGGTCACAGCGACCATCTTGTCTCGAGGCATATCGACATCGACATTTTTGAGATTGTGCGTTTTTGCGCCACGCACACGTATCCAGTTTTGATGTTCTTTATCTTTCAATTATTTTTGGAGGAGCACCGATGTAACGTTCTGCAAATTTCCGCAATCAACCATTATTGTATCTGGAGTTGTAGGACTTGAAAACTTCACGATTTTAAAGCCCCATGGTTTGATAGTAACATCTCCAAGCACATCCATGTGAATCAAACGATTCTGGTTCGAACGATTGTCGAGCATGAGCTCAGT
>JBAXBP010000240.1:0-4796 GCA_037141915.1 Bacteroidota bacterium | reverse complement strand
GATAGAGGCAATAACCGTATTCAAGGATCCAGTGGCCCACTGTTCTTTTGATTGCAAGCTGCTGCCTGCCCTTTTCAGATTCAACGAAGTATCCCATCTCCTGCGAAAGGGAGCGGAGGGCAGTAATGAGCAGGCCCGGAGCATTATTTCTCGGGCACCTGGTAACACAAGACATGCATTCCCCGCAGTACCAGATGGTATCGCTTTTCAGCAGCTCTTCTATCTTTTCATCATCCCTGGTCTGGAGGATGTCAACCAGTTTCCGGGGCTGGTAATTGTAAAATTCAGCAGCGGGGCAGATCGCTGTGCAGGTCCCGCAGTTAAGGCAGGCGGTAAGGCCCTCGACAAAGCGGATATCCTGCCTCAGTTTTTCGTATAAAGCTCCCATGGTATAACAAAGATATTAAAAAGGATCATTTGAGAGTAAAAGCGTAGCTCAGAAGGTTGCACCCCATCTGAAGTGCTTTCAGCCTGGTAGGTTCACTGTCATGATGAACCTCAGGATCTTCCCATCCGTCTCCTAAATCGCATTCATAGGAATAAAACACAACCAGGCGGCCTTCCCAGACCAGGCCGAAACCCTGTGCCGGTTTGCCGTCGTGCTCATGGATCTTGGGTAAGCCATTCGGGAAATCAAATTTCTGGTGGTAGACGGGGTACGAAAAAGGTAATTCCACCAGTTCCAGCTCGGGAAAGATAAGTTTTAGCTGGGGCCTGATGAATTTATCCATGCCGTAATTGTCGTCAATATGCAGAAACCCGCCGGCTATCAGGTATTTTCTAAGGTTTTTGGCTTCCTGCTCCGAGAAGACCACATTCCCATGGCCCGTCATATGTACGAAGGGATAATTCATGATCTCCGGATTCCCTGCCTCAACGGTTGCAATCTCTTCGCTGATGCTGGTTCCCATGCTCTTGTTGGCGAATTTCACAAGGTTAGGAAGTGAGGTAGGGTTGGCATACCAGTCTCCTCCTCCGCTGTATTTCAGCAGTGCGACCTGGTATGATCCCGGTGAAAATGAAGTACATGATAAGCCCAGGATCCCCAGGAAAAGCATTGCTGCCAGTTTGTTCTTCATTTTTCTCATTCCGGAATTCATAGTTTACATTTTGTTGATCAGGTTCATCGCAGCTGTGACATATACCCCGGCTGTTTCAGTTCTCAGCCGGCTTTCGCCCAGGCTTACGGGCAGATACCCTGCCTTGACAGCATCTGCAATCTCCTCAGCAGTAAAGTCGCCTTCAGGCCCGATCAGAACGACTGCGTCATGAGCTTTGGTATATACCTTCTGAATTTCCTCCTCTTTCCCGCTTATGCAGGTTGCAATAAACCTTTTCCCGCTTACGGGTTCCTTTAAGAAATCTTTTAAGCTGGCAGCGGCATTCAGCAAAGGCAGCCTGGTTTTAAGCGACTGTTTGACAGCTGAAACAAGGATCCTCCTGAGTCTTTCATCGTTAACTCTGTTCCTTTCGGAACGCATGCAGAACAGTGGGGTGATCTCATCAATCCCGATCTCTGCCGATTTCTCAAGAAACCATTCGAACCTGTCGGAATTTTTAGTCGGGGCAATGGCGATATGAAGCCTGAACCCTTTTGAAAATTCGCTTGTATGTGTTGAAAATATTGCTGCAGAAACACATCCTGAGCTTGTGCCTGATATCTCAGCGTCGTAAAGGTTCCCTTTGCCATCGGTCACGTGAATGATATCGCCAATGCCAAGCCTTAGCACTTTGAGACAATGCTTTGACTCATCCTCATCAAGCCTGATGAGGCCGTTTCCGACAGTGTTGCTGAAAAACAGTATCATTAAACGGGCCCGGAATTTTAATGAACCCCTTAGTCGATAACGATCTTTCCGGCTTTTGTACCGTTGTTTCCAGTCAGCCTTACAAAATAAATTCCTTTTGCCAGGCCTCTAAGGTCGATTGTCTCTTTCATGGATTTCCTGCTTTCCTGGATGTTCCTGGTATAAACTTCCAGGCCTTCGGTTGTTAATATGCTCAGGTGCTGTGCCTCGGTGCATACCTTGCACTCAAGTGTAAACAGTCCGTGCGAAGGGTTCGGATAAATGGATATGCCATCAATGTCAACAGCTTGCTCCCTGATACCGACTTCTCCCTGTATGAGTATATCACTTAAATAAAGGTTGTTCCCGTTCCTGTTATAGGATTCGAACATCAGCTTTATATTCGATTTCCCGGCGTAAGCAGCGAGGTCAATGGTATAACATCCTACGCCATAAGAACCTCCGCACCAGTCATTGGAGCTTTGGGGGACAAATGAAGTTGCTGAAGGAGGAGCTGTAACAAAATTTGTAGCAGTGCCGTCGGGACCCTTTGCCCATATCCTGATCCAGGTCATTCCGCAGTCTTCAGAGATCTTGATGATCAGTGAATCCTTGATCGAAAGCCTCTGTGCATAAGCATGCCTGAAACTCAGTTCGATGGGAGGGGTAGAAGGCATCAACAGAGGAGGGCTGATAAGCTGATCACGACGGCCGACGTATGGATAATTATATAAATTCATTCTTGCGGCTTTGCTTCCGGTTGCTAGCCCTGGCACTGTAATTGTATCCCAGGTCAAGTCATTTTCCGGATTTACCACAGTCCAATGATGGTCGGGGAAACCTCCTGCAAAATTTTCGTGGAAAGCAGTGCTGTAACCTCCGTTCAGTATGTATTGCGTTTTTGTGAGGGAGCCCGGGCCGTTAGAGTTGGTGGCAGTAAGTTTTACGTCATACGGACTAAAAATATTGAAAACGACCTGTGGGTTCTGATCTGTAGCCGAAGTGCCGTTAACATAGGTAACGGCGTCGGGGGTGAATTGCCATGACCATGCATTGGGGCAATACTGGGTCAGGTCGGTGAACTTTACCGTATCTCCAAAGCAAAGCACCTGCTTGTCGGATGCAAAATTAACTGCAGGCATCAGTGTATTGCTAACGGTTATATAAGCTGTCTTGGTAATACTGTCTGTTGAAAATTCATTCCAGCATTTAAGTTTAACCGGGTAAGTGCCCGGACTGCTGTACACTATGCCCGAGGGGTTTTTCAGGTTTGAACTGCCCGGGCTTGCCCCGTTGAAAGTCCAGCTCCAATATGTTGGAACTCCTGCTGAGAGATCTGTAAAAGTGACGGGGCAACTCGGGGGAATGACGGTCTGGTTGGCTGCGAAATCCGCAGTAACCGGAGCATGGTACATATCGGAACCCCAGAGCCCTCTTCCGTATGAGCAGGCTTTGATATTGTCCTGCGAGACAGAATCATTGTCATATTGTATCTCAAGTTCAGTTATCCTCGCACTTGCAGGAAGCCCCTGGCTGAAAGAGATCCATCCGTTGGTGAATGCGTCTTTGTAATACACCCCTGCATCGGTTCCCACATACAGGCCTTCGCTTGCATTTTTATAATAAGCAATGGTACTTACATGAACAGCAGGCAGGTTCCCTGTAATTTCGGTCCATGACATTCCTTTGGTTGTTGATTTATAAACCTTGGTCCCCGAGGTCAGGTAAACGATGTTTGGATCGGTGGGATGGGTTGCAATGGATGTGGCAGTCATCGGCGATGGCAGGTAACTTGTGATATTAAGCCAGGTGGGGCTTGCATCCTGGCAGTTATCAGAGCGGAAGAGTTTGCTGTCGGAACGTGCTGCAAACAGAATATTGCTGTCGGCCGATGAGTGTTCAAGAACAGCCAGGTCACTCCCGTTGGACCCTGCAAGGTTGTCGGATATTTTTGTAAAATGGACGGTCGCACCGGGAAGCACATTAGGTGCCCTCCAAATGTTTTTAAATCCTATAAACATACTACGGTGGTTGGATTTGCTAAGGACGAATGGGGTGACCCATGCTCCGCTTTCGGTGATGCCGTTTACGCCGTTCCCGGCAATATGGGCTTCGCTTGCATTATTATACCTGCGGTAGAGGTCACCGTAATAGATTGTATAAAAAGTATAGGCAGCATTGGTATAATCAATGGCACATTCCATTCCGTCACCACCCCCTGTTGCAAGCCAGCCGGAGCCTGTATACGTATAGGTGCCGTTATCCTGGAATCCGTTGATGACTTTGTTTTTTGCTGTCTGCGCCACACCCAGCTTATAGATCTGGCCTATGGTCATGGTCTCTGTATGATATGTCCAGGAGGTGCCTGCGTTGGCAGAGGTCCATAATCCTCCGTCGTTACAAGCATAAAGATTCCCGTTGACGGGAGAGAATGAAAGCATATGGCAGTCGGCATGAACTGCAGGTGCGCTGCATCCACCATACCAGTGGGAACAGATAGCCCAGGAGGTACCCCCGTTAGTGGATTTCCAGCAGTCAACGCCGCCCACGAAAACCATTTCGGCATTGGCCGGGTTTACTGCAAGGGCCAGGTCATACCATCCCTGCCCGCCTGAGCCGGATCCGTCGCAGGAACCATCAAGAATATTGGGAGTTGTGGAACGGGTTGCAAAATTCAGACCTGAATCGGTCGAACGGTAAAGCCCGAGGTATCCGCTTGAACCGTTAGAATAAAGGACGTATACATAGCTGGAATTGCCTGCAGTAACTGCGATAACTGCACGCTGGGCGCTGGTCGGCAGCCCTGAAGTTACCTGTGTGAATGTCAATCCATTATCGGTTGAACGGTAAAAATTGTAGTCTGCAACAGCATAAACTGTATTGGGATCCCCAGGTTTGAATTTTATGTCTTTAAAATTTCCGCTTCTCTGGTTTGTCCAGGTTGCCCCGCCGTCGGTTGTCCTGAAAACCCCACTGCTGGCAGCTGCCAGCATGATCATTGGATTTGTC
>JBAXBP010000239.1:0-4889 GCA_037141915.1 Bacteroidota bacterium | reverse complement strand
CAATTTATTGATAAAACCCTATTGAAGTAAGACGGGGTTGGTAGGGCGGATACGTTTATCTGGTAAAAATAAATGAGGATAATCTGCATCAACAATACAAGTTGCCCCAACTAACTCTTTTGTATTCGCCCTGCTAAATAATAAATCACCTTTGCGGGGATGTATAATTTCTCCTCGAATATCTTTCTTATTTACAACTTTAAACTCATTTGGATTGAATACACCCCAAGTTACAGCGCTGACTTTTAAAACGCCCAATTCATCCTCATTCAGAGATTCCTTTTGTTCACCTCCATAGCTCGAACCTGCAATAATCGCTTTTACAGACTCACCAAAACATATTTTATTAAACCGGTGTACGTTACTTATTGGATCTCCAAACATCTCCAAAAATTTATTCTTTAAAAATTCATCCAGCAGGGCAATGGTTTCTTTGCGCTGGGCTATCATGTGGACAAACCGGACCATCTGACCACCTCACGCCGATTTTGGTTGACCAACTTATAGTATTAGCAATCACGAAGATGAGATGGTCAGTCTGTTCCAGCGAAGGCTTGTCTAAATGAGTGTTTGTTCCAGATAAATGAACCTGGCAATAAAAAGTGACCTTTTATATCATTTTTAGAACTCAAAATCAATATATATGAAAAAGATTTTAGTATTGTCAACAGTCATACTGTTTATCCTGCATGTGACAATTTGCATGTCTCAAATCACACAAAAACAGGCCAGAATCATTGTTATGGATTCTATTGTCCGTAGTCAAGCCGATAGCGTGAATGTTTATATGGAATCAGACATACAAACATCATCTTATTATGTTCTTAGTCCGTATGATTCCATCGGTGCAAAATTCCAATCCTATTGGCTGTTTTTCATTGACCAGCATCCCCTCCTTGGTTGGAGCCATTCATGTGAATATGCATTTATCAACTCTATTAATGGTGATTATGATATCGTATCAAAACGATTACCTCCTGTAAATTGGGCTACAATTGTAAATGTTTCAGTACCGCTGGCGTACACAATAACTCCACCAAATTTTACTGATCAATCTTCTCATTTGCCGTATCCTTCCTCCAATCCAAGTCTTTACGCATTGTTGTTCACCGGAGGTGAATTAGGGACAGGTGATCCTGCATTCTGGTATGCAATCAGCCATATGTACTGTGGTTTACGAGAACACGGTTTTGCGAAACAAAATATTTATGTCCTCGACAATAATGGAAGTGCAAATTCAAACCTCAATATTCCAAATATGGATTTGGATCACGATGGATCAGCTGATATAATACCGGAAACATGCACAGTCCGTCATTTAGATGATGTCATGGGAGAATTGCAAAACAGGATGGACTATGGAGATATGTTATATGTCTTTGTAACAACTCACGGAGATACCAGTACCACTGATACTTCACGAGCGTATTTTTTATTATATAACCAAGATACACTGTCAAATTACCATTTTGCCCAACATCTGCAATCTATCCATTGTGCTCAAATGATTTTAAATTTATGGGCTTGTTATTCCGGTAGATTTACCTATCGATTAAACAGTATGGTTAATTCTGCAAAAAAAACAATTTTGACTTCTGCCGGGAGAAAATTTGTCGTCAGAGATAATCCGGCTCTTAATGGAACAGGTATGGATTTTTATAATTATTTTTCTTGTACAGCGCTAAGAGGGTGGCATCCCGATGTTTTGGATCCCTTGCACCGCCACCCATGGGCGGTCACCTATAAGGTTGGAAATATGCCACAAAGTATTTTTGATAATACCTTTAACTTCCCCTCTAATGTTGCCGATACAAATTTCGACTCAATTCCTTATGGAGGCAATTATAATGGCATTCAGGAAATCAAAGAAGTAATAAACTACACTAAGGCCTATGATACTCATTTTAACAGTTGGGGATCAAAAATCTACGATTGTGGATTCCATAAAGGAAATTCCTCACAGCCACCTGAGGATTTGCTCAGTCTTTATGGCATCACTGGGAAAGTACAGTACACTCAAACCGTAGAAGGCAATTTCCTGATCGGAGGGAAACTCTCAGTTGAACCCGCTAAAATTCTAACCCTTGACACGAATGCCACCTTTTATGTGTTTGATTCCGCACTCGTCGTTAAAACGGGTACATCAAAATATGACAGTGCAGGGAAATTGATTATTCGTGGTGCCAGAATTACCTCCGCCAATGATACGAATTTTTGGCAGGGTATCGAAGTGTGGGGGCAAGACAGCATTCCTCAGGTTTACCCATATCAAGCAATGGTTCAAATTGATACGTCAACGATAGAAGGCGCAAGGATCGGTATCTCGACAGGTCACAAGAGCGGAGGAACTTTGGAGCCTCACACAGAAGGAGGAATTATACTGGCTCGGGGATCGACTTTTAAAAATAATCAAATTGCCCTTGATTACTTACCTGATACAAACTATTCACAACAGAGTCAAATTTTAAATACTACATTTGAAACTAATGGCTCCTTATTGGATGGAACCGATCCATTGTATTTTGTCCGTATACGCGGGGTAGGAGGAGTAGGAGTAATTTTCCGAGGATGTACTTTTAAAAACTGGAATTCCACAAATATTCCCGATTATCATAAAGGGATTGGAATATATAGTATTGATGGTATTTTAGGGATTGATCAATATGCCTATTGCAAACAGAAGATGACTCCTTGCCCAAGTCCCATCACAGTTCCATCAACATTCCAAGGTCTTTATTACGGGATAAAGGCAATAAATACAAGTACTTCCTATCTATCGGATATTGTAAACACAAATTTTACAAACAATCATCATGCTGTTTACCTTGCCAATATGAACTATCCCATTATTATCAAAGATACCTTTAATATCCCTGCTGCTACGAGTTCAGATACCTGTTATGGGATTTATCTGAATCATTGTTCATTTTATACTATTCAGGAAGATTCATTGAGATCGACCTATCAGCCAGGAGGCTCGGATACATATAAAACTGTTGGTATGGTGATCAATCATTCAGGGACGGACATCAATGAGATTTACAACAATCATTTTTCGAAGGTGATGTACGGTGCAATTGCCGAAAATCTGAATCGCAATCCCAGTGATACCACGGGATTATGCCTGAAATGCAACGATTTCTTCAGCACGAAATATGATATGGTGGTTAATCAGCAGGGAACAAATTCCGATTGGGGAATTGCCCGAAATCAGGGGTGGAAACAATTTTCAACCGACCCAGCAGGCAATACATTTTCAAAGAGCCATCTGAATGGAACGAATAATCTTGCAGACATTGATAATGAAGATGCAATGTTTAACTATTTCCACCACATTCAACCACCTTCAAATATTTACAGAGTCCGACCAGATTATTCAGACACGAACAAAGTTAAAAGGAAGCCGGTTTATTTTGATTATCAAAAAAATGTTGTTTGCCCTTCAAAACTTTCTGGCGGAAACGGAAATGGTTCTGAAGATGAATTAAAAGCACAACTTGCCATTCTGCAACAATCGATAGATTCTGTTTCTTCAACCCTTTTAGCATTAACGGATGGTGGGAATACCACCTCCTTAAATAGCACGGTTGCGAATAGCGAACCTTCTGAGTCTTATCAGATACGTCAACAACTGCTTGGATATTCTCCATATCTATCAGATACCGTGATGAAAACTGCAATACAAAAGGAGAATGTCCTTCCCAATGAAATGATACGAGATATTCTTGTCGCCAATCCACAGGCATCCAAATCTGACGGGGTAATGGATCAACTCAACAACCGTTCTAATCCGATGCCTGATTCCATGCTGGCACAGATTCAAAGCGGAATCAGTATTTTGGGAGCCAAAGATTCTCTTGGTGCAGTGCTGCATAATCGCTTGCAGAACAAGCATGAAATATTCACCAAATTGGCTGCCTTGTACAAGAGAGATACGGTTCATCCTTCTGCTTCTCATGATAGTTTGATTGCGCTCCTGAATACTGATCACACTCTCTCATCCAAGTATCAGCTAGTATTTGAATATTTAAGCCGAAAAGACACCCTTGGAGTTAATAATACTTTGAATAACATCCCCTCACAATTCTCTTTAACACCTGAAGAAACTACTCTCTATCAATCATATATGGTATATTTTGGGGTCATGAAAAGTTTGGCAGCACAGGGGAAATCAATCACCAACATGTCATCGTCACAACTTATCACGATGCAATCTTTAGTGGAAAATGGGCCCGATCCAGTTCAATCTCTCTCGAGAAATGTGCTGATTGCCAATAATCTTTGTAGTTATATGGAACCCATTATTTTACCAGATGAAACAAAATCTGCTATACAAAAAACTCCTATCAAAACAGTAAAGATCATTACGGAATCCTTCATGAAACTATTCCCCAATCCTGCAAACCAGTACCTTATTGTAGAATATAATTTTAAAGATAAGTTTACCACTGGTCAGTCTGGAGAAATTTTAATTACTACGATCCAGGGACAAAAGATTATCCATAAGTTAATTAACAAATCTACCGATCAAGTATTAATCACTACTTCAACATTACCTGTTGGGACGTTTTTATGCACGTTAACTCTTTCAGGGAAAGTCCTCGAAACCCAGCGGTTTATCATTGTAAGATAATTTGTTTAACTTTAAGTTCCCCCAGTCTACTGGGGGAACTCATTATTTCTTTATGCGACAGATATTTTTGTTGATCTTTTGCTGCATCTCTTTTATAGGTTCTGCACAATCATGGAAAAGAACCTATGAGACAATTTATGAAGCAAAATGGGTTATAGAAGATTATGATAAAGGATATCTTATTCTTGGTACTAATGTAATTATATATTAGCCTCAATTAAATGTTAGCACTTTTTAAGCTTAAATTTACCAACCT
>JBAXBP010000238.1:0-4913 GCA_037141915.1 Bacteroidota bacterium | reverse complement strand
GCTGTTGCCGAGGCTGCAATCAGGGCAGGCTGCGACGGATATTTCGGGTACCCTATAACGCCTCAGTCTGAAGTGATGGAGTACCTCATGGCTGAAAAGCCGTATGAACGCACCGGGATGGTTGTCCTTCAGGCCGAAAGTGAAACAGCTTCCATTAACATGCTTTACGGTGCGGCAGGGACCGGTAAAATGGTCCTGACCTCATCTTCCAGCCCCGGCATCAGCCTGATGCAGGAAGGTCTATCATACATGGCAGGAGCTGAGCTTCCTGCAGTAATTGTTAACGTTGTCCGCGGTGGCCCGGGCCTTGGAACAATCCAGCCATCCCAGGCTGATTATTTCCAGGCAGTAAAGGGCGGGGGGCATGGTGATTATAAAATGATAGTCCTGGCTCCCGCATCAGTCCAGGAAATGTGCGACCATGTTAAAACCGGTTTCGACCTGGCATTCAAATACCGCACCCCGGTTATGATACTTTCCGACGGAGCCATTGGCCAGATGATGGAAAAGGTTGTCCTTTTCGATCCCATCCCACGGCGTACCGATGAAGAACTCATCAAACAGAATCCATGGGCGGCTACAGGCAAACCCAAAGACCGCGAGCATATCATCATCACTTCGCTTGACCTTGACCCGGCTGGACAGGAAAGAGTAAACCTCAAACTGCAGGCCAAGTACAGGACGATGGAAGAGAATGAAGTCCTCTATGAGACCCTGAACTGCGAAGATGCCGAATACGCTTTCGTTGCATTCGGGCTTTCGGCCAGGATCTGTCAGAAATCCATGGACCTGGCACGTGCCAGGGGGATTAAAGTAGGCCTGTTCAGGCCCATTACCCTTTTCCCTTTCCCTGTGAAGCAACTGAATGACCTTGGCAAAAAAGTCAAAGGTATGCTGGTTGTTGAAATGAATGCAGGCCAGATGATCGAAGACGTGAAGCTTTCGGTAGGCTGCAGCATCAAAATAGAACATTTCGGGCGCTTCGGCGGAATCATTCCAACCCCTGACGAGGTTGTGAAAGCCCTGGAAACCCAAATTATCGGAGGCTGATTATGGAAGAACCTTTTGTAAAAACAGAAATACGCAAGGATGAGAATATCGTTTACAAACGTACGAATCTCCTTGTAGACCGCCCGCTGAGTTATTGCCCGGGTTGCGGACACGGTGTTGTGCACCGCATGCTCATGGAAACTCTCGAAGAGATGGACGCCCAGCAGAACACCATTGGAGTTGGTCCTGTCGGTTGCTCCGTACTTGCATACGACTTCATGAACATCGATATGCTGGGCGCTGCACATGGCCGCGCACCGGCACTGGCAACAGCGATCAAACGCCTGTGGCCGAACAAATTCGTATTCACTTACCAGGGCGACGGTGACCTTGCCGCTATCGGAACTGCCGAAACCATACATGCCTGTAACCGGGGTGAGAACTTTACAATTATCTTCATCAACAACGGTATTTACGGCATGACCGGAGGCCAGATGGCCCCAACCACGTTGCCTGGAATGAGGTCTTCGACTTCTCCTTACGGACGCGATGTTGCCACTATGGGTAACCCCCTGAAGATCACCGAACTCATCGCCACTCTACCCGGCGTGCATTATGTGACCCGTCAGGCTGTTCACACACCCAATCATGTACGCAAAACCAAGAAAGCCCTCCGCAAGGCATTTGAGATCCAGAAAGAAAACAAGGGTATCACCTTCATTGAAGTGGTTTCAAACTGCAACTCAGGATGGAAAATGACACCTGTGCAGTCGAACAAGTGGATGGAAGAGAACATGTTCCCATTCTACCCGCTCGGAGACATAAAGGTTGACGGAAAATTAATTGAGAAAAAAGAAACGGCCGAAAAAGTATAATTTTCGCCTTTCGCTTTTCGCTATTTCGCTATTTCGCTATTTATAAAATTATGACAGAAGAAATTATCATTGCAGGTTTTGGCGGACAGGGAGTTCTCTCCATGGGAAAGATACTTGCCTATTCGGGAGTAATGCAGAACAAGGAAGTCAGCTGGATGCCCTCCTACGGCCCTGAAATGCGCGGAGGAACAGCTAATGTCACCGTCATCATAAGCGATGAAAGGATCAGTTCACCCATCCTGAATTCCTTCGACACAGCTATCATCCTGAACCAGCAGTCACTCGATAAATTCGAAAAAGCAGTGAAACCCGGTGGTTTACTCATTTACGACCCCAACGGTATCACCCGCCTGCCTGTACGCAAAGACATAAATATTTACAGCATTGCTGCCGCAGATGAAGCTGCAAGACAGGGCCTGTCGAAGATCTTCAACATGGTGGTCCTTGGAGGATTCCTTAAACTTAAACCCCTGGTACAGCCCGAATTCATCCATAAAGGCCTCGAAAAGTCCCTCCCCGCACGTCATCATAAGCTGATCCCCGACAACGAAAAAGCCATAGAGATCGGAAAATCTCTAATCCAGGGTATACAGGTCCTGAATTGATGTACAATGTACGATGTACAAAGTACAAATAATAAAACAATACGGCCATCACAGCTTAACGACCTTAAAGAGTTTCTCGAGTTAAAGCAGGAACTGTATAACACTCCTGCTTTTATAGAGAGCGACCCTGTTTCTATACCCCATAGTTTTTCAGACAAAGAGGATATAGAGATCTCTGGATTTCTTGCAGCGACCATTTCCTGGGGACAGCGCAAGACCATTATCCGTAATGCAGCCCTGCTTATGCAGATGATGGATTCCTCTCCTTCACAATTTATCCGATCCTTCACCACTTCTGATCTGAAGCCCTTCACGAAGTTTGTCCACCGCACCTTTAACGGGGATGACTGTATCTATTTTTTATACAGCCTGCAAAATATTTATGCTAATTACGGCGGACTGGAGAGCTGCTTCGTTCCCCTGCCGGGTGAAGGTATCAAGCAGCGCATCAACGCTTTCCGCATGAAATTCCTCGTGCTCCCTCATCCGAAGAGACATGAAAAACATATTGCAAACCCCATGAAAGGGGCTTCATGCAAGAGAATCAACATGTACCTTAGGTGGATGTCCAGGGATGACGGGCGGGGAGTGGATTTCGGCTTATGGAAATCGGTCAGTCCTGCCGATCTCATTTGCCCTCTCGACGTTCATACGGCAACTGTTGCCAGGAAACTCGGTTTGCTGAAGCTTAAAACCAACGACTGGAAGGCTGCCGAAGAACTTACAGAAGCCCTGCGGAGGTTCGATCCAGAGGACCCTGTAAAATATGACTTTGCCCTCTTCGGGCTGGGGATTAACGAAAAATTCTGATCTCAGGGGTTGTTCTTCAGGATAGAGAGAGCTTCTTCGATATGCTTCTCAAAACTGAACTGGGAGGAGAATATTTTTTTAATGATCCCGTTCCTGTCGATAACATACGTGACCCTGCCGGGCAGCACACCGAGGGTCTTGCCTACCTTATAAAGCCCCGCCACTTTTCTGTTACTGTCGCTGAGAAGGATGAACGGAAGCTTGTGATTTGATGCAAATGATTTGTGGGAGGCCTCATTATCGGCACTTATACCTATGACTTCAGCTCCGGCCTCCTTGAAGACCTCGTAATTATCCCTGAAACTGCACGCTTCCTTTGTACAACCGTATGACTCATCCTTGGGGTAGAAAAACAATACCACCGATTTTATGCCGGCAAACTGTGAAAGGCTTACCATGCTTCCGTCCTGCGATGGCAGTGTGAAATCGGGAGCCCTGACCCCTTCTTTTATTGCTAAGTTTTCCATTTTTCCTGAATTTGAATATTCTAAAAACGTAATGATCGAAATGATCGCGACGACCGAAATGATCGAAATCACGTAATGGTTCTTTATTTCAGACCAGATATTCACAATGCAAAAGTACATAATAATTTAGAATTAATATAAATAGAAATAATTTTTTATACCTTTGCGGAAATAAATAAAATTAACCCTGGTAAGCCCAGGCTTCTGCAGAGAGCTGACGGGAACTTACCCGGAGCGAAATTCGGAATCAACCCCATGGCTGAAACCCGGATCCGGGTTTCGTACCTTGGGAGCGGGGATTTACCGGGAGAAAATAAATAAACAATTAAAATTCACTTTATGAAATTCTTAAGTCTTATCATTGCAATCATGACCAT
Source organism: Bacteroidota bacterium (assembly GCA_037141915.1). Classification (GTDB taxonomy): domain Bacteria; phylum Bacteroidota; class Bacteroidia; order Bacteroidales; family FEN-979; genus CAIRDP01. The sequence continues at coordinate 789 of JBAXBP010000238.1, read as the reverse complement.
GACAAATATAGCTGAGGCACAATCCAACAAAACATTGTACGATTTCAAGGCAAGCACGCTCGAAGGCGCTCCATTCGATTTTTCCAGCCTCAAAGGCAAGAAAGTACTGGTAGTAAACACTGCTTCAAAATGCGGTCATACACCCCAGTATGCACAGCTTGAAGAACTGTACACAAAATATTCGGGCAAAAATTTTGTGATTATAGGTTTTCCCGCAAACAACTTTCTCTCACAGGAACCAGGCAGCAATGAGCAAATCAGGGAATTCTGCACAAAAAATTATGGAGTTACTTTCCCGATGATGTCAAAGATCTCGGTAAAAGGGAAGGATATCGACCCTCTTTACCAGTGGCTTACAAGCAAGGAAGAGAACGGTGTGATGGATGCCCCGGTGAAGTGGAACTTCCAGAAATTCATGATCGATGAGAACGGAAAGCTGGTGGGGATGGTGCCTCCGGGCGATCTGCCCACCTGCGATAAAATCGTTAACTGGATAGAAAATAAATAATAAAATGTACAAATGCACAGTTTGCGGCCATGTATATGATCCCGCAGAAGGAGATCCTGATTCCGGCATTGCGCCCGGAACTGCTTTCGAAGATATTCCAAATGAATGGGTATGCCCTATTTGCGGAGTTGGCAAGGAAGATTACATATTGATGGATTAAGGGGGGAGATCTGTCATTTCAATGTACAATGTACCATGTACAATGTACAAATGATTTTTGCTATTGCGCTTTTATTCGCACCAATTGTTTATTTCATTTGTGTGCTCATTTCGCCTTCGGC
>JBAXBP010000237.1:0-4952 GCA_037141915.1 Bacteroidota bacterium | reverse complement strand
TGTTTCTTTCTTGCAACAGGCTGGGAGTTTCGCAAAGGCTGCCTTATCCTTTGCAACATTATCCGCATCGTACCCGAGCTTGGAAATGGCCTTGCGAAGGTCATCGGGTGTGGTCTTGGTCGGGTTATAGGTAATGGTGACGATCTTCGTGTCAACATCCAGTACGGCTGTTTTCACACCTTTCTCAAAAGCCAGGCTCTTCTCAATGCGGTCTTTGCACATATCGCATACAGCCGAGGTCTTGATCTTGATCGTTTCTGCTTTTTTATCCTGGCTGAAAGCTGCAGCCGAAACCAGAATCAGTGCAAACAGCACCATACTGCTCAGAATTACATTTTTTGTTTTCATGATTTAATGTATTGGTTATTGGTTGATTAATGATGAGTGATGAATTACTTTACAATTCTAAATTCGTTGTTCGATTATTATTCGCAACACTTGTTAATTTCAGTCGTATGCTCATTTCGCTTTTCGTCTTTATTCGCATCAATTGCTTATTTCAGTTGCGTGCTCATTTGGGCTGCGCCCAACGCTTTTATTTCGCCTTTCACTTTATCGTCAGCCTTATCCCCGCATACCCTGTGATCCCGACTACCGGCCCCCAGGCCATGGAAGCATCGAAATGGGTATGGTATGGTTTGAAATATTCCACGATGGGGTTATCCTGCCTCACATTCAGCAGATTTTCCCCACCGACGTAAATCTCAAAGTTCCTGAATTTTTTTGTTACCTGCGCAAGGAGGTTGAACCAGACCGGCGAGTTATCAGGCAACTGCAGCACTGCCGGCATTTTTTTCGTATCAGGGAGACGAGAAGGCCCGTTAAGCTGGCCTGTCAGGTCGAACTTCCACTTTTCAAAACGGGTTGCATATGAAAGCGTAAGCAAGGCCTTGTACTGGTTCACCAGGGCTTTCTTTACAAGCCTGCTGCCTTCGGTCACCTTTACATCATTATACCTGAAAGCAGCCAGCACCGTGAATTGCTTCAGCGGCTGGAAACTGAACTGGGCCTGAACTACATTGGCATATGACTGCCCATTGAGATTGTAAAAAAAGACTGCAGTGGGCAGGCTGTCCTGGTCAACCACGGTCTGTTTCACAAAACTGGTGCGGTAACCATCGACCGTAAATTCCGCCTTACGGCCGAAGAGGTTGAAATCCCAGGTAAGGCTAAGCCCGAAATTCCAGGCTTCCTCATTGGTAAGGCCGGGGGCAAAATACAGCACCCTCTGACTGATGAGCATGGGAGAATTTTCGGCCAGCAGGTTTGGCGAGCGGTATCCTTTCCCGACAGAACCGCGCAACGCAAGCCCTTTAGCCAGGGTCACCCTCATATGCAGCCTGGGTGTGAACAGGAATCCCCAGCGGTTGTTGTAATCACCTCTTGCCCCTGCGATCAGGGTGAACTTATCCTTCAGGTTGAATGTGTATTCAAAGAAACCTCCTGCCGCCCATTCCCTGCGATCCATCACATAGGTATACACCGAATCGTTCACCAGGGTGAATTTATCAGCATAGGTCGGGGCGACGGTATCAGGCAGGTACTGGTAACGGTAGGCCAGCCTGGTCTGTACGTAATTCTCGGAATAGTTGTCGGTGAAACCGCTAGCACCTGCAGAGATCTTATGCTTTTCACCATCGAACTGGGCAGTATAGATGAGGTTGGCATTGAAATTCTGCTCATGCCCATGGTAGAGATTGATCCCGTAAAAAGCATCCTGCTGATGATTGATAAAGGACAGGATGAGACCGAGGCTTGACTGGGCGGCTCCTTTGAAGAACACCCCGTTTTTCCAGAATGCCTCAAAACGGTTCGTCCTGATCCCTATCCCGTATTTCTTCGTATCGTTCGTGATACCCGTGGTGTCGGTATTCCAGGTACTTTTATCAAAATCCATCTGACCCCCGTTCCTGTCCTCATACAGGTATTTTACTCCCAGTCTTGATACCCATTTCCCGGGGTTGATAAAATCCCATCGGTTAAACAGGTTAATATTGGTAAGTTTCGGCAGGTCCATGAACCCATCGCCGTTCCGGTCGAATTTATACCTGAAATCATCGGCATGCACCAGCAGCGAAGTGCTCAGCTTATCAGTGATCTTTATGGCACTGCTGGCATTGGCTTCAAACCTCAGGTTGCTGTTTCCATATACATTCAGGTAAAGCTTCTCGGCGTTTTCGGGTTTCTTGTATTCCACATTGATCTGCCCGGTTATGGATTCATAACCCTGAACAACCGATGACGTGCCTTTGGCCACCTGGATAGACTCCATCCACGGCCCGGGAACATAATTGAGGCCATAGGGTGTTGCCAGGCCCCTGATCAGGGGAACATTTTCGGCCATGATCTGGCTATAGATCCCGCTGAGACCCAGCAGCTGTATCTGCCTTGCTCCTGAAACGGCATCGCTGTATGAAACATCCACCGAGGCATTGGTCTCAAAGCTTTCGGCAAGGTTGCAGCAGGCTGCCCTTTGCAGTTCACCAATATTAATAACCGTGGTAGCCTGGGTCTTCATTTTCGACACAAACGAATTATCCTGCCTTGCTTTTATTTCGACTTCCGACAGCTGGCGGTCGCCTGCCTGCATCTCTATATTCAGTTTTGCCTTGTCTTTCAGGACCTGTATAGTATCGCGCCGGTAGCCCAGCAGGCTTACCACGAGTTTTGAATTTCCTCCCGGGACCCTTGCCAGCCTGAATTTCCCGTTCTCATCGGTAACGGTTCCCGTTGTAGTTCCAGCCCAGTATACATTGACACCGGTAAGGGCGCCCTGCTTACCACCGCCTGACTTTTCATATACAAAGCCCGATACGTTCTGGGAAAAAGCAGTCCTGATAAAGAAAAACAGAAAAAGGAGTATCAGCGGTATTTTGTTCATTGAACTTTTGTTCATGATCTGATCGTTAATTATTTTTGGAATGACTGCGGATGATAAAGCGGGTATAACACACCGTCATGGCATATCAAGTCCCGGTCAGGGCAATTCAACGATCAGTGAACAAGATGGAAGAACCAGCCCCGGTTTAGCTTATGCAGCTTGCAGGGCAGGGAATTTTGGGCTGGTGAAAACTGATGACTCTCTGGCGGCCTGTCAAAGGCGGCCCTGTATCAGTAAAAAAAACGGGAATCTTCAGATCTTTGGTATTTTTCAAATCCAGGTCAGCAGGCCTGTCGAAGCAGACATCAGTGAATCCGGGGATGCACAATGCTTCAGCCTGGTCCCGGGTTGTCTGAAAAGAAGTCTTTAAATAAAGGTGGATGGTTTTGCAGCAATCCTGGGAATCAAGGTTTTCATCCACAGGCAGTGTGCCGGAAGCTGAAGGCATTTCCTGGCCTGAGCAGCAGCATCCGGCTGACTGCCCTGTAAGTTCAGGAAAGAGCTTAATACTGGTTTTATTACTTGATGAACAACGATGCTGCTTTGCGGAAATACCAAGCGTTCCGGCCAATAATGGAAGCAGGAGCAGCAGGGCAATCGTATTTTTTAACAGCGTTCTCATCCGAAGTGATAAAAAATTTATAAAGGAAAAGATATTGCAAAATTAATCAAATACATCGTTCGTTCGCATATAACGATTTGAATAATCACTATTTTTGAGAACACGTTATGGTTTCACCCTGATAAAATCCTTTATCATGAAGAGTTTAAAAATTGGGCTCGTTGCAGCGATATTGTTAAGCATGCTCTCCTGCCAGAGGACTGCTCCTGTTAATAAAATCGACATTTCCGGTCTCTGGAAATTTCATTCCGGGGATGATATTGCGTGGTCAGTTGCTTCATTTGATGATTCAAAATGGGAATCCATCAAACCGACCGACGTATGGGAGCACCAGGGTTATAAGAACCTTGACGGCTTTGCATGGTACCGATTCAAAGTCGTGATCCCTCATTCTATGATCGACAATGCTTTTATAAAAGACAGCCTTCAGATAAAACTCGGCAAGATCGATGATTATGACCAGGTTTTCCTGAACGGTGAACTGGTAGGCGAAAACGGTAAAACCATTGCAGGCAAGACCGAGCCCAGACCCGATTTTTTCAAGGGTCCAAGCCAGTGGTACACCCCCAGGAGGTACACCCTCGCTGCCAGTGATCCCCGTATACTTTGGGATAAGGAGAATGTTATTGCCGTAAGGGCATATGATTCGGGCGGGGCAGGCGGAATGTTTTCAAGCCCTTTCGAGATAAGCATGATCGATCTTTCCGATCATGTCATGTTTGACTTCAGCCAGAGTGGTTTTACCTTTTCGGGTGACACCATGATCAGCAAGCAATTCGAGGTTTATAACATCTCTTCCAGGGAAGAATTCCGCGGTAATCTTGCTGTCACGGCTAACCGATGCGACAACTTACTTGAACTTTTCAAACAGGAAACCGTGCTGAATCTGGCACCCGGCGTCCATACGAAGTATACAGTGAATATAAAAAAAGACAATGCTGTACCTGCATCAATAACTTTTATTTTCAAGGAGTATTCCTCCGGGAAGGAAATTAAGGCAGTGCTTGAGATGCCGTACATCCTCACTCCTACACCCGGCAAGGCCCCCAGGATCAATGGCGCCAGGGTTTTCGGGGTTCATCCCAGGTCTCCCTTCCTTTACACTATCGCTGCAACGGGAGAACCTCCTCTTACATACAGTGCCGAAGGGCTTCCCGAAGGCCTGCACCTGCATGCCGGCAATGGAATGATCACGGGGGAAATATCAAAAAAAGGAGAATACAAGGTTAAACTGAAAGTCACCAATGCTGCAGGATGCTCAGAACGTGATTTTACGATACAATGCGGGGATTTGATCTCCCTTACGCCACCCATGGGATGGAACAGCTGGAATGTATGGGGATTGAGTGTCAGTGATAAAAAAGTGAGGCTGGCAGGGGATGCTTTTGTTGCCAGCGGGTTGATAAATCACGGGTGGACTTATATCAATATTGATGACGGTTGGGAGGA
>JBAXBP010000236.1:0-4963 GCA_037141915.1 Bacteroidota bacterium | reverse complement strand
AGAGCAACAGCCTTCTAAGCTGTGGGTCGCGCGTTCGAATCGCGCCGGGATCACAAAGTACCCCTTGAAAATCAGGCCAAAAACACGGAAACCAGCGTCATTGCTGGTTTTTTATTTACACCCGTTTACACCAATTTACATGCTGTTAATAACTTTTTCAGCACAATTTGCCTAATAACCTGCCTAACGCTATCTTTGTTAGGCAACTTTTTAAATGACTCCATATGGCATCAGTAAAATACTATCAGCACAAGGAATCTAATAGTAAAACATTGATTCTCATAACGTTTACATTTAATCACCAAAGGTTGAGACTTTCTACGGGCTTAACGGTTCCTGCTAAAGCCTGGGATAAAGATGATCAGAAAGCGAAACCAATGAAGGAATTTGCCGAAACTAACAAACGTTTGCGAGAAATCACAAATTTCCTGCTTGACAAGTATGACGAGCTATTCCCCTCTGAATCAATATTTTCAAAGGATGAAATTAAAAGAAAATCACAAGAATTGAAAGATTCTTACCAGGTATTTGCCGGCAGAAAAGAGGAAAAAATTATCGTTCAAACCACCTTATTGTCTTTCATCGGAGTATTCCAGGAGAGATACAAAAACAGATTCAACCCTACCCATATTCTACATTACAATGCCCTAAAAACCCACCTTGAATCATTTCAGCAAAAGAAGGGATTCAGAGTTGACTTTGATACGATCGGTAAAGATTTTTATTTACAGTTCACGTACTACCTAAAAGAAATCGGTCTCAAACCTAATACAATCGGGTCTCATATTAAACGTGTAAAGCGATTAATGAATGAAGCTGTTGAAGATAAACTTACAACCAACCTGGAGCATCATAAAAGAGATTTTAAAGTAATCAAAGTTGATGTTGACACAGTTTATCTGACTGAGGCTGAAATTCAGGCATTGTATGAGCTTGAAATAGATATCCCGGAAAAGAGAAGGGTCCGTGATATTTTCGTTTTAAACTGTTTTACAGGGTTACGGCATTCAGACTGGTCAAAGGTGTCTTTTGAAAATATACATAATGGCAACCTTTATGTTCGGACTCAAAAAACAGATGAGCCGGTTATATTACCAGTAAAACCGCTGGTTCTTGAAATTTTGAATAAATACAATAACAAACTGGGTGTCATTTCCTTGCAGAAAACAAATGAAGCAATCCGGTTCATTGGTCAATTAGCTTTTAGTAAACAAATCAAGAGTATTAACATTAATAAATGGCTTGAGATCAGGACACATACCGCCAGGAGGTCCTTTGCAACGAATGCCTATTTAGCAGGAATCCCTATCCGGGACATCATGCAGATCACAGGACACAGGAAAACTGAATCATTTTTAAAATATATCAGGGTCACTAAGCTGGAGACTGCAGAGAAACTAAAGGATCACCCCTTCTTTCGTTAAAACATCTGTATTCCCATATTTATATGGAAAATCCAATGCAAAGGTTGCGGTGTTTTTTCCTCCTCCAGTTTAAATAGCATTTTACTATATTTGTATCAGATAGCTTTCCTTTTTCAGGGTTTTGAAGCAGGTAAATAATTCTCTGATAGTATGAACCAACAAATATTAATTCGCACGGCCGGCTTTTTCGTTTTTACTGTTTTCACGTTAGCCCTTGCCGGCAGATGCAATGCCGACACTCCTCAAAACAGATTACCGGCAGATTCGCTAAAGTCCTGGGACAGCCTGATCAGCCGGAACCTGGTAATCAATAATAAACTGGCGAAGAGCATAGCCTTTATGACTCTGGAAAAGGCTGTTACGTTTTCAGATAAGGAAGCCTTAACCAGGGCTTACTATAACCTTGGCCGTGTGTTTCAGAAAAATGATCCAGAAAAGGCTTACGGGTTTTTCCTTACTACCTCAAAACTGGCTAAAACTCAGACCAATAATACACTATATCCTAAGAGCTTGTATTACCTGGCATTGATTAACGACAATGCGTTTAACAGTAAAGATGCACTGATGTTACTTGACACATGCATTCAGATTGCTTTAAGGATGGGCGACTGGTCAATCTTACCTCTTGGGTTATGTCTGAAAGGAACAATCTCCCTCGAATCAAAAGACTCATCAAGAGCAGGAAATTTGTTTGATTCAGCTTTTAACCTGGCCGATAAACATCATATGAATTTTCAAAAAGGCCTGGCTCTTGCAAATAAAGCGTTGATGGCGAAGAATCCTGATGAAATTATTGAATTTAACAGAAGGGCATTGGGACTGATAGCCAATATTCCGGGTTCTGAGGAAGAATATGCCAGCATCCTGGCAAATCTCGGGTTCTCCTTTAGTAATCCGGACTCTTCGTTTAAATATCTTGAGGCAGCGATAGGTTATGCAGAAAAATATTCATTTACCCGGATACAGATTTCGGCATACAACAACCTGGCATATATTTACCTGGATAAAAAGCAATTACCCCTTGCTGTCAGTTGCCTTGCCGATAAGGCTATACCACTGGCTATCCAGGAAAAGGACCATGACTGGCTTTCGACACTTTATGACAGTTACTCGGATATCCTGTTTCAGTCGGGGGATTTCAAAAAGGCTGCGGAACTGCAAAAGAAAGCCTACCGGGAAAAAAATGCTGCCGATTTTCAGTATTCGACCAAACAAATAAGGTTATTGGCCAGTATCCTAGAACTTAAACAAAAAGACCTCGAGATCACTAATACCAGGAAAACAGTGATCATACAACACGCTAAGCTGTCACACTTAAAACTGGTTCTGGCTGCAATTTCGCTGCTATTACTATTTTCTATTGCCTCAATAATTCTGATCATTCAACGATCGAGATTGAAGTTACAACGGAAAACAATTGAATCGGCAAGAAAGCTGATCGGCATGGAAGAAACTGAAAAGAACCGTATTGGTATGGAATTACATGACAGTCTCGGCTCCTTCTTTCAGGGTATTTCCCAGTCCATCGATAATATTACAGAGTATTCCTTTGAGGTGCGCAATGGTTTAAAAAACCAGCTTAACGAATTCTGGATAAAAACCCGTGAAATATCCCATAGAATGAGCAATACCATCCTGGGTCAAAAGACCTTACAGCAATTGATCACTGAATTATCATTCAGTTATACTGAAAAAGGGAAAATTGAGATTATTACCCGGTTTACCGGAGATCCGGTCAGGTTACCCGATGAAACAAAGCTTCACATCTACCGCATCATCCAGGAATTTTTTACAAACGCTCAGAAATATGCAGATAAAGGACAAGTTTACTTGACGATTTCTCAAAAGGAGGGTGGATTAAACATTTTCTATCTTGACCAGGGTCCCGGTTTCGATGCAGATCAGATCAAGGGGATGGGGATTTCCAATATCTTTGAAAGAGTTCTCCTGCTTAAGGGTACTGCAAAACTGAAGACAACACCCGGAAGCAAGACCAGTTGGGATATACAGATTTCAGATAAGAAATATAAAAACACAAACTATGATTAACATAGTAATCATTGAGGATCATCCGGTGATCATTGACGGCTTGAAACAGATGTTCCATCTGTCAAATGACGGAATTAAAATTGCAGGTGATATGAAGAGCGTTGATGAACTGATTGAAAGGAAAGGCCGTTATAAGTTCGACCTGATATTGCTGGATTTATACCTGCCAGGCACTGATGCTGTTGAAAATGTTCAAAAAATCAAAACGGCCATGCCCGATAAACCCATTGTCATTTATACCGGAGAGGACAGTGAACACTGGAGGAAGAGGATGTTTGCAGCCGGAGTCAGGGCTTATATCACCAAGAATGCCTTAAAAGAGGAAATTAAATTCACTTTGTTGAAAGTCAGTCAGGGTGATTTATTCATCAAACTAAAGACAGACCTTTACAGCCCAATCCCCACCGTTAATTCAGATAATCAATTCAACCAACACCAGCTTGATATTATAAAACTTTTATGTGAGGATAACAACCAGGAGACCATTGGGAAAATCCTGGGAATCACCAAATCGAATGTGGAGAAACTTTTAAAACAAATAAGACAGATTGCAAAGACAAAAACCAATACCGGTCTTATTAAATATTGCTATGAGCAAGGTATTTTACATACATCTGCCAAATAAATTCAATAGAATAATACCCGATTTACACTAGCATTTTCCCACTTTACAATTTCCTTTTTTCTTATCAGCTGAAGGCTCTGGAGGTCGAATCCCCGACAAACATGTAGTTTTCTGTATGTTTAGTCGCCTTGGACTATCATTCTGATAATCAATCTGTATTTTTTCAACTTTGCGGAAAACCGCAATAAATTTTTGTGGAAAACCGCAATTGACAAGGGCTTTGAGATTATATATCTTTACAGTACGTTCTTGCATATCTATTTTTATTTATTATTCACCCTATAATTCTTTATTCTATGAAAACAGTTTTACCAGTATTTCTTCTTGTCTTTATGGTCACCTATAATTGTGACCTAAATGCTCAGAACTTGATTTATCCGATTCCTTAAGTGTTGAAATCGATGATCGTGCATGGGGAGGTATCATCTTTTCCGGTTCCCAGCTTTGTGTTGATGTTTGGATAGAGGAGTTTGGAGATCATCAACAAAAATGTCTTGAGTACTAAAATTCCCTGAATTTTCAAATCAATTCAAAGATGGTGATATTGCAATATCTCTTTCTCCTTCGACAATTAATTATATTTTTCCTCAACAAAGAATTTTTGCTGGGTTTAATCATCATTTTTGATTCCCACAGAAGGCATATTAATCCTGGTATTTCTCTAACCCCTCCAGGCAACCCTTTTATTGAAATAACACTCCAATTATTAGGTAAGAATAATAAGGAGCTATCAGGGCCAATGGATTCCTACGTCTTTCATCCATTGGTCCACAAGGTTCCTCTGAGTTGAATCTGATCAGAAGGTGAAATATTAACTCAAGTTTCGCAGTTAGCTGAACTGCATATGATTAATTGTAATATATGT
>JBAXBP010000235.1:0-4965 GCA_037141915.1 Bacteroidota bacterium | reverse complement strand
AGCCGCATGAATATTGGATTATTATGAAATTATTTTAACCCCGAAACTTGAGTAAGATATAATATGAAAATGATTTCATCGCCGGCTGGTTCATGTTTTCAACATCCTCAGTGAAGGAACCGGTTGAGGAGTGAATCAGGAAAAAAATAAAGATTCACAAGAAACCCTGTGATCAATGGCAGCGCTAGCAAGGCCATATTCATGGCAATATGAAATACAGGGGGAAGCTTATTCCTCCGAAGCATTTGGTTTTTGAATTTATTCCTCATGGTCAGCAACCTGTACTCAATGTTGAAGATGACTGAATAGATTGAAAAAGTCACAGTGAAAATGACAGAAATGCTCCCGGTGACAAGGAAGATAGGAAGGTCATGAAATACGAGGCCGCTGAAAAGGAAGATCAGGAAAATGGCGAAAGGCCTTTTTTTGTTACCTCCAAGGAGGGAATACATCCGGAAAAAGATATACCCTGAAAACGGATTCCACATCCTCCAAAATCCGCAGAAGCTTTTTTGAGAAAAACTTTTCCTGATGGTTTTAACCAGGGCCTGGTCAAAAGATAAAAATAAATAGTCCCGACGTTTGAGGTATTGCTCAAAACTAATCGCCGGTTTGTTTAACATTTGACGAGGTTTTAATGTTAATGCATTCCCAAATATAATACAATTTAACAAAAAAGGAAAAACCTCATGAGTTATGATTTCATCTTGCTTTTTTTGCCTTCAGTTCCTGCACTGCACATCCACCGCAACCAGATGAAGCGCATCCATCGCATTTACCCGATGGATGGGAGACAGACTTTACCAGCCTGAACACAACAGTTCCTGCTGCAGAGGCTATGATAAGAGAGACGATGATATATTGAATGATCATTTTTCAGAGTATTAAGGATCCAAGCTGGTATACCATGAACGACAGCGACCAGGCCAGGGCCGTGGTGTATACGATAAGGAACAGGGCCCACTTCCAATGGCCTGATTCACGTTTCACCGTGGCGATCACCGCTATACAAGGCATGTAGATCAGGATGAACAGAATGTATGAAAACCCGACAAGGGGAGTAAATATTTTTTTGCCTTTCAGTTTTCCGCTGTCATAGGTGACCGCTTGCAGTTTGGTGGTCAGGTCTGTTTTAGGAGAGACCTCATCCGCCGAAGGCGTCCCAAACAAAACACCCATGGTGCTGACGACAACTTCCTTGGCTGCGGCCCCGGTGATCAGGCTAACACCCATCCTCCAGTCAAAGCCAAGAGGAGCAATCACAGGTTCTATCACCTTGCCTATCTTTCCAATGTATGACTGCTGAAGACGTTCTGCCCTGCTTATGCTCGCGCCCCCCGGGAAATATTCCAGGGCCCAGATGATGATCACGGCGATGAGGATCACGCCTCCCATTTTTTTCAGGTACTGCTGGGCTTTTTCCCACATATGCCTCATGATCACTCGGAAAGTTGGCATGCGGTAGGGCGGAAGTTCCATGACAAAAGGAGCTTCCTTGTTTTTGAATAAAAATTTCTTGAAGACCAGGGAGATCAGCACCGCCAGTACTATTCCCGTCATATAGACCAGGAAGATCACGGTCCCTGCGTGTTGCGGGAAGATGGCCCCTGTGATCAACAGGTAAACCGGGAGCCTTGCGCTGCACGACATGAATGGGTTGATAAGCATGGTGAGCAGCCTGTCGTTGCGGTCTTTCAGCGTTCGGGTGACCATGATGGCCGGCACATTGCAGCCGAAGCCCATGATGAGTGGAATGAATGACTGCCCGTGCAACCCCATCTTATGCATCAGCTTGTCCATGATAAACGCAGCCCTGGCCATGTATCCGGAATCTTCCATCAGCGAGATGAAAAAGAATAATATAAGGATGTTGGGAAGGAAGACGATCACGCTGCCTACCCCGTTGATGATGCCGTCGACAAGCAGATCCCTGACTGGGCCGGATGGAAGAATGTTCGAGGCGACGCCTCCGAACAACCCAACCAGTATGTCTATCCAGTGTTTCGGGTAATCGCCCATTGAGAAGGTGGTCTGGAACATCACCCATAAAAAGAAAAGAAAAACAGGGAAACCGAAATACTTATGGGTGATGATATTGTCTATTCGGTCGCTCAGGGTTTTGCCTTTGAATGCCTGTTCGTTAAAATTCATGGTTTCACGGAGTGCTCCTGAAATAAAGCCGTAGCGTGCATCGGTGATCAGCGTGGCACTGTCTTCGTAATAATTTTCCTCGAGCCGTTTTATCTCCCTTTCTGCGATTGAAATGATGGATTTATAATGGCCTGAATGAACCAGGCTGCGCCTGATATCCTCGTCTTTTTCGAGAAGCTTGATGCTGAAATAACGTGTCGATACCCGCAAAGTCAGGGCTTCGTCCTTCCAGATGACCTCCTGAATCCTCTGAATCGAGCGCTCCAGTTCTTCACCATAATTGATATGAACATGCCTCACCACCGGGTCCCTGTCTTCGAACACTTCTATGACCCTGTCGAACAGATCCCTGATGCCTTCACCCTTAGAACTGACCGTGGGGATGACCGGGATGCCGAGAAGCGTTCCCAGGGCCTTATAATCCAGCACATGCCCTTTCTTTTCAAACTCATCGTACATGTTCAGGGCAATGACCACCCTGATATCCATATCGATAAGCTGGGTGGTGAGATAGAGGTTCCTTTCGAGATTCGACCCGTCGAGAATATTAATTACAATGTCAGGATTGTTATCGGTTATATGCGTCCTTACATAAAGTTCTTCGGGCGAATACGCGGTGAGAGAATAAGTCCCCGGCAGGTCGGTGATGTTGAAAGTATATCCGCCCTGCCTGAACTTTGCCGTCTTGCTGTCGACGGTCACTCCCCCGAAATTGCCAACCCTTTCATGTGAGCCTGATGCATGGTTGAAAAGAGTGGTCTTTCCGCAATTAGGGTTGCCGACAAGGGCAATGTCGATGGTCTTTCCGCGGTCACCGTCGAGTTCACGAAGGGTCTCTTCCTCTATGGTGCCGTTATAATGTTTTAGATCTGTCTCTGCGGATGAGGACGCGGCTTCGTTTCCTATGGGGATGATCTCGATGAGCCGGGCTTCAGTCTGCCTCAGCGAAACATTGTATCCCAGGATCTTGTATTCCACGGGATCGAGCAATGGCGCGGATTTGACAACAATCACCTCTTTCCCCCTCACGAATCCCATCTCGGTGATGCGTTTACGGAACGCGCCACGGCCGCGGACTTTCGTTATCAGACCGCGTTCGCCTTCCTTCAGGTCAAAAAGTGTTGACAATTAATTTAGATTAAATTAACACAAAGGTACGAAAATTTGCCGGATTACCCATGACTTTTATTGATGTATGATTTTTTTTGTTTCGCACCAGAGTTCTTTCAATACCTCATCGCTACGGTCTTACATCGACCCACCATCGGCTCGCTTCCTAAGCCAGCCAAGCCGTTCGCAAGCTCACTTCCCCGGCTGGCTCTCACGGAAGCTTCACCGGGTGGGGGCCCTGATGTAAGCCCTGAGGCTTCAGAGGTACAGAAAGAGTTCTGGGTTAAAAATTTTCAGGAATCAAAAGCAGGTATTCCGGCGTTTCCGGTCCTAAATTAAAGAGCAGGTCAAGAATACTGAGATTCGGGATGAAGCCGAAGCGTTCTGAAAAGGTTTGAGTGTAAGGAGGGTTGTTGAATTCAGCATGCTTTGCTGTAAGTTCGTTGCGGAGATCAAGCATCCCTTCTGGATTTCTGACATAAGTTTCGGTTAACCTGACCTGCCTGGAGATTCGCAACAACCGGAAAAGGGTTTCAAGTATTTCCCAGTTGTAATCCGCAAGAAATTCATATTCCTTATCAAAGAAAGGAATGAAATAATCCTTGTAGTAAAGGAAAAAAGGGGAATTGTTATAGGCGGCTTCGATAGCCCGCCAGTGGGTCCTTTGCCAGGGGAGGGCATACGAGATCAGGATATCCCTGGTCTTCGTATGATTCCCTTCTGGTTTACTTACAGGTATACTTAAGGTTTGTTTGCCGTTCGGACCGTATATGCAGGTATGATTGCGGCAGGTCTGTTTTGTGTATGTTTCTTCCAGGTCGATGAAAATTTCCCGGGCCTTAAACACTGCCGCGAAATAACCAATCGGTGGAAAGTACGAAGTAGAGACGATGATCGTTTCACCGGCCATACTCCTGGGGATCAGTTGGAGGACTTGTTCAGAAGAACGTCATCGATGGCCTTGATAAGAGAATCCTTGGGAAGCGCTCCGACTGACATCTGAGGCTGGCCGTCAACCGGGCAAAACAGCATGGATGGGATACTCCTGATGCCGAAAACACCGGCAAGCTCCTGCTCGGCTTCGGTATCGATCTTGTATATGTTTACCTTGCCTGCATATTCAGTGGAAAGTTCCTCCAGGATAGGTGCCACCATTTTGCAGGGGCCGCACCAATCGGCATAAAAATCTATGATACATGGGAGTTTGCCTTCAAACTTCCAGTCCTTGTTCTGTTCAAAATTGAAGACCTTTTCTGTGAAGGTCGCTTTGGTCAGGTGTTCTGTTGCCATATTGTTTTGTTTTTTATTGTTTTTTCTGCATTAATAAAGATTCATCTATCATGCTCTTCAGCCTGTCCTTCGGAAGTGCGCCAAGAGAGAAACTTGGCTTTCCTGATTTTGGAACGAACAGAAGCGCAGGAATTGAACTTATGCCCATTAATCCTGATAATTCCTTGTTCTCATCCGTATTTATTTTATAAATGCGGATCTTCCCTTTGTATTCTGCTGCCAGCTCATCCATGGTCGGCGCAAGAGCCCTGCAGGGCCTACACCAGTCGGCATAAAAATCGACGATCACGGGAATGTCCCCTTCAAAAACCCAGTTGCCGGAGCTTTTTTTGTAATCCCACACAAGTTCGCGGAAAACGTCCTGGCTAAGATGAACGACCTTCCCCTCGGCTGTAAGTGAAAGCGCTTCTTTCT
>JBAXBP010000234.1:0-4994 GCA_037141915.1 Bacteroidota bacterium | reverse complement strand
TACAGGGAATATGGAAGATGCCATACGGTTTAGCGTCCTGACAAAGATAATCCCCATGGTTGAGGTATTTCCGCTGGAACAGGCGGCATTGGCTTATGAAAAAATGATGTCGGCAAAAGTACACTTCAGATCGGTGCTAAAGATATCCTGATTAATGCGAGAATGTAAAATCAACCGAGGTACTTATCCACAGTCAATAAAATAAATTCAGATGAAACTGATCAGACTCCTGGCATTCCTTTTGATTTCCTGCCTTTTCGTGTTCCGCGCGCCCGGAAGCATGGCCGGATCCACAAATACAGCCCAGCTCAGGCTGGGCAAACCTGCGTCGGTAATGCTCACAGCTTACAGCACAACCCTGCTGGCGAACGGCCGTGACAAAACCCGGCTGCGCATTGCCATAACCGACAGCAATATGCATGAGATCCCGTCGGCAAAGGATTCCGTGACGGTTTATCTCACGGGAGATGCAAAACTTAAGGCAGCCGACGGAAGCACCCTGGTGATGTATACCGACACTTCAGGCCGGATGTACACTGTATGCGGACTTGAAAAAGGGATATGCCAGCTGTTATTTATTGCGGGGACTAAAGCCTGCAAGGTGAAAATTGAAGCAAGGTCAGGTAAACTATGGC
The DNA here is from genome assembly GCA_037141915.1 of Bacteroidota bacterium. Classification (GTDB taxonomy): domain Bacteria; phylum Bacteroidota; class Bacteroidia; order Bacteroidales; family FEN-979; genus CAIRDP01. Next base: position 4,359 of record JBAXBP010000234.1, on the reverse strand, counting down.
CAGGGTCGCATGAGATCCATACCCTACCCTCAGGGTTCTCCATGAAAAAACCCACTGCAGACCAGATCCTTCCTGCCACCAAACCTGTTGGCAGGATGATAGGTGCAGATATTTCCTTCCTGCCTCAGATAGAAGACAAGGGCGGGAAATTCTCAGACAGCAGCCGGGAGAAAGATGCCATCAGCCTCCTTCGTGATCATGGCTTTAATTACATACGGCTGAGGGTGTTCGTCAATCCTGGAAACAAGGATGGGTATTCTCCCGGGAAGGGTTATTGCGGCCTGAAATACACCCTTGAAATGGCTAAACGTATCAAAGAGTCAGGAATGAAACTGCTTCTCGATTTTCATTACAGCGATTACTGGGCTGATCCCCAGCAGCAGTATAAACCGAAAGCATGGGAAAACCTGGATGTCAAAACCCTGAATGATTCTGTTAAAGCTTATACCACCAGGGTGCTGCTTGCACTTAAAAAGCAGGGCACCATGCCCTCTATGGTTCAGGTGGGGAACGAGATAAACCACGGTATACTCTGGCCCGAAGGTCATATAGGCAACCCCGACCAGCTTGCCGACCTGCTGAAATCAGGAATCGCGGGCGTTGAAGCTGCAGACCCCTCAATGCCTGTCATGCTGCACCTTGCGCTGGGCGGGCAAAACCAGGAGGCCGTGTTCTGGCTCGATAATATGATAGCCAGGGGTGTGAAGTTCGATATCATCGGGCTCTCTTATTACCCACGCTGGCATGGAACTCTTGCCGACCTTAAGAACAACCTGGCTGACCTTCTGAAACGATATCGCAAACCCCTCAATGTCGTGGAGTATTCCGATTTTAAACGAGAGGTCCACGATATCATTTTCAGCCTGCCCGACGGAATGGGGAAAGGTGCCTGCATTTGGGAACCCCTGGGTTGGAACAGCGGGCTCTTCGATAAAAAGGGCGCAACAACAAAACTTATCATGGTTTACGATCAGCTAAATGTTAAATATTTGCATCAATGATCAATTTCGAGGCATTATTCAAAATATCCTACGGGTTGTATATCGTTTGCTCAGGAGATAAGGTCAGGGGCAATGGATTCATCTCAAACACTGTATTCCAGGTTACAGCTGAACCGGCAAAATTTGCCGCATGCTGCCATAAAAATAATTTCACTGCTGTATGCATTCAGAGGTCCGGAGCCTTTTCAGTTTCTGTACTTAATAAGGATTCCTCATCTGAAATTTTCGCCAGATTTGGCTATAAAAGTGGTAAGGATTTCGATAAGCTTGCCGGGATGGATATAAAGTATGGCAATACAGGAGTGCCGGTTGTAATTAATGAAAGTATTGCATTCATCGAATGCAGGCTGGATCAGACCATCGATCTCGGAACACACCTGATGTTTATCGGAGAACTGGTCAATGCTGAAATCCTTGATGACACCAAAGAGCCCATTACCTACCAGTATTACAGGCAGGTTAAAAAGGCTGTTGCACCGAAAAATGCCCCTACCTATATTGACAGGTCAAAACTTGAAGTGAAGCCCAGGGTATTGTTCAGCAAATACGAATGTCCGGCATGCGGATATATCTATGACGAGGCTGTTGAAAAAGTGAAATTTGAAGACCTGTCTGAGGATTGGGTTTGCCCTGCATGCGGATGCGGAAAGACTGATTTCATAAAAATTAATCCATAAATATTCAAGCTATGACAAAATCATTAAGAGGTACAAGGACAGAGCAAAACCTGCTGAAATCATTTGCAGGAGAATCACAGGCCAGGAACCGTTATGAATTTTTCGCCAGTGTTGCTAAAAAGGAAGGCTACGAGCAGATAGCAGCTATTTTCATGGAAACTTCAAACCAGGAAAAAGAGCATGCGAAACGATTCTTTAAATTCCTTGAAGGCGGTATGACGGAGATCACGGCAATGTACCCTGCCGGTATCATAGGCACAACAAAGGAAAACCTCAAGGCTGCCGCCGAGGGAGAGCATGAGGAATGGACCGAACTCTACCCTCAGTTTGCAGAGATTGCCAGGGAAGAAGGGTTTACAGAGATTGCCGTTGCATGGCAGATGATCGCCAAAGTTGAAGCCGAACATGAACGCAGGTACCTTAAACTTTTGCAGAATGTTTCGGAAGACAAGGTATTTATGAAAGACGGCAAGGTATGGTGGAAATGCCTGAATTGCGGGTATGTTTATGAATCAGAAAAAGCCATGGATAAATGCCCTGCCTGTCAGCACCCAAGGGCATACATGCAGGTTAGGGAAGATAATTACTAGGGAAACATTATATCCGATGAAGAACATTCTCAGAACCTTGTTCCTGTGTTTATGCTTGCTGATGGCATCGAACAGTTTTGCCGGTATTACCCGCGATAGCGCACTGCAGGCCGACAAGTCAATATACGCAAACCGGGTTAAAGCCGCATTCCTTAAAGCATGGCAATCATATAAAACCTGTGCCTGGGGAATGGATGCAGCCAATCCCATCTCAAAGAAAGGCCATAACTGGTATGCAGAGAGTCTGCTCATGACCCCTGTAGATGCTTACAGCACCATGTGCATCATGGGCCTGACCAAAGAAAAAGATGAAACTAAACAGCTTATCTTCGAAAAGCTTGATTTCAATAAGGATTTTGAAGTCCAGCAGTTCGAGATTACCATAAGGATGCTCGGGGGACTGCTCTCATCCTACCAGCTCGACGGTGATAAACGGTTTCTTGACCTTGCCACAGACCTCGGGAACCGCATGCTTCCGGTTTTTAACTCCCCTACCGGTATGCCGTATCGCTTTGTAAACCTGAGAACCGGCAAGGTCTCAGGCAAATTGTCAAATCCTGCCGAGATCGGAACGATGCTCATCGAATACGGAATGCTTTCAAGGCTGACCGGGAACCCGGAATATTATCAGAAATGCAAAAAAGGGGTTGTTGCCCTCTATGCTTTAAGGGGCACAACAGGCCTCATGGGCTCGCAGATCGACGTTGAAACAGGTGAATGGGTCGACAAACAGGCTCATATCAGCGGGGGGATTGACTCATTTTACGAATACCTTCTGAAAGGCTGGCTTTTGTTCAGGGATCCTGATCTGAAACGGATGTGGGAAACTTCAAGGGATTCCATCAATAAATTTCTTGCGGATGATGCTGCTTCGGGGTTCTGGTACGGGTGGACCGATATGAATTCGGGAAAGAGGACATTGACCGAATTCGGAGCCCTTGATTGCTTCTTCGGCGCGGTACTTTGCCTCGACGGAGACCTGGCAAGGGCAGCCAAACTTGACAGGTCTATCCTTAAAATGTGGGACCTTTACGGTCTGGAACCCGAGGTAATAAATTACACTACCATGAAAGTAGTGTCGCCTTCCTATATTGTAAGACCCGAGGCCATTGAAACAACTTATTACCTCTGGCATTACACAAAGGCCCCCCAATACTTCGAAGCCGGGAAACACCTCTTTGAATCCATAGAAAAATATTGCCAGGTTGAAAACGGCTACGTCGAGATCAAGGATGTACGCACCATGGAAAAAAAGGATGAGCTTGAAAGTTTCTTCTTCGCCGAAACAATGAAGTACTGCTATCTTTTCTTTGCCCCGGATGAAGCTTTTAATCTCGACAAAGTTGTATTGAATACCGAAGCCCACCCCTTCTTCAGGGATAAGAAGTAAGCCGTATTTTCGAGAAAGCTTTGAGCAGACAATCAGCTTCTAAATTTCACGTGCTGACTAACTGATCATTAACAATTGTTTTCGTGCAAACGTATTGCAGGATTAATTTGTATTTTATCTTTGATGGTATGAAGACACCGGGATGCTTTTTTAAAACAGCAGTTTTACTGCTTTTTCTTGAGTTCTGCCTGAATTTCAACATTTTTGCACAATGGAGTCAGCCAGTCAACCTTTCTCCGAATGCAGTATCCGCACTTCTGAATGAAAGCATGGGCCCCTGTATCGGAGTCAGCGGTACTACCATACATGTGGTCTGGGCCGACCGTTTCACCCCGAAAAAGGGGGCAATTTATTATACAGCTTCAGCAGATACAGGGTTAACCTGGAGCACCCCGGTCGCTATCACCAATATTAACGGGAATGCCTGGAATCCTGCCATTGCAGTTAACGGTTCTAACATACACGTGGTTTGGAGAGAGATTGACACAATTAACCAGCACCGTTCCTCCCATTATAAACATTCAGTGGATGGAGGGAGTTCCTGGGGGGCAAATGTTCTCCTTGACACTGCCATTGCCGATTGGCCTGCCGTTACGGTTTCAGGGAATATGGTTTATGTGGCAAACGATATAGTAACGTCGGCATCCCCTTACAACACTGAAATATTTTTCCTGAAGTCAAGTGATAACGGGACTTCCTGG
>JBAXBP010000233.1:0-5162 GCA_037141915.1 Bacteroidota bacterium | reverse complement strand
GAATGCGCTCAGGGGGCAGGGATGGAATGTGATCGTTGCTGCCGACGGAAGACCCTATGAATTTTACAGGTATGAATATCCCAAAAAGGAGCTGCTGCGATTCCCCGGGGTTGAGATAACGTATCCTAAGGGAAACAGCATGATCCTTGCAATGGCAGCAAGAGTTCCCCGCCTCGTGGCAGGCCTCAGGAATGAACATTATTTGCTTAAAAAACTCGTAATTGAAACCGGGGCGAACCTTGTAATCTCCGATAACCGTTACGGCTGCTGGCATCCTCATGTAAAATCAGTGTTCATGACACACCAGCTGAATATCATGATGCCTTCGGGTTTGAAATTTGCCTCATCCTTACTTAAAAAGATCAACTATTCATTCATTCGAAAATATGACGAATGCTGGATCCCCGATTCCGAAGATGAAGGCGGGCTTTCAGGCCGTCTTTCCCATTGCCTCAAGCTGCCCGATCACTGCCATTTTATAGGTTCATTGTCACGTTTGTCGGCTCCTCTGCCCGAACCTGCCGCCCTCCCCTGCCCTGCCGCTGAAATTTTTGTATTGCTTTCCGGGCCTGAGCCCCAGCGCAGTATTCTCGAGACCATGCTTATTGATCAGTTAAGAACCACTTCCCACACTGCCATTATTGCAGGCGGCCGCACCGAATCTGATGAAACAATGGTAATTGACGGACGTATCAAGCTGTTCGCCCGGCTCGGATCAGACCTGGTGAAATACTATATTCAAAAATCTGATCATGTGATCTGCAGGAGCGGATATTCCACCCTTATGGATCTTGCAGCACTTGGAAAAACAGCCATCCTGATCCCTACTCCAGGTCAGACAGAACAGGAATACCTTGCCTTAAGGCTTTCGAAAATGAATGTTCATTATTCAGTTGCCCAGGAAGAGTTTCAGCTCAGCAAGGCCCTGTCAGAAAGCAAAGTATATAAAGGATTAATGCTTCAGAACGATTATACGGTGCTGAACCAGAGGCTGAAAAGGCTGTACCATCAGGCAATGGCTTTCCGGGCGCGGTAAACCAGGTAAATTCCAAGAAGCACAAATGGGATACTCAGCAGTTGACCCATGTTCAGAGCCATCCCGTTTTCGAATCCAACCTGGGGCTCTTTCAGGAATTCAACAAGGAACCTTAAACCGAAAACCAGGATCAGGAAAAGCCCGAAGAAGAGACCAGGCTCAGGTTTCCCTTTTTTGATATAATACAGCCTCCATAGAATAAGGAAGAAGATAAAATAACTCAGGCCTTCATAGATCTCTGTCGGATGACGGGGGTCCAGCGCTTCGGCCGGGTTTGCTGCACGGAGAAAATAAAACCCCCATGGGAGACTGGTTACATGACCGAAGATCTCGGAATTCATGAGGTTGCCGGTCCTGATACACAATCCTGATAATGCAACTACGATCACTACCCTGTCCATGACCCATAAAAAGGTCAGCTTATTCCTGATGCCGAATATCCATATCGCAAGAATGATACCGATTGCAGCACCGTGACTGGCAAGGCCTCCCTCCCATACTTCAAGGATCTTCAAGGGATGTGAAAGATAATAGCCCGGTTCGTAGAAAAGACAATGGCCAAGCCTGGCGCCAACAACGGTTCCTATGACCATATAGGTTGTAAGTGTATCGAGCTTGGTTACTTCTATGCCTTCTTTTTTGAAGAACTGAAGCATGATAAAATACCCGAAGAAAAAGGAGGAAGCGAACAGAAGTCCGTACCATCTGATAGTGAGGCTCCCGAGATGAAAAAGATCAGGGCTCGGGTTCCAGTGGATGTATGCAAGTATGGTATTCATAAAGTCAGAATTAAATGGCGAAAAGCGAAAAGTGAAAAGCGAAATTACAATTTCGCCGTTTCGCCATTTCGCCTTTCGCCTTTTATCATTTGTATTCCTTTATCCGTTTGTTAAACAAATCATCCATTTCCTTCGCCAGTTTCGGTTGTTTATTATCCGTGGCAATCAAGGAAATCCTGCGGATCATTCCCATATTTGTATTGATATCGCCCTGGAAATACTGACGGTAACCCGGATCATATGACATATAATAATCCAGGTTCTGGGTAAGGATCTCTGAGACCCTCCTCATGATCTTGTTAGCCTGGGCGGTATCCCCGGCCTTGTAATAGGCTTCTGCATAAGGCAGCATGTAAATATCATAGGTGATCTTTGAATCAGGGAAATTGGTCAGGTATGAATTAAGCAGCTTCACAGCTTCCGGCTTCTTATCCATGTTGAGCAGCGACTGTGCAACCCTCATGACATTGGTTTTCGGCCGCACTGAGTTATTCAGGCTCTCAGGATCAATATATACATGGGGATCGGCAAGGTTACCCCACTTGCATTTGTTCATCAGGATATCGTATGATGTCAGTGCATCGATGCCGCCCATGCCCTTTATATAATCAGCAGAATCGGCAGGAACGGGCATGAACTTATAAACAAACCCCGTAACACTGCAGTATTTTTCGAGGTTGAACACATGACTGACACTTCCGGGAGACGCAAAATACAACGGACGTTTCCAGTTATTGGTAGCAACGAAATCCAGCAGCATGATATCATTCTTGTACAACTGGTTTCCCCGAAGTGTCCAGTAAATGGTATCAACCATTTTATCTTTCAGGTGGATAGGCACGATCCCGTTCTTCAGGCAGATTTCTTTATCCACGGCAAGTTTTACGTTCCTTGAGGGAATGAACTTGATCTTTTCACCATTCTGAAGGGTGAGGAAAGTCTGTGGATCGTCACTTTTAATAAAATCTATGATGTCTTTAAGGTTCACATACCCTTTGACCCCGATATCATAAAAAGGTATGATCTCATTTTTACCCGTTCCGTAGGCTTTCCTGTCAAGGGTAAACGGAAGAGGTTCCGAATCATACATCTTCTGGTAAAGCTGGTCGATATACCATCCGCCTGAGGCGAGCATATAATTGACGACCCTTACATCAGTCCTGATGCCTTCAACCTCCTGGTCGTACCAGAGCGGGAAAGTGTCATTATCCCCGTTTGTGATCAGGATTCCCTGGGTGCTGCAGGAATTCAGGTAGTTTGCAGCAAAATCACGGCATGAATATTTGCCGCTTCGGTCATGGTCGTTCCAGTTCTCCTTTGCCATGTTCACAGGGACAAGCAGCAAGCAGAATGCAAAGACCAGCGCGATTGAAAGGTATTCCTTTTTAAAATATTTTTTAGCCAGGCCGATGAGGTAGAGCACGCCAAGCCCGATCCAGATGGCGAATGCATAGGTTGATCCGCAGTAAGAATAATCGCGTTCACGGGGTTCGAAAGGCTTCTGGTTAAGATAGATCACGATGGCAAGGCCTGTCATGATAAAAAGCATGGTGATTATCAGGGTACCGTGTGCATCTTTTTTAGCCTGGAAGAATAAGCCAATAAGCCCCAGGATCAGGGGAAGCATATAATACTTGTTCGTGCCCCAGTTCTTTTTGCTGTCGGGTATTTTCACCTGGTCTTGCCCAAGTCTCATTTTGTCGATAAAAGGAACCCCGGTCAGCCAGTTGCCGTCTTCGACCCCGCCGAAACCCTGCACGTCGTTTTGCCTTCCTGCAAAATTCCACAGGAAATACCGCAGGTACATCCAGCCAACCTGGTAGGTGAGAAAATATTTCAGGTTTTCTGTAAAAGTAGGCTTGTTTACAACTGTTGACTTTCCGTCTTCATCAGTGATGGTAACAGGCACGCCTGCCCCACCCCATCTCTTGTAAAAATCCAGGGTACCCTTGCGATCTCCTTCGCTGCTCCATATCCTTGGGAAAATCGTCATGAAACGCGCATCATAAACAGGAATGGTTCCCTTACGGTCATCCACAACAACATATTTATGAGAAGCAGAATCATGAGCATAAACCGGGCTGCCATCCTCATAACCAACAATAGGTGCATTATAATACTGCCCGTAAAGCAGAGGCCAGGTGCCGTATTGTTCCCGGTTCAGGTATGAAACAAGCCCAACGATATCCTTCGGATTATTTTCATTGATGGGAGTGTCGGCATTGGCCCTGATGACAAGGACCAGGAAGGTAGAGTACCCGATGAGCAGAAATGCGAAAGAAAGGATAATTGAATTGATGAGCGGGCGGCTGGTCTTTCTTGTGTACCAGAGCCCCCATACGATCAAACCTGTGAGAAGAATGAGATAAAAGACCGTTCCGCTCTGGAAAGGCAGACCTAAGGAGTTTACGAAAAGTATCTCGAACTTCCCTGCCAGATTGGGTATCCAGGGAATCACGAAATACATGATGAATGCCAGCACGAATATTGAAACAAGAAGGGTCAGGAACAAGCCCTTCCGTGTTGTCTTGAACTTTTTATAATAGATCACATAACCAAGGGCTGGAATGGTAAGCAGGTTAAGAAGGTGAACCCCGATGGCAAAACCTATCATGAGTGCAATGAAAATAAGCCAGCGGTTTGCATGCTTTTCGTCGGCAACTGCATCCCATTTCATAATGGCCCAGAAGACCAGTGAAGTGAACATGGCCGACATGGCATAGACCTCGCCCTCCACGGCCGAAAACCAGAACGAATCGGTAAAAGCGAAAGTCATTGCACCTGTAAAGCCTGCTGCGAAAATCGTCCACATGCGGCCATCAGTCATTTCTCCGTCGGGAGCAACGATCTTGCGGGCAAACATGGTAATGACCCAGAACAGGAACATCACTGCCAGTGCGCTGCAAATGGCGCTCATTCCATTAATCATCATCGCTACCTTTGACAAATCGCCGAATGCAAATAAAGAAAATACTCTTCCTATAAGCTGCATGGTAGGAGCCCCCGGGGGATGGCCGATTTGGAGCTTATAAGTAGTCGAAATGAATTCACCCGGATCCCACCAGCTTGCGGTAGGTTCAATGGTAAGTAAAAAGACGATTGCCGAGAGCGTGAAAGTAACCCAGCCGATGATCGTATTCAGTCTCTGGTATTTATTCATTGATCAGATTTGAATGGGCCGCTAAGGTACAAAAATTGGACTTACACGAAAAAAGTACTACTTTTGCAGCCGTTTTCAGAAAAGCGAAAAGCGAAAAGCGAAAAGCGAAAAGCGAAAAGCGAAAAGCGAAAGGCGAAAAGCGAAAAGCGAAAAGCGAAAAGCGAAAAGCGAAAAGCGAAAAGCGAAA
>JBAXBP010000232.1:0-5265 GCA_037141915.1 Bacteroidota bacterium | reverse complement strand
ATTGGCAAACAAATCCTCCAGGTCATGTACTGCAATAGTGAAGAGAGGTTCCTGGAAAAAATAATCCCAAACCATTACATTGAGTATAGCAGCAAACAACAGGGGCCATCTGCCTAAAACAAGAGCCAGCAGCGCCACAACCATAAGGAGGATCAAACCGATACTGTTGGTCCCCAGTACAAGACGGAATGGAAAACAAATAGCAGCGGCTAAAGCAATGACGACAAATGCAATGATGTACTCACTGAAATCCGAACGTGAAGAATACTTCCGGAGACTGGTTCTAAGCATTTCAGGAATATTTCTCATTCAAACCTAATGATTTTTTTTCAGACTGAAGGAATTTTTTACGGCAGAGTTCCCCTTATTGAAGCGCGTGCGAAGAAAGTTATAATTTTATTAACTGCTGATAAATTTATTGTTAAGCCATATAAAGATTTGGTTAAGCCATAACAGGAATTTCCAAAAAATCATTAATCACATGAAAATCTTCGTATCTTTAACTCCTTAATTGTTAACCGATCTTTCAACAATGACCTCCAGATACCTTATCATTATCTGCTTAGTTTTTATGGCCATATTTTCAGGCTGTAATAAAAAAGAAAGCACGCCGTATGTGTCCTATTCCTACAATGGCCCTGGTGCAGCAGGCGATCTGCTGACGTTTAGCGTGAACGAAACCGTGGGAGGATATACTATTTATAACGAGACGAATAAACAATACGATAACGGTTCTTTTACCGTGTATACCAATGAACTGAAGGGGCTTTACAAAGTCTTTGTCAGGGGAGCTTTTTATTATGCTGTTGAAATGCCGGGACAGGTCTTTACCGGTAATTTTCCGACCGCCAGGGTTAGTTATAACCTCTCATTTGGTATCACTCCGAGTGCCCTTACCGGCAGCGTATTTGCAGGGAATTATGTTTACCTGCGTGTTGGCAGTGCTGCTGTTAACGGTAGCACCCTTAACAAGGAATGGGGAATACTGTCGATCCTTGCCAACGGAAAATGGACAAAACAGCCATATTGCAATGATACGGGTACGATTGTGGCACTGATGCCAGATGCATATTCAGGGCAGGTGCCTCCTGTAAATCCTTCTGATTCAGGCACATGGTCTTATAATACATTTTATTCCAACCGACTTGTCATGACCGGAGGTAGTTTGGGTGATTCACTAACGGGTTTTGCATACGTAAGTGACAGCGGCAGCGTTTTTAATATGGACCTTGGATACGGGCATGGGTTTCTTTATGGACTTAAACTGATAGACGCAAGTTCAAATCCTGTTAAAGGGAATTTCGGGTTTGCCGATATCCGTGATGATGCAACCATGGGAGGAGGGAAATTTGTATACAATGACACCACGCAAAATATGGGTTGGTGGAGGGCTGATTCCTATGGTAAAGTCAGGAACGGCTCATTAGGGCCCCTTAACCAGTGCCAGGTGCTGAAAAACGTATACTTCACGAAAAATGCCATCTTCGCAGGCGACACTGTTGACTTCTACAGTGTGGTTTCAGGGCCGTACTTCATGGAATTCCAGTTCAGGAACAACAAGTTCCGTTCATACGGACTTGGTGCCAGGCTTCCTTAGGGAAGTATTTTTTCGATCAGCCCCAGTTCCCCGTCAAGCCTGATTTTATCACCTGTTTTAAGGAATTTTTTTGCTCCTTTCGCAGCAACAACTGCAGGTATGCCATATTCCCTGGCTACAACCGCGCCATGTGACAAGGGGCTTCCGATCTCGGTGATCAGCCCCGATATTATACTGAAATAAGGAGTCCACCCTATATCTGTGAATGACGCTACCATGATCTCGCCTTCTTTCAGCTTCTCGGCATCGTCAAGGGAATGTATAATTCTCACGGTAGCTTCAACGACCCCGCTGCTGACTGGTGTACCTGCAAGCTGCCCTTCTTTAAGTTCAAACGATTGCTCTTCTTCCAGTGGTTCCGGTATTCCGAAGCTTATCTCCTCAAATACCAGTTTGTCAGTCTCCGCAAGAAGTTCACGACGCCTTGCTGCTTTGGCTTTCCATGCCGGATCTTTATCCTCAATAAGCCTGCCAATCTCCTCGTGGGTGAGAAAGTACACCTGGTCAGTATCATCCAGCTGAAGTTCTGAAACCAGCCTCAGCGCCAATTCATTATATCCTCTGCGGATGGTGTCGACCATCTTGATCGACAGCGCCTTGGTTATCTCACGCCTGGCAACGGCTTTTCTTGCAGTAGGAATCATTGAACGCAGGACGACCCTTGTAACTGGCTTGAGTTTTCTTAACGCATGAGTAATTTCTTTCCTGGTATCGTGAACCACATGCCTGACTTCGCCTGCTTTTACACGGGTCTGAAGTATCTGGATGAGCTGGGAGGGCTTTTCGGCCCAGGTCTTCTCTCTGAGCTCGGATTCCCTTACGCAACGGTGGCCATGTCGTTCAAGGAAAAGCCTGAACTGCTCCCGGATCTCTTCAGGGGCTTGTTTTGCAATCAGTTCAAGGGCCTCAGCGGAAGTGGCAGCTGTGAATTTTTCACAGAATTCTTTATGCGAACGGATAGTCCTGGCAAACCGCTCGAGTGTTTTTACTGCATCAGCACTTTCGATTTCAGGAATATCGAGGAGAAGCATAGTGGCAATATGGTGATCGGCGGCTCCGGGTTTTCTTTTATCCCCGGTCATTATTCTCATGAAGGCCGAATACATCGTGCCGCTCTGTGCCGATGCCATCAGGTGATGGCCGAAGCCTATTCCCAGCTGAAGCCTTCCTTCTCCGAGTTTTTTATGCAGTTCAGCCAGAGGCAGCGATATATCGATGCGGAAGCCGGCTTCGAGGGACCTTAGTTGTTCCAGTGACCTTGAAGCCCGCAAGGTTGTTGACATCTGCCTGGAAAAATTCAGAAACCTGACGGGAAATGAAACCTCGGGAACCACTGCAGGAAGCCCGTCGAAGACCTTCCCGCTCAGGGCAAATTGTACATCTTCAGGTTTATTCAGCCATATCCTTTTGGGATAGTCCATCATATTGCTCATATTGATGAACAGCCGGTTGTAGAACATCTGTATGTACCTCGGTCCCTTACGGTCACTCAATTTATATGCACCTCCGCGCTGTGCCAGCAGGACCATCCCGTAATCAATAGCTTCGGCGCTCACCGAATAGGTGAGAGGGGTGGCAACTCCTGGCATCATTTCGCCAATGTTGCCCAGGGTCCAGATGTCGCTGCTCTCTCCTTTGATCGTATCAAGTTCATTGAAATGAACCCCGCTGAGGGCTGTGACAGGCCTGACCTGAAGCCAGTGCAGGGCACCGGAGCCGTCAATGGCCCATTCCATGTCGACCGGTGCATTGAAGAAACTCCCGGCTTTTTTTGCCCCTTCAAGGATCTGGCTGAGCAAGGTTTTGTCAATGAGGTGGTTGTTCTTCTCAGCTTCTTTCACCAGGTTTGAACCGCTGCGGAATATTTCATAGTGAAATGCATCTTTCTTCCCGCTCACAAGGTCTTCGCCCTGGCCTGCAACAGCATTGACCATGATTTTATCACGGCGGTTATTGACAGGGTTAACTGAAAAAACCACGCCTGCCACCCTGGCATCAACCATGTTCTGCAGTATCACCGAGATCCTCAGGTCGGCATCGGAAAGCAGGCTGCCGGTATAAGATTTAACTCGTTCGGCTCCGGCTGCATCTATACATTTTATTATTGCAGATTTCACCTCTTCGAGGGATTGCAGGTGAAGGTAAGACTCGAACTGACCCGCAAAGGAAGCGGAATGACCGTCCTCGCTTACTGCGGATGACCTTACTGCCTTGGGCCCGGGACCAAGAGTACTCATGTGGTGCATGATGGCCGCATCCTGTAACTCGCCTGGTTCGGGATGAAGCAGGACCACTGCTTCGGGGACATTAAAACCCAGTTCCCTGAGGATCTTCAGGCCTTTTGCCTTTCCGCCAACCTGGTGACCGTCGATTTCGTTAAGCCGGAGTATCAATTTCTTTGGTATGGATCAGTCAATTTTGTATTTGTCGGCATGGAAACCGAACTCAACCATACCCAGGCCGTCAACACCATCGAATTTATAAGTGCCTATGGCTTCGAACATCTGGTATTTGCCGTCCATCATATAAGGGAAATGCCCGTTCCTCCTGAATTCTACTTTGTGCTTTGCCCCGCTGCGGCAGACGATATCTATAAAACCATGGTCGGGGAGCAATTTCTCACCAGAAATAGTTTCCAGGTCGGTGCATTCGATGATAGCATCAGTATGCCCGTCGGGATGCGTTATAAAACCGGCAGTCAGCCTTCCAAGGAAATCCCATTTAATCGTTGTAACCGTCCAGTGCATTCCTTTATCAGAAACCCCGGTGATCCAGTAATGCCTGTCCCACGAAAGCCAGGTCCTCGAACCGAAGGAATGATCGCGCGATGCCATCATCTCCAGAGGATATACCTGGTCATCCAGGGAAATTGTCCCTTTGAACATGCCTGTTTGCTCATAATGAGTCTGGTGGGTGTCTTTCATCAGGAAGAAAAACTTCCTGGTCCATTTTTCACTTGCAATTGCCCTGGCGATCATCTTCTGGTCGGAACTTCTTGCAAAATCATAAATCTCATGTTCACCGGTAAAAAGCAAATCGGTCTTGCAATGGTATGACTTGCCTTCTGCATCCGTAACAGGCCCATTATAGGTAATTCTCCATTCCTTTCCTACAACTGTATTTTCCCATTTCAGGTTCCCCATACTGAATCCTTCACCATCGGAACCCGGATCGGTTTTCAATCCGAAAAACCCTTTGCCACTGATAAAGAAATCAAACCACCATTCATGCTGCCTTTTCTCTCCCCTGAATGCCATACGGGCAATAAATGCATTCCCTGTTTTATCACCTCCATAGAAATAAGAGCTGTCGTTAGGGAAGGGCTGGTTAAGGTCAACGTGTTTCTGTTCAAGGTATTCGACCGGAAATAACCTGTTTTTGGTGCGCCTCACCATCTGGCGGGCAATAAAGAATTTTAACATAGAAATTTTTGCGGCAAACTTAGCCTTTTTAAGTGAATTTACGAAGAATTTCTTACGGAAAAAACGACAGCATCAGTCAATCGCCTCAGTGATCTTTTCGATCATGATGAGCCTGTTCCCGGCCAACGAAAGCCTGATGGCCTGCATGCCGAATTCGTAGTAGATTTCGAAATAAACCTTGTCGGGAGGCCTCACCAGGAATTTGCTCTGGCTGTATTGGATATCCTGGTCGAAACCATGGCTGGT
>JBAXBP010000231.1:0-5292 GCA_037141915.1 Bacteroidota bacterium | reverse complement strand
GCGAAAAATCAATGTTCATATCAATACTTCTTCCAAGCCCGATTCAATTCCCTGCATTGCCGAAGTCTATATTTATAGTTTGGATCATCAGGATGTTCTCGGGCCTTACTATGTGAACTGTGGTGAAACCCTTTCTGTTGAAATTGACGACAGGGAATGGGGTACAACGGTAACTACAACTATTCCGGTGGAGGTTTCGGTATGGATTGATTTGTTGGGAGAGAAGAAAAATTCAGATAAGTCCTTCTTGCCTGAAACTTTAAGGAATCCTGGCAAATATGATCAAAACTTAAAGCCATGATGCCTGATTAGATTATTAAAAGAAAGAAGGTAAGCCAATGAAGGATTAACCTCCATTGGAGGTTAAAAAGTTGTAAGTAAGTAAATCAGAACGCCTGACTAAATGGTTCCATTAATTAACCGGTAATTTTTTCTTTTTTAAACAAAAACCTTAATACGTATGAAAACAAAATTATTTTACATTCTGATGACAATTATTGTCATGGGGATGGTAATCCCTGCCTTTGCCGGTTCTCCTGATAAAAAGCCCGGAGATAATACCAAGAAGGAAAATCCTGTAACATCACCCACACCATTACCTGCAGCATCGCCCGCACCATTATCAGATTGGACGTTTAATATTATACCGACTGATCCAAATGATACCTGCTGTGCTTATGAAAATTGCAATCTTGAATTTTTTATTCAAGCTGCAACTGAATACTGTGAGGGGGTATTAACGTCCCCAACCTTTACACCAATTACAATCCACAGGCCTAATCGTAGTTATCCAGGACCTACTGTTCCAGGTGATATTCCCTGTGTCGAGGTTAATATTGTTGTCGTTGGATCATGTAATTGCCCTCCACCTCAAGTCAACTCAACTACCTATTGTGTGTGTAGGGGTAATGATTGTACTCCGAGAATCTGTCCATGACTTATTTTCTTTTCAGTGCTATCCTTCCATTCGATTCTTTTTTAAAACGTTTAGCTATTTAAAAATCAATCAGGTATGCAAGAGTAAACAAAGTAAAACCTCCATGGGAAAATAAGAGAATCATGAGAATTCGTTTCGTGATTCTCTTATTTTTAGTTCACTACCTTAAATTATTGACCCGAAAAGAAGCATCTATAACATCAGATTCGTAATTTTACAAGTAAAGAAGCAACCTGATATCTTTCGGGATTGTCTTAACATGATGAGAATTAAAATACTAAGCGTTTTCCTCATTCTGGTCTTTGGTATATTTCAGGTATTGAAATCCTTTGCCCTATCAAGACCTGAAAATGGCTTCATTGAAAACAAAGGTCAGATCGTCGATTTGCATCATAAACCCAATCCGGATGTCTTGTATTTGCTTAATAATCCAGGACTAAATGTTCAACTACAGAAAACTGGGTTCAGCTATGACGTATACAAGATTGAGTACAAGGATAACCCGAATCTCCTAAGTTCCATGGGCCATGATCCTTTAAACCATGCACTCCCCTCCGATTCCCTGATCACTGAATATTATTTCCAAAGGATTGATATAACTCTGGAAGGCGCTAACCTTGCTTGTACAATCATTCCATCAGAACCATTGCCGGATTACTTCAATTATTTCACAGCAGCTACCCCGCCGGAAGGCATAAAGAATGTAAGGCAATACAGCAAAATCACTTACCAAAACATTTATCCGGGCATTGACCTCGACTTTTTTACAGATAAAGATCATGGGTATAAATACAATTTTATAATCCACCCAGGAGCCGATATAAAAGATATCAGGTTAAGGATACAGGGGCCGGACCATATTACTTTAATCCGGGATACCCTGAAATTCGGGACACGATTTGGTGCGATTGAAGAACTCATACCTGAAAGCTTTTACCTGATTAGCGATTCAAGAGTTGATATCAAGGTAAGGTTTTTGAAATTAAACAATGATGTTTACGGATTTTGTTGTGAAAAGCCAATTCCAGGAAATTCAATCCTGATTATTGATCCAACGGCAGTAAGGCTTTGGGGAACCTACTATGGTGGTACAGGGGATGAAACAGGATATTGTGCTGTAGATATTGCCGGGAATGTTTTTCTCGCAGGAGGTACCAGCTCATTAAGTAATATTGCCTCTGCAGGTTCATACCAGGATATCCTGGCCGGGAATTCTGATGGGTTCCTTACAAAATTCAATGCCGCCGGACAGCGTCAATGGGGAACTTATTTCGGAGGTTCCGGAGTTGATTGGGGAGCATCATGTTGCATCGATAATAGCAATAATATATATTTAGCAGGTAACACCAATTCAAATTCCGGAATTGCCTCTCCCGGAGCACATCAGATAATCTATGGCGGAGGGCAGGAGGATGGTTTTCTTGCGAAGTTTGACCAGACTGGTTCCAGAATCTGGGGTACTTATTATGGTGGACAATTTATTGATTATGCGAATTCTGTTACAACGGATAAAAACGGAATGGTATTTCTTTGCGGAACGACCTATTCTGATACAGGTATTGCCACTCAGGGATCTTATCAGCAATATAGAATTGACAGCATTACTGCATTTCTTGTAAAATTTGACAGTAACGGAGTCAGGCAATGGGGGACTTATTATGGCAAAAATGACCAAGGTTTTTATTGTGCAATTGATGGTTCAGGAAATATATACTTTAATGGTATTACCAGATCCCTTAATAATATTGCGAGTCCGGGAGCATTTCAGACAATTTATGGTGGAGTTCAGGATGCATATTTGGCAAAATTTACAACCGGAGGCCAGAGGATTTGGGCAACATATTACGGAGGGTCAAACCAGGATTGGGGGCGCGGATGTAATATTGACAGTCTTGGAAATGTATGTTTGGTAGGTAGTACTTTCTCATCTGACGGAATATCAAGCCCGGGATGTTACCAGCCAATAAACAGAGGGAGTGGTGATGCATTTATTGTAAAATTTGATAGCCTGGGACAAAGATTATGGGGTACCTATTATGGCGGTACCAATTTTGACGGGGCTGAAGTTTGTGCATTCGGAGCGGAAAATGATATTTTCATGGTTGGAAATACCTGGTCATTCGATCATATTTCAACACCTGATGCTTATCAGACGGTGTTTGGTGGCGGTTTTGATGATGGACTCCTTGTAAAATTCAATGCTAACGGCGAGCGTCAATGGGGTACGTATTATGGAGGAAGTGGTAGGGATGAGTTCGCAAACTGCATTTATGTTAAGGATGATACGATATACGCAGCAGGAGAAACCTTTTCATCAGATAACATAGCCAGTCAAGGAGCATGGCAGGAAACTTTTGGAGGAGGGACCTATGGAAACCATGATGCTATACTGATCAAGTTTCTTGAATGCTGTCCAGTTGATACGGCCGGTCCGATTACAGGTCCCATCAATGTATGCAGACCGTCGACCGGCGTGAATTACCTGATTCCAAATCTACCCCATGCCGTGACTTATATTTGGACCTTGCCAGCAGGTTTTACCCTAACAAGTGGATCAGGTACATCAGGTATTATGGTAGATATTGGATCTTTAGCAACTTCAGGAAAAATTTGGGTCAAAGGATTGAATAAGTGTGGTGATCCGGGAGATTCGGCTTTCCTGGATATCACGATAAATCAAGCACCGATTCCGATTATTACAGGGCCAAATAATACCTGCGCAGGTCCGGGGCATGTATATCAGACAGATTTCGGAATGACAAATTACCAATGGAATACTTCAGCCGGTGGGATGGTAACATCAGGAGGGTCAACAAATACTGCCACCATCATCTGGAATATTCCCGGCAACCAGCATGTCTATGTGAATTATACCGATGCCAATGGTTGTTCTGCTCAAACTCCAACGGATTTTCCGGTACTGGTCACTTCAAGCCCTGCTGTGAATGTCACTATAGGCAGTACTTCAACCAATGTTTGCGAAGGGACACAGGTTACTTACACGGCATCCCCTTTGAACGGCGGAGGTAATCCAAGCTTTCAATGGCAGGTTAACGGGGTCAATGCAGGAACAAATGCGAATAATTATACCTATGCACCTGCAAATAATGATGTTGTAAGATGCATTCTAACTTCCTCTATCACCGGTTGCATCATGAACAACCCGGATACTTCCAATGCCATAACAATGGTGGTAAACCCTATCCTTCCTGTCAGTGTTTCGATCAGCGCTTCAGCAAATCCTTATTGCCAGGGAGCA
The DNA here is from genome assembly GCA_037141915.1 of Bacteroidota bacterium. Lineage (GTDB taxonomy): Bacteria > Bacteroidota > Bacteroidia > Bacteroidales > FEN-979 > CAIRDP01. The sequence goes on along the minus strand of JBAXBP010000231.1, from coordinate 1,096 downwards.
ACCATTACTTTTACGGCTACACCGACCAATGAAGGAACGTCTCCCCAGTACCAATGGAAAGTGAACGGAGTTAATGCAGGAACAAATAACCCAGTGTATTCATACATTCCTTCTAATGGAGATATCGTATCCTGTGTGCTGAATTCAAGTGTCTCCTGCCCCACGGGAAATCCGGCGGTTTCAAATTCGATCACGATGACCGAAAACACCAACGTCACGGTGAGTGTTACGGTCTCTGCTTCCCAGAACCCGCTCTGTTCCGGGACCAATGTTACATTCACTGCAGCGCCTGTCAATGAAGGCAACGCCCCGGTTTACCAGTGGAAAGTCAATGGAGTTAATGCCGGGACAAACAATTCTGTTTTTTCTTATGTTCCATTAAATGGTGACGTGGTTCTTTGCATTCTAACCTCAAACGCCTCCTGCGCCAGCGGAAATCCTGCCACCTCAAACGCCGTGGCCATGATCGTTAATCCCAATGTGCCGGTGAGTATTACTATATCACCCACTGCAAACCCTGTCTGCGCTGGGACCACAGTGGTCTTCACTGCATATCCGGTAAACGAAGGAACATCCTCAGTTTATCAGTGGAAAGTCAATGGTACTAATGCCGGGATCAACAGCATAACGTATTCCTATATTCCTGCAAATGGCGATATTGTTACTTGTGTTCTTACCTCAAACGCTGTTTGTCCCACAGGAAATCCCTCTACCAGCAACAGCATTACCATGACGGTCAACCCAAACCTGCTTGTAGGTATATCCATAGCTGCATCAGCAAATCCTTTCTGTTCAGGAAGCTTAGTAACGTTTAACGCAACACCAGCCAATGAAGGAACATCACCTCAATTCCAATGGAAAGTGAACGGGACCAATGCCGGGACAAATAGCAATATCTATACCTATAACCCGGTGAATGGTGATGTAGTTACTTGTTTGCTCACCTCCAATCTGCCTTGTACCCAAAATAATCCAGCCACGAGCAATACGGTAACCATGATTGTCAATAACGCTCTTCCTGCAGGAATATCCATCACAGCCAATCCTAATCCCTTCTGCCCGGGCACAACTGTCAACTATAATGCAACACCGGTCA
>JBAXBP010000230.1:0-5294 GCA_037141915.1 Bacteroidota bacterium | reverse complement strand
TCATCAAAGACGAACCGAAGTCTCCCCTGCATAAGGTGCTGTTGAGAGCATTCACAATAAAACAGTAGTAATTGTTGTTTTCCGACACTATGCTGAGAGGGCCCGGTTGGCTGAAACTGAATCCCCGGGTGATGTCGGTAAACACCGGACCTGTATTGGCAAGAGAATTGCCGAAATCAATATTCCAAACTGAATTCCCCCATGAACTTGTTGTTATTCCGACCCACCGCTGGTTGTTTTCATGCCAGATCTGAAGGCCGTGGAGGCTCCACATTCCTGTGATCGTGTTCAATACAAAGATTGAAGGGGTATTGGACAATGAATTTCCGAAATCCATTCTTATCAAAAGAAAATCGCATACCAGGAAACCGAACCAGGTTCCATTGTCATACTTCACCTGTATCCCCTGCGAACTATCCATTTTCATTCCCGGTATGGGAATATTCTTTATTGACAAGGCATCGTTGCTGTAACTTATACCATGATTAATTACAGTTACGGATTGATTAACGTGATTTGTGACAAAGCTGTAACAACTGTCACCATCCTGGGCAAGGGTGATGTAGGCGGGACCTCCCAGAAAACCTGATGTTCCGCCCAGAACCGAGCCGATTGGATCAACTGATGTGTTCCCTGAACAAAAGCTCCAGTAAAATCTTGACCCTCCTGTTGTGAGGTTTTTGATATTAACCGTCTTGCCAACACAGATTGTATCAGGCAAAATGAAATCAGCCACCACCTGCGATTGAAGTGTCAATGAGATCAGGATAAAGAATATTAAGAGTGACGGGTGTTTCATATTATATTATCTAACGGAGGATCACTATTTTTCTTGTGATCAGCCATGTATTGGTTTGTATCAGCAAGGTATAAGCACCTCCCGGGGCTGCTGAGAGATCCAGCTGGTATTTCTCTGACCCTTTCAGAGTTTGAACCAGGATAACCCTGCCGTTCATGTCCGAAACTGATATGTTAAATTCTGCAGTTCTGCCTTCAACCGGAATAATATTAAATATCCCTTTATTTGGATTAGGGAAGATGCTTACCCTGCCTGCTACCGGCTGTTCAATTCCATCGGTCGATCTTATCTGCACATTATCTACAGCCCAGTAAATGTCGTACGTTGCGTTAAAACTCCATTTGAACCTGACCGCCGATTTACCTGCAACTTCCGGCACGGCCCTGCTGTACCTTGCAGGATTTGTTTTGAGTTCATAATCAAAGAGCTCAAACTGGATCCAGTTGTTTCCCCCGTCGATACTGTATGATAGTGATCTTGTAGGATAATACCTTGTGAGATAATAATGATCGAATTCAAGCAACACATGGTTATACATTGAGCAATCCAGCTGGGGTGAAACGAGTTCAGCGTCTTCGGAACTGCTGCCGTAATCATCGGAATTGAGATAGACATAGTTTCCTGTCAGATTGGGGTTGGGGTTCTCATCATCGATTGTACCGAAGCGCCATGACTTGCCATTTCCCATATTGTCAACATTGGTCCAGCACATCGGGGTGCTCGCTGCATCAAATCCCTCTCTGAACGGGAAGGTGTAGATCTTGCAAAGCGTGGTAAAACTGACATCATTGCCATACCAGGTGCCCGCTGCATTTGTCGCATACGCCCTTACATGATAAAGGGTGTTGGTATTCAGTCCACCCAGGATACTATTAAACAAACCTGTGCCGGAACCGTCAGTGGTATAAACATCAAGGATGGTTGGGTTCATTTCAGTACTCCAGCATATTCCCCTTGCCGTTACCAGGTAACTTCCGTCGGAGATTATAATCCCGCCTGATGAAGCAGTGGTCAGGTAAATATTGTTTACCTGCGTGGTGGTCAGGGAGGCTGCGCCGGGTGTAAAGGTCATATCTGCTCCCCTGGATGCTCCCTTTCCGTTCGTCCCTGCAAGACGGAAATGGTAGGTTGCACCCGCGGTAAGTCCGGATAGGGCGGCGGTGACATCAAGAGAGGCAATACCTGATCCTGCCTGGATAAGCGGTGTGCTGTTGCCGTAGGAAGTGCTGCTGCCGTATTCAAAATGCCAGGTGGTGACAAGGCCGTTAGGATTCACAGTCCCGTTGAGTGTCGCTGAGCTTGGAGTCACATCGGTAGCCGGTTTGGTGACAACCATTGGTTTGATATTGAAATTAAATGAAGCGATCCTGGTTTTGTGATTGTTTGCAGACCCTATATATTGGGAAGTAAACCAAAAAGTGCTGTCATCCCTTGGATCTACCGACATCAGGGCATAATCTCCCCAGCGAGGCATATAGGTCTGTGAGTATTTTCCACTGATGATGGTATCTTCCGCGATATCCATGGTGGAATTCCCCCCAAGGTATGACCAGATGTTCTGCCCGCAGAACCTGATGGAAGGATTAGTATGTTCCCCTGTAATGGAATATGCCAGGCCGATCTGGTTTTTGCCGTTGAGCATAACACTTCCAAGCCAGCGGTTATCATCATCGGGGGCATAGGTATTTTGTTGCCTGACAGCCCATTGTCCACCGGGGGGTTTTCTCAGTTCATACCACCTTATCCCGGCATGTGGCAAATCGCCGGGCTGGCTGAGGTTCACAGTATGGCAGAAGACTATGGACTGGTAACTGCCGAAATTCCTGTATTGCGGCACATTCATCGGAACATGAGGAATCGCATCCAGGCGGTTCATGAGGTCAGGCTGGATGATATTCATATACCTGTGACCGAAGTCGCTGCTGAAAGGCTGAACATCCAGTTGCTGCACTTTTGCCAGGGTTGAATTCTGTATATTGGTCCAGTCAACATGCAATTCATATATCCATACCTGGTTTGTTCCCCCGTTGGCAGTGTCATTATTCAAACCGATAAATATTCCCGGGCTTCCTGCGGGTGCGAACTCCCCCACATTATGCACAGGTGGTACGAATGCGAGTGTTGTATCGTTGTTCCTGGGTTTAAACCCGTTATGGAAGGCAACCGCCAAGGCAGGGTCCCCGTTAAGCATTTTGTCTCTCTGGAACACATAAGTATCATTGCTGGCAGTATCATGGGGGCCCTTCAGCTGCAACCAGTACCTGTTGTCGGCCATATAATACCCGTCATTCCATACACCGAATTTGGGATAATCGGGAAAATAATCGACAGGGAAGGAATAGGAATTCCAGTCTCCGTCGGGATCTCCCGTAGCCGAAACAGTGATCAGCATCCAGGAAGTCGAATCATAAAATGAAAAGCAGGCCATGAGCCACCGGTCTGCCTGTTCGTCATACAGGGTGATCGGGTCGATCCACCGGTACGAGGCGTTTCCCCCGGGTAAGCCATAGAACATGTAAATAAGGTTATACGGACCTTCCGTTGCACCACCTGTCCTGCTGAAGATTGTAAACGAGCCGTTAAGGGTCTGAATAAAATGATTAGGGCCAACGGCACCGTTACAATCAATGGGTGGTCTTGCACCACCGGTTGTTCCGTCGAAATTAACAAGGACGCTGTCGTTGTTGGTAAGGGCACCGTTCACTCCCTGGAAAAAATTGTCGCGGCCTTTGAGGGAGACCGGGGCGGAATACGATTTAACATCCCCTGTTTCGTCTTCGTCCGGCTCTTCCCCGAAATTTTCCTTGTATTGTGAAACATCTCTTGCTGTAACCAGTGGGATATCTCTTTTAACGTTTACATGACCCTTGAAAAAACCTTTGATGCCCTTTGACGGATGAACCTCAACATCCTGGGCCCGGCCTCCCAGAAACATGATCAGGCAGAAAAATAAAAAGAAAGAAACCGGGGCTCGCATCCGCTTTGAATAAAGGTATAAAGATACCTTAAAAACAGATGTATTGAGCTCAAAGCGGTGTAAAAACTGTCTTAAAAAATCATTGACCGGCCGGAGTATGATCAGCTCCCGTTCTTACCAAAATAGTACCTCCAGTCAAAACCTATCCTGACGCCAAGAAAGTATATGGGATTTGTTTTAGGCACGGGAGAGCCCTCCGGTGCTACCACCGTGATTTTTCCGGGTATATCTACACCGCCGAAAAACTGGAATACAAGGCTTGCTGTCTGGTTTGTAGAAAAAGTATGAAATGGGCGGTATTCCAGGAAGGGGAATTCGAGGAGCGTAGACCTCATGGCGACCAGTACCTGGTCGGCTTCAAGGTCGTTTGCAAAAGGCAGGAGAAAGCGGTCGGCATCCTTGTGCCAGCCGTAAAGGTATACACCCACTTCCCTTCCGAGAACAAACTGGAATCTTCCTATCGGCGTTACCATTCCCACCTGCCAGGGAATGAGGCCTCCATTCCCTGCAGCAATGATCATCTTGGTTGCGGTCTTTGGTGAAAACAGGTAAAGAAAGGGTGCAACGATCAGCAGGTCACCAGGTATGATGTAAAACGGCATTCGTAACCTGGCATAAAAAGCGTCCCTGCTGGGAACAGCTGAAAAGATACTGCCGAACTGCTTCAGGTCGGCATCAGCCGTCATTTTCATTGATGAGGGGCCGTCTATCCTCCAGCCCAGGTCGAGGAAAACAAGTCCGTCGCTACCCTCATTGAGCAAACCCTCCAAGCCGAGTCCGACTCTTATTGCCATTTCGAGGCCTGCATTAAAACCCGCTTCCTTCTGGTAGGTGTCAAATCCGCTGAACAGAGTTGTGCCCCTGGCTGCCGCCATAAGGCCGACAAACGGCCCAAGCTCGGCCCTGAACCTTGGGAGCTCACCTGCGCCTTTGGAAAGGCCGGGGATTGCAGTGGGCATCAACACCGGTTTGAAAAACGACCAGTCCACCGAATCAATCCTGCCAAATGGCATCCTGACGTTTTTTGAAACATTAAAAGTGTCGGCTCCCGCAATAAAATTTACCTGGGTTTTCAGTCCCTGGGCTCCTGATCCTGCAGCTGCATCCAGAACCTCTTCCAGGCTCATCTTCACTGTGATTGCAGCCCTGTCGGCATCTTCCTGCCGCATAAAAGCATCGCCCATAAGCACCATGCTTCCCCCGTCCCAGGTAGAGACTTCAATCCCTTTCTCATCATAGAAGTCATGGGTGCCTTTTCTCTGGGCTGCGTTTCCCCAGGTACCTGCCACATGCCCTGATGCAAACATATCTTCAAGGAAATGGTTGGCAAACGCCTCATCTGCCAAAATTGCAGTAATCAGGTTGGCGGATTCCTGCCCCGTATCTTTCAGCGCAGAGAATTTGCGGGCTTTCATCAATGCACTAAGGTGATAATAGGCATAAGTCCCCAGGGCATTTAATTCAGCCCCTCCCCGAAGGCAGGCAATAAAATACTCCTCCTGGCTTGTATTCGTAGAA
>JBAXBP010000229.1:0-5303 GCA_037141915.1 Bacteroidota bacterium | reverse complement strand
GAAAACCTTTGGTCGAATTTCCTGGCAAGTATCACCTGTGAGGCATACGACATCCTCGAAGTGAAATAATTCTTACGGCTGGGATCCGACCATTTGGTAGTGTAAATAGCAGTGCTCCCTAAGATGGTCAGCGTGAAAGGCATCCTTCTTGCTCCTTTGCTCTGCCTCAGTACCTTGAACTTCAAAAAGCCGTCCCAGGTGTTCTGCAGAGTGTTCAGCCCGACCCCCAGGCCCAGCCATTTCGTTACCCCATACTCAAGCCCAAGACGTACCTGCGCCTGCTTTAAACCGAAGAGGTTCTCATAACCTGTGTTCAATGCTCCGAAATGATGTGAAAAAATAAAAAGGAGGTCTCCCGTCCCGGGATTCTCGCAGGAATGCCCGACAACAACCCTGGTGGCTTTGAAGGTGGCCGAGGTATAGTCGATTACCGGTGCTGCTTCCTTGTTAAGAAGATTCATCATGTCATCCTGGGCATTGGCCGTAAAAGCTGTCAATGCAAGGATCATAAAAGCGACTAATTGTATTTTGGTTTTCATGTAATTTTTTTAGTTGTTGGGAGACCCCATATTTATCCATTTTTTAATTTTACCCAGGTCGCAGGGCGATAACTGGCTGGCTTGTTTAGGCATGGGTTTCCACCCTGGTGCCCAGCTGACAGCTTCCCACAGCCCACTGTTTGCTGCAGCTGAGGCAAGGTCCTGCGGTGTGTCGGTAATCACCCCGGCTGATGCCAGTGCGGTTGAATGGCATACATTGCAGTTCGCTGCCATAATGGGTGCAATCGTCCCCGAGTAAGTGACATTGGAACTGTCACAAGGTGCAGTAGGGAAAGGATACAGGTCATATTCGTTATCATTATAGCATGCACTTAATAACAATGCCAGAGATGACAGGATAAAAACACCTTTAATGATTTTCTTCATCTTGTATATTGGTTTTTATTGAGGTTTGCCAAGGTTAATCCAAATCTGAAACAAGTTGATTTCGCAGGGCGAAAGGAATTCTCCTCCCTTTGGCATGGGGTAGAATCCGGTCTCATGCCTGAGGGCCCCCATCAGCCTGTTACTGTTTGCACATGCAACCACATCGCTGTATGTCTGCAAGCTTATGCTATAAGCAGGATTTGATCCTCCATGGCAACCTACGCACCAGTTTGCCACAATCGGATTTATGGATGTATTGTAGGTTACATTTGAAGAGTCACACCCAGCCGAATCACATTTATTATTGAATGCACCCTGTGCAATCCACCAGTAAATTATGCTTTTCTGGCTCATGTTAAACGGAGTGCTCGGAGGCATTCTTTGCTGGGAACCGGCGAAAAGAACCTTGTACAGCTCACTGTTTTGGGGGTCAAATGGTTTTACCAGTTTTATGATGCCTGCATAATTGTCGAGAACCTTGTTCGACTTATGCGTTGCTTCATCATGGCACCCTGTCTTGGCACAGCCTGAAAGGATCACAGGCAATACCGAGTTCCTGAAATAGACAGTATCTAATGCACATTTAAATTCCGGACCAGGCAGGGGTGGTCGGGGAGGCGGTACTGAAAGGTCAGCGACGTGATGGCAGGATGTTAAGCCAAGACCTGCTATGATAGTCAATAATATTAAAGATGATAATCTCATTTTTGTTTGAATTAAATGTGTTGATATATAGAGTGTTATAGGGCATCTTTAAATTATTTTTATATTCGGAATGCGACAAAAGTAAAGAAATGCATATTAATAAAAAATATTTTTTACTCACCATTTAAACGAAAAATTATAATCCGGTATTACTCACATCAATACATTTAAATACGTATAAATATTTTATATCATTAAAGTAAAAATGTAATTTTCGAACAATATGAGAGTTTTGATTTCACAAACGTATAAAAATGAAAACGAAACTGCTAATCATGATTTGCCTTGTTTGCTCCTTCACGGCATTCTCCCAGGAGCAGATAACCAGCAATGATTCCACATCTTCATATAAGATCAATACTGTATTCGGCGCCGGGCATAAAGGCTGTAAAATCCCTTTCGGCTATTTTATACAATTTGATGCCGGGTATACCAAGTTCGGTCATCATAATGTTTTCCTGCCTGAATTCAGCATGGGAATGATCCTGAACCACAACTGGTCTGTTGGTATGACCGGAAGTTTTATAGGGAATCCCCAGGGCTTGAGTTTTCATCATACCTACACTGATTCAACCGGGCAGCAGACAAAAGATTACAAATACCTCAAGGGAGGGTTCGGGGGGGCATTGCTGGAATACACCTTGTTTCCACGCTCGATAGTACATGTGTCATTCCCTTTAATGATCGGAATGGGTTATCTCTACTGGGATTATGCAAAACATTCTACCCCGGGTACCTCAGGCAGCACCTTCTATCATAATAATACATACGGTACTGCTTTCTTTGTCATTGAACCAGGTGTTAAAGCAGAATTGAACCTTTCAAAGATGTTCAGGCTTGGTCTTACTGTAAGCTACCGCTGGGCGCCTGATCCTGACCTCAGGTATTCTTCCGACGGGCTGATAAACCAGTTCAATATAAAACTCGGGCTGAAGTTCGGGAAGTTCTGATAACCTCATTCGGCAGGCTTGAAAGTAAGCCTGATTTTCACCGGGTGTTTTGCCTTAGCTTTTACATCATAGGTGGATGCCGGCGGCAAAGTAACCTCGTCAATCCCGGGACCGCTTAGAATGTCATAATCCCATTTTTTACTTGTCCATTCAAGATTGTTTTTTTTATCCGGCTGCATGCTGCAGCCTTCTATCCCGTTGATTGTAACCCAGCGGCCGGGCGGGATCGTGACCTCATACGAAAGATAGATCTCTTCAACATTACTGAGTTGCCAGTCATCATCCCCTGCAAGGTAGGTGGCAAAAAGCTGGGCATCGTAATATTCATCTTTTCCTGCATTGTATGGCAGCATATGCAGATCGAGCCTGAAGTCTATCCGTTGATCGGTGCGGGCTATGCTGCTTATCGAGGACTTGCTGAATTCGGTGATCTTGTCAAAATTCCATCCCGGTATTTTTTTTCCGACGAGATCCGATTTGATTCTCTCTATCCCCGGTTCGGTAAACCCCTTTGACCGGCTCTGCACCGGGGCGCCATTATCGGTCAGCGATGTGTTACCACCTGCACCCTGATTCGGGGACGAGATGGCAGTGCTTCTCAGAAACGGGCTTAAAATGATGGTCCTTAGCCTGGGAATGGTCAGGACAGTGATTGCCAGCCCAATGAGTATCAGAATAATTGGCAGGATAAATTTCTTCATTACAGAAAGCGTATTTTTGCATTCTCTCTTCCAAAGATAAAATATTTACAGTTCATATGAAAATCTTAATAATCATGCGGTCATGAGCATTGCATACAGCCTGATGTCCTGTGGAGGGCAGCAAAATGATGAAAATCAGAAAAGTGAAAAATTCAAATTCCTCACCGAACAGTTTGGCGATTCGAAAATACTCAGATACCAGGTCCCCGGTTTTGAAAACCTCAGCCTGGAACAGAAGAAGCTGATCTTTTACTTAAGCCAGGCTGCCCTGTGCGGCAGGGACATTATTTATGACCAGAACTGTAAATACAACCTCCTGGTCCGCCACACTTGCGAGGCGGTGTACGACGGGTTCAGGGGAGACCGAACATCCGAAGACTTTAATAAATTTTTAATATACCTCAAAGAGTTGTGGTTCAATAACGGGCTTCACCATCATTATTCCACTGATAAGACGCAGCCCCGATTTTCAAAAGAATTCTTTATCACGGCAGTAGAATCTGTTTCCACTGAAAAGCTGCCCCTGGCCATAGACCAGAGCTCCGTTGGACTGGCAGAAGAGGTTGCAGCCATCATTTTTGACAGGTCGGTAGCGCCAAAACGGGTTTCACTTGATCCTTCACAAGACATGGTGCTGGCTTCGGCCTGTAATTTCTATGAAGGGGTGAGCCAGAAAGAAGCTGAAGAGTTTTATGCCAGGCTTAAAGAATCTGACAGGAAAGCCGGCAAGGATACCAGGGTTTCATATGGTTTGAATTCTAAGCTGGTGAAGGAAAACGGGCATGTGAAGGAACTTACCTGGAAGGTTGGAAAGTTATATTCACAGGCGATTGAAAAAATAGTTTACTGGCTCTGCCAGGCTGCGGAGGTGGCTGAAACGCCTGATCAGAAAGCCTCGGTTGGTAAGCTGGTTGATTACTATAAAACCGGCAGCCTCGTGGCATGGGATGAATACAATGTGCTGTGGGTGAAGGACCAGGATGCGCTTGTGGATTTCGTGAACGGGTTCATCGAAACCTATGGAGATCCGCAGGCAATGAAAGCCGGTTGGGAATCGGTGGTGAATTTCAAAGATGTTGAAGCCACGAAACGAACCACTATCATCAGCGATAATGCCTTGTATTTTGAATCCAATTCCCCGACCGATCCACAGTTTAAGAAAAAAGAAGTGAAGGGAGTTTCGGCAAAGGTCATCACCGTAGCCCAGCTTGGCGGAGAATGCCACCCCACTACGCCTATCGGGATCAACCTGCCGAACGCCAACTGGATACGTTCGGAGCATGGCTCCAAGTCGGTGACTATCGATAATATTACCTATGCATACGACCAGGCCTCGCTTGGCAATGGATTCCTTGAAGAATTTGCGGCTTCGCCGGATGAGGTTGCGAAGATTAAAGAATATGGTTATGCGGCTTCAAGCCTCACCACCGACATGCACGAATGCCTTGGCCATGCTTCGGGTCAGCTAAAACCGGGAGTAACTCACGATATGCTGAAAAACTACCACTCCTCCATAGAAGAATCACGTGCCGACCTTTTTGCCCTGTATTATATCCTTGACAGTAAGATGGTGGAGCTGGGGCTGCTTAAATCGATGAAGGCAGGAGAGGCTGAATACGATGGATTCATGCGCAACGGTCTGATGACACAGCTGGTCCGCATCAAACCAGGCAAGGATATTGAGGAGGCTCATATGCGTGACCGTTCACTCATTGCGCACTGGGTATATGAAATGGGCAAAGAAAAGAACATCGTTGAGAAATTCACAAAGGCTGGCAAGACGTATGTCAGGATCAACGATTACAACGGACTAAGGGAACTCTTCGGCCTGCTCCTGAAAGAGATCCAGAGGATAACTTCCGAAGGGGATTACAAGGCAGGCAGGGATCTCATCGAAACCTATGCCGTGAAAGTGGACCAGGATCTGCATAAGGAAGTGCTGGAACGGTATAAAAAGCTGAATGTCGCTCCGTATGCAGGATTCATCAACCCGGTCTATGAAGAGGTAATGAAAGGCGATA
>JBAXBP010000228.1:0-5366 GCA_037141915.1 Bacteroidota bacterium | reverse complement strand
TGGATCCGTATAGTTCCCTGATCGGAACGGCGTCCTGTCGGGGACGCTGGCAAGTGTGATCTCAGTATTGAATTCCCTGCCCAGTTCCCCCAGCCACAGCAGGGTGCTGATTTCATAAATGACCGGATTGGGCGCAAGTGGTTTCACAAGCATAAGCACTGTCTAACCGTAAATATAAGACTATTTTCACTAAAATGGTATGGGGAATGTAAAAAAAAGATGCTTACATATGCAGTATCTGTTTCAGGAGCTTGTACCCGCTGGTGCTGGCCTTGAGTTTGTCGCCGGTTTTCAGGAGAACAGAATAGCTTTCCTTGTCGTACAGCTCTATCCTCTCAATAGCCTCAGCATTAACAATATACGAACGATGAATGCGGATGAATTTCTCAGGTTCAAGATGGGACTCAAAATACTTCATCGTTTTTTCCTTAAGATAATTACCTTCCCTGGTATGTATCATCACATAATCCCCTTCCGCTTCAAGGTAAAGTATCTCGTTAACCCCTATCACATGAACCTTATGCCTTGTTTTGACAGCAATTCTATTGAGCAGTTCCTCCTTTTCATCGGCAGACTGGATGATTTTTTGAAGTTCCGGCTGGACTGCAACACCGGTCTGAATCCTTGATAAGGCTTTTGCCACAGCCTGGCCGAACCTTTCCCGGGAGTATGGCTTTAAAATATAATCCGTTGCGTTGAGCTCAAAGGCACGGATAGCATATTGGTCGTAAGCGGTACTGAAAATGATCAGGGGAGGGTTTTCAAGCAGCTCCAGCACTTCAAAACCTGTGAGTTTGGGCATCTGGATGTCAAGGAAGACCAGGTCGGGCTTCAGATCCTGTATAGCTTTCAGTCCGGCAAACCCGTCGGGGCATTCTGCAATCACCTCGATTTCGGCAATATCCTTCAGAAAAGTCCTGATGATATCCCTTGCGGGCTTTTCATCGTCAATGATAATTGCTTTGTATGTCATTGCTCAATGGTATTAATTAGGTTTATTGGGGATGGTCAGAACGACTTCGAATACATTATTTTTCACCGAGGTCTTCAGCAGGGAATCGCTCTTGTACATCAGCCTGAGACGTTCCCTGATATTTTTCAGTCCTATGCCCGAGCCTTTCCTGGCAGGGGCCGATGGGTCAAAATCATTATTTATGCTGATCTCGAAATAATCCTCAAAGGTTTTACAGCCTGTCCTGACCTTTACAGGTTCAGTACTTTCATAAACACCATGCTTAATGGCATTTTCAAACAAAGGTTGAAGGATCATGACAGGAACTTCCTTTGTAAAGCAGCCCTGTTCCATGGCAAATTCAAAGACCAGTTTTTCGCCGAAACGTATCTTCTCGATTTCAAGATATCTCTGGATATTCTGCATTTCCTTTTCGAGGGTGGTGAACGTATTGATATTCGAGGAAACGCTGTACCTGAGGAATTCCGACAACTTCACCACCATCTCCTGGGCTTTCACCGGGTCGGTGATTGTAAGGGAGCTTATGGAATTAAGGCTGTTGAACAGGAAATGCGGATTGATCTGCGATTTGAGCATGTTCAGTTCCGATTCCTTCAGAAGTTCGTTTAGCCTGGTCTCAGCCTTGGCTTTTTCCTGCAGGTCGCGGTACATAATGATCAGGTAATAACCCAACCCGATGAAAGCATACAAGAAGATACCAATCACAAAACGGAAAGGGAGTGAAAGCCCGAGAAAATTCAAATAGACTGCATTATTCCTGAACAAGAGGTTAAGGGATGCATAGCCTGAGCCAAGCCAGAAAACCAGCAATAAGACCAGGGAAGTGAAATGGTTAAAGAGGAAGCTGAAGCCGGCAAGTGTTCCCGGCATTGAATATCTTATTACATACCATAAAGCAATTCCTATGGAACAAAAGATGGTGTTGTAGATGATGCTGTCGGAGAGCGAAATATTAAGTGGGATCCGGAACTGGAAGAATAAAATGGAAAAGTGGATCCCCGCAAGGAGGATCCACGTTCCAAAATACACGGATATGGACCTGAGATTTTGAAAGACCGGATGTATCATTCTCTATCCCCAGGTTTTATTTTAATACGTTTTGATTTCACCGCCTCCGAAAACTGCCGAAGCCCTGATCACAAGCACCCTTGAGGGGTCAGAGGCTTCCTTGAGGCAAAAGCGTTTATCGGAGAACCCGCCAAACACACTGGTGTTTTTAAGTACGATTTTCCATTCGCAGGGAACGATGATGGTTGCTCCTCCGAAAATCACATTCACCTCGAGATCATTGGTTCCTTCTGCGAGACTTGCCTGGGTAAGATCAAGTTTGATCCCTCCGAAGAGGACATTGATCCTGCCGCCTTTGAATTCCTTATTGATAATTCTTTTCTCAGTTCCGCTGAAAATATGGTCTTCATAAATAACTCCCTGGTCAGAGGCCGGGCCTGTATCCGGGGCGGATGCCATTTTGCGGCGGCTCCATTCTTTCGGGTGCGGAAACCTGCGGAAAAGAATGAGAACCCCAAGGCAGATCAGGATAAGTGGCCAAAAAAGATGTGAGAAATTAAAATCAAGGATGAAGATCCTGGGGATGAGAAAAAATCCTCCTACAACAACCAGTATCATACCGGGCATCCTGTTCTCGGCACCCATCAGGCTAACGACGCCGATTGCAACCAGGAGCATGGGCCAGGAGATGATGATATGGCGTAAATAATCAGGAACGAATCCTGTGTTGAAAAGCAGTAATGCGAGTCCTGCAAGGATTACGATAATACCGAGCATTCCCTTTTTCCGGTGATTATCGTAATCTGTCTTATGTTCGTTATTTGGTTCCATAGTATGCGAGTTTAAAATTAGTGATTTTCAAGTAGCAAAAATATTCTCTTTATGATATCAGTTAAAGTATAAATCGATAAACAGCGGAAATGCCCCGATGAATTAAGGGCAAGATACTTTTAATATGAAGATTTGTTCATAGCTTTGCAACACATTGAATCAAAGTGAAAATCAATTTCTTCAAATATCATGGGAACGGCAACGATTTTATCATCATTGATAATCGTTCCGGAGAGTTTTATCCCGTGCAGGAACAGATAGTTTTTCTTTGTGACAGGCATTTGGGAATTGGGGCCGACGGGTTGATGCTGCTTGAAAACACGAGAGGGTATGATTTTTCTTTGAAATATTACAATTCCGACGGGAATGAAAGCACTATGTGCGGGAATGGCGGACGCTGTATGACGGCCTTTGCCCATGGGCTCAAGATCATCGGCAAAAAGGCAAGATTCAGCGCCGTTGACGGGGACCATGAAGCTGAGATTTTGTCGCAAAATGGTGACATCTGCATGGTCCGTCTGAAAATGAAAGACACATCGCCAGGAACAATATTTGATGACGGGTATTTTATTGATACCGGCTCTCCCCATTTTGTTGTATATGTAAAGGATGTTGAAGCAGTGGATGTTCAGTCTGAAGGCAGAAAGCTCAGGTATGACAAACGCTTTGCACCGGGTGGATGTAATGTGAATTTCGTGGAAATCATACAGGGAGGCCTCAGTGTAAGAACCTATGAGCGCGGAGTTGAGAACGAGACACTTTCTTGCGGTACCGGGGTAACAGCTTCGGCCCTGATAACAGCTTTCCTCAGTAAAGACAGGCAGCATGCCTGCTTCGTAAAAACTCCAGGGGGGGAGTTTAATGTAAATTTCCAACCCTCATCCGGAGGATTCTCAGGAGTATTTCTTGAAGGCCCGGCCGCTTTTGTATTCAAGGGCGGGATAACAATTTAACAATCATGCAAAACGAAATTCTTAAAGGAAAAAAGCTGCATTTAAGGGCAGTTGAACCATCCGACATAGATCTGCTCTACCAATTGGAAAATGATCCGTCAATCTGGAAAGTCAGCAGTACCCTGGCCCCGTATTCTAGGTTCCAGATAGAGGAGTATGTAATGAATGTGCAAAACGACATCTATTCAAGCAGGCAGTTAAGGCTGATGATCGTTGGCCATAGCGGGGACATCGATGGTAAATCAGTTGGAGCAATCGACCTGTTCGACTTTGACCCTTTTCACCTCAGGGCAGGGATAGGCATCCTGGTAAGGGAGGAATTCAGGGGCAACGGTTATGCGGCGGAGGCACTTGAGCTTCTCATACATTACGCCTTTGAAGTGTTGAACCTCAGGCAATTATACAGCAACATAACACCTATTAACACATCCAGCATCTCCCTGTTCGAAAAGTACGGGTTTGAGCGCTGTGGTATTAAAAAAGACTGGATCAGGACCGGTAACAGCTGGATGGAAGAATGGATGTTCCAGCTTATCAGGCGCTCCGAATAATTTAAACAAAGCTTGTATTAATGAATCCTGCAAACCACTATACACTTTCTCACAGGAGGTTAAGTTATTTTGCCCCTTTCACAGTAGTTTTCATTACTGTTCTTTTAGTGGGTTTTTTATCCGTAAGATTATACTGCTATGTAAAAACGCCTAACGTTGACCTGAAAGGCAAGCGGCATATGTACCTGTACATTCCCACAGGCACGGATTTCGGAGGACTGCTAAAGATCTTGAAGGCTAAGGACATGCTCATGAATGAACGAAGTTTCATTTATATTTCACAACGGAAGCACTATGATTCGAAGGTCAAACCTGGAAGGTACAAGATACAGTCGGGCATGAACAACAATGAGCTGGTGAACCTGCTCAGGTCGGGCAGGCAGGAGCCTGTTAAGCTGAACATACAAAGTGCAAGAACCGTTGCTGAGCTGGCAGGCAGGCTGTCGCACCAGGTTGAAGCCGATTCATCGAGCCTGATGAAACTTTTCCTTGACCCGGCGTCCCTGAAACCATACGGGATCGATAATTATAATGTATTCGTGCTCTTCATCCCGAACACCTACGAAATGTTCTGGAATACATCGGCCATGCAATTATTGAATAAAATGAGCCTGGAGCAAACCATCTTCTGGAATCCCTGGAGGAGAAGGTTGCTCAGTTCAACCGGTATGAGCATTGAGCAGGTTGTGACCCTTGCCTCCATTGTTGAAAAAGAAACGAACAAGGACCAGGAAAAGCCTGATATAGCCGGGGTTTACATCAACAGGCTGAAAAAAAAGTGGCCGTTGCAGGCTGATCCGACTATCATTTTTGCATGGCAGGATTACAGTATCAGGAGAGTCACTGCCAGGCACCTGAAAATTGATTCGAAATACAACACTTACACTCATACGGGTCTTCCTCCCGGTCCTGTTTGCATTCCCTCTATCAGTTCAATTGATGCAGTGCTGAATTTCAGGCATCACGGCTATATGTATTTCTGTGCAAAGGAAGACCTCTCGGGGTCTCATAATTTTGCTGCAAGCCTCTCGGAACACAACAGGAATGCAA
>JBAXBP010000227.1:0-5374 GCA_037141915.1 Bacteroidota bacterium | reverse complement strand
ATCCTACTCGGGCATAACCACCCCTCAGGGAATATCCAGCCCAGTGAAGCCGATAGTAAACTGACCAAAAAGCTGAGGGATTGCGGCCTCATGCTTGACGTGGATGTCCTGGACCATATCATTATCGGGGATGACCGATATTATTCCTTTGCGGATGATGGTAAAATGTAGAATTCTGGCCCCGGGAAACCGGGGCTTTTCATCTTACTGTTCTATCAGTAGTAATGGCGTTTGTATTTATGCATTGAACGATGGAATATTCTACAAGCAATTGCAGTTCGATATGCAATTTTGGCTTAATTTTACTGCTTAAAGGTGCCATTGAACGTAATTTGAAAATATTAAAAAAACAGATAACACAGTATTGATTTACCACTATGATTACAATAAAATCAGATAAAGAAATTGACCAATATTTGGACAAACCTTCGGGTATGTACCTTATTGAACAAATGAAGAAGGATTGTCTAGAGTTTTCAAAGACGACAGATTTCAAGGAAAACGAGTGGATAGCCAAAGTAATAGTTCTGACCGGCTCTCACCATGAGGGTTCCAAAATTCCACTTGGCTTGTTTTTACGGTACCAATTTAAGCAAATTGCCATCGGATACGATATGGGTATCCGAGAAGTTAAAATTCCTGAATCAACCGATGAATTTCTTGATTTAATGAATGAAGTAAGAAAAAACCCTGAAGTATTTAATGTGGTTTATAACGGTAAATAATGCCAGACTAACACGAACTGATAACAGATCAATGTTGAGAAGGATTATATAAAAAATTTGCCCGTATTAGGAGTCAGGATGAAGAAAAGCAAATTTAATCATCATGAAATCTGTATGTTCGCATTCTGGAAATAGAAGATATTTTATTCAAAAACAATGCAATTGACCCTTCTATCACCCCGTAAATCCCTGAACAAAGCCTATCTTAAGGTAAAACCTTCCAGAAGTGTCATAGAGTTGTTCAAGAAAAATCTGATCCATTTACTGGATGACTTAAATGAATCCGAATCGGAAGAGCATAGCAAAAATGACCTGGGCGATTTTCTTAAGAATACCTTCTATCATCCAAAGTTTTATATCAATACAAAAGATCGTACCGATCTTGTAATTCACAATGGTCCGGATTCAAAGAGCTTGCCATCTGTATTGATAGAAGCTAAGAAGCCTTCGAATAAAACTGAGATGATTCGGCCAGATAACCTGAATACAAAAGCTTTCCAGGAACTTATCTTGTATTATCTCCGGGAACGGATCATAAATCATAATCTTGAGATTAAGCATCTGGTCGCCACCAATGTCTATGAATGGTATGTGTTTGATGCCAATTTCTTCGAAAAAACATTCGCTCAAAATAAGACTCTGGTTAAGCGGTTCACCGATTTTGAGGAAGGAAGGCTGGCCGGAAAAACCACTGATTTCTTTTATAAGGAGATTGCTGAACCTTTCCTGGCATCATTAACTTCCGAAATTTATTTCACTTGGTTCGATTTCAGGGAGTATGATAAACCCCTGAGAAATGAAGACAAAAAAGATGATTCCAAATTAATTGCCCTCTACAAGCTGCTTTCACCCGAACATTTGCTCAAGCTACCCTTTGTAAACGATAGCAACAGCCTCGATAAAGCATTCTATACCGAATTGCTTCATATTATCGGGTTAACCGAAACTAAAGAGGGTAGTAAAAAACTTATCGGTCGTAAGCTGGAAGGACAACGTGATCCCGGTTCTATGATCGAAAATACAATGATCCAGATCGATAGCCTCGATATGATTAGCCGGATTAGCAAACCTACCCGTTTCGGAGAGAACCCTCAGGAACGACTTTTCAATGTGTCGCTTGAATTGGTATTCACTTGGATCAATCGTATCTTATTCTTGAAACTGCTTGAAGCCCAGTTAGTGAAATGCAATAAGGGCGGTTCTTCCTTTTCATTTCTTACTATTGAAAAGGTCCAGGGATATGATGCCTTGAACAGTTTGTTTTTCCGGGTACTTGCTAAGAAAATACAGGATCGTGATCCTGCTGTGGCGGGGATATTTGAAAAAGTGCCTTATCTGAATAGTTCTCTTTTTGAGCCCACCGAATTGGAACGTGAAACAATTTTTATAAGTAATCTGCAGGATGACTGCCTTATTCCAATTCATTCAGGGACGGTATTGAAAAACAATACCGGAAAAAGATTGACCGGATCTTCCACAGGACTGGATTATCTCTTTGCCTTCCTTGATGCATATGACTTCTCTGGTGAAGGCGCTGAAGAGATACAGGAAGAGAATAAAACCCTGATCAATTCTTCGGTACTGGGTCTTATTTTCGAGAAGATTAACGGGTACAAAGACGGCTCATTCTTTACACCCGGGTTCATCACCATGTATATGTGCCGGGAAACAATCCGCCGGGCAGTTATTCAGAAGTTCAATGAGCGGAAAGCCTGGAATTGCGCAAATCTGGAAGGTTTGTATGAAAAAATTGAAGATAAAAAAGAGGCTAACGAAATCATCAACCAACTTAAGATTTGCGACCCTGCAGTAGGTTCCGGCCATTTTCTTGTTTCAGCTCTGAACGAGATCATTGCCATAAAAAGCGATTTGAAAATATTGGCTGATAAGGATGGAAAGAGGTTGAAAGAGTATCACGTTGAAGTGGCTAATGACGAGCTGATCATTACTGACGAAGATGGTGAACTGTTTGAATACTATCCCAGGAGTCGCGAAAGCCAGCGGGTCCAGGAAGCGATTTTCAGTGAAAAGCAAACCATTATTGAGAATTGTTTGTTTGGCGTTGATATCAACCCCAATTCTGTAAAGATATGCCGGCTGAGGTTATGGATTGAATTACTTAAAAACTCCTATTACAAGGCCGAAAGCAATTATACCGAGCTTGAAACACTTCCTAACATCGACATCAACATAAAATGCGGTAATTCCCTGATCTCCCGCTATGCTCTGGATGCCGATATTAAACAGGCACTGAAGAAAAGCAAATGGAACATCGACAGCTATCGTCTTGCAGTGATGACTTACCGTAATGCCCGGGGTAAGGAAGAAAAGAGGGAAATGGAAAACTTGATTAAATCGATCAAGTCTGATTTTGAAACAGAAGTAGCAGCCAATGATAAGCGTTTAGTTCAACTTAAAAAACTGAATGGCGATCTCTTTACCCATACAAACCAGACCTTCCTGTTCGAACGATCAAAAAAAGAACTGACCGAATGGAATAAAAAGGTAAATGAACTCACCGGTAAAATCAAGAAACTCGAAACCGAACTCGATGAGATTAAAAACAATAAAGTCTATGAAAATGCCTTTGAATGGCGTTTCGAATTTCCGGAAGTGCTCAATGATGAAGGGGATTTCGTGGGGTTTGATGTGGTGATTGGGAATCCGCCGTATATTCCATTGGAGTCTTTTACCGACATCGAAAAAGTCATTTTTAGAAATAAATTTCCCCAATTTGAAAGGAAGTATGAAACTTCCGTAATGTTTATGATTGAAGGTTTCTGGGTTGTTAGAAAAACAGGCCTAGTATCTTATATAGCACCCCAAACCTGGCAAACAGGAGAGAACTATTCAATTTTTAGAAAGTTTCTTATCACGGGAAAAGGAATAAATCAGATAATAAATTTACCGTTTAATACTTTTGAAGATGCCTATGTTGATACTGGGATTTATAGTTTTTCAAATTATCAGTCACCAAGTTATGCCATTTATAATTTCGATAAAAAAGCCATTATTTCTGATTTGAGGTATTGTGCATTTGAGATAATCGATATTTCTAAACTCAAGTCACCAGATTATAAAATAATTCTTGATAAAAATATTGGTAGTTTGATTTCGAAATTCTCAGAACCAAAATTTATTTCTCTTGGGACAATCACAAAATCAACACAGGGCCTTTCAGGCAGTCGATTTTCAAAGATAGAGAGTGACATTTGTGATGAAAATTCTTACCCTTTTTTGTCAAAAGGGAATGTATACAATTACTCACTTATCAAAGCTGAAGTCTACATGATTAGTCTTTCTGAGATGAAATCATTAAAACAGTTTTATGAAGCGGAGGACAAAATATTAATTCGACGAATTATAAATAGGCAAGATCGGCTTTCAGTTGCATACTGTGATGAAAAACTTGTCTTTAAGAAAGATATTAATCCATTTATTCCCATTGATCAACGATTCCAACCATTATATTTATTGGGTATTTTATGCAGTCGATTTATTTCATATCTTTATTTAAAATCATCCTCAATTGCAACAAAGGATGATTTCAGGCAGACTACCCTTGCTGAATTGCGAAAACTCCCGATTCCTGTTATTTCGGAACAAGACAAAAGGCCAATTATTGAAAATGTGGCTCAAATCCTCGCTATCAAAAATGCCAATCCCAATGCCGACACAAGTGCCTTGGAACAAGAGATTGACCAATTGGTTTATACGCTATATGGATTAACAGAAGAGGAGATAAAGATAATCGAACAATCTTTCTGATATGTCGAACCCAAGGCCATATGAAGTTTCGGAAGAGAAAAAGGCAAATGATCCCCTTTATTATGAAATGGGGAGTTCCGTCCTGAAAAATAATCTTGGGATTATTGATCCGCAGAAGGCTGCTGAAGAAGAAACGATTGGTTTCATTCAAGCCCAGGTGATTTTTACTGATAAATTGACGAAGAAAACGAAATTTGATGAAAAGTATATTCGGTTAATTCACAGGACCGCTCTTGGTTATCTTTATCCATTTGCCGGAAAATACCGCGATGTGAACCTTTCTAAAGGTGGTCATCAATTCCTAGCTTGCGATTTTATCCCAAGAGGAATGATTTATCTTGAGTTGGAATTCCTTTCAAAATTGCCATCTGACTATGAAGATGCTAAGAAATTGATTGAAGACATTGCTATTGTGCATTGTGAGTTAATCCATATCCATCCATTCAGGGAAGGAAATGGTCGGACTGCCAGGATTTTTGCCGATTTGATGGCCAATAGAGCAGGGTATCCTTCCCTGGAATTAGATAAATTCAGGAAAGATAATTATCCACAGTATATCGAAGCACTGAACAAAGGGGATGATAAGGATTATTCAGCAATGATAGAAATTATCGGGAATTTGTTTCCAGTTTCTTAAGCGCTTCCTTTCTAATATTGGTTAGCGTTTTTTTATCAAACCGGATGCCTTCAATTTTTGCAGATGCAATGGCATTACTAAAAATTGTGTCGAAAGAAGGTTTATTTACTGGCTTGGTCTTCATATGACAAAGATACCGAAATTTTCCTTTATTTCAAAAGCTTTGGCAACTTTTTTCTTTCCAATCCAGCCAAAGAAAGAAGTTGCAAAAAAGACAGGCGTTGGCCGGCGCACTTTTATTAAA
>JBAXBP010000226.1:0-5455 GCA_037141915.1 Bacteroidota bacterium | reverse complement strand
GCGACACACAAGCGTAAAAAACGCTTGCGTAAGAACCGGCACAAGAAGAAGTAACTCATGCATCTCGCATGAGCCTTCCCTGCTACAATTCCTATGTTCATTACAACTCCCGGATCTCATCCGGACTTTGTGATCAATCTATTTACTAAGTGAACAAGGAACTCATCATCAACTCGACTTCATCGGAAGTCGAAATCGCCCTTCTGGAAGACAAATTTCTCGTCGAACTTAATAAGGAAAAGTCGAACAACGAGTATTCCGTAGGTGATATCTATTTGGGGCGGATCAAAAAGATCATGCCAGGGTTAAACGCTGCATTCGTGGATGTAGGGTATGAGAAGGATGCATTCCTTCACTACCTCGACCTCGGTCCGCAGGTTCAATCCCTCCTTAAATACATTCGCCAGGCACAGTCGGGCACAGGCCAGAACCTCAACATCGGCGATTTCGCCTTTGAACCCGAGATCGTAAAGACCGGGAGAATCAATCATGTACTGAAATCCGGTCAGAATATCCTGATCCAGATCGCAAAGGAGCCTATCTCAACCAAAGGCCCGAGGGTCTCTTCGGAACTTGCTTTCGCAGGAAGGTACCTCGTACTGATCCCGTTCTCCGACAAAATCTCTGTTTCTCAAAAAATTAAGTCTGCGGAAGAGCGTAACCGTTTAAAACGGCTCATTACCAGCATCAAGCCGCGAAACTGCGGGGTGATTATCCGCACCGTTGCAGAGAATAAACTGGTAGCCGACCTGGATGCCGACCTCAGGGCTTTGTACAAGCGATGGGAGACGATCAGCCAGAAACTCGGTGCTGCCAAACCCCCGATGAAGATCATCGGTGAGATAGACCGCACTTCGGCCATCCTCAGGGATGCACTGAACGAATCCTTTAATAATATCGTGGTAAACGATGCCACACTGTTCGAGGAGATCAAAGCTTATATCGGTAAAATTTTCCCTGACAAGATAGGGATAGTCAAGCTTCATACGGGCAAAGTCCCGATTTTCGAGGCTTACGGCATCGACAAGCAGATCAAGGGGACTTTCGGCAAGACGGTCACCATCAAAAGCGGGACCTACCTGGTAATAGAGCATACCGAAGCCCTTCATGTGATTGACATCAACAGCGGGCACCGGGTGAACCAGGACCAGAACCAGGAGATGAACGCCCTGGAGACCAACCTTGAAGCTGCAGCCGAAGTGGCGCGCCAGCTCAGGCTTCGCGATATGGGCGGCATTATCGTGATCGATTTCATCGATATGACCCTGGGCCAGAACAGGCGTAAGCTTTACGATAAACTCAGGGAGGAAATGAAACGCGACCGTGCAAAGCACAGTATACTTCCCCCGAGCAAGTTCGGACTGGTGCAGATCACCCGCCAGAGGGTAAGGCCCGAAATGAATGTGCAGATCCTCGAGAGATGCCCCACCTGCGACGGCAGCGGGGAAATACGGCCAAGCATACTGCTTACCGACGAGATCGAGAACAACCTCAGTTACCTGGTCCGCGAACAGAACGAGAAGGACCTCACCCTGATAGTTCATCCTTTTACCCATGCCTTCCTTACCAAAGGATTCTTTACCAATGAACTGTCGAAGTGGAAAAAGAAATATAAGGTTAAACTGAAACTCGAACACCAGAACTCATACCATTTCCTCGAATACCATTTCTATAATATGAATGGGGACGAGATTAAAATGTAAGACGTGATGAAGGACGTGACGAAGTTCGTGAAGAAGGTCGTAATGAAGTTCGGTTTTCTTCACGTTTTACCCTCACGGTTTACCGTTACGAATTACTTTCACGATCTATCCTCACGACTTTCCTAACGTTATAACCCATGCAAACTGTAGTCAGCGGAATACGGCCCACAGGGAACCTGCACTTAGGCAATTACTTCGGCGCTCTGAAGAACTTCGTCAGGATGCAGCAGGAGAACAATTGCTATTTCTTCATTGCCGATTATCATTCCCTCACCACCCATCCCACGCCTGCCGACCTTCACGGGAACGTCAAAACCGTATTGGCCGAATTCCTTGCCGCGGGGCTCGACCCTGAGAAAGCCACGGTGTACGTCCAAAGTGACCTCCCCGAAACAGCAGAACTTTACCTGCTTCTTAACATGAATGCTTATGTGGGTGAGCTGGAACGCTGCACATCGTTTAAGGAAAAGATCCGTACCCAGCCCGATAATGTCAATGCCGGCCTGCTTACCTATCCTACTTTGATGGCTGCGGATATCATTATCCATAGGGCTCATAAAGTTCCCGTTGGCAAGGACCAGGAACAGCACCTCGAAATGACAAGGACCTTTGCCAACCGCTTCAACCGCATTTACAAGGTGGAGTATTTTCCTGAGCCACAGGCCTATAACTTCGGCGAAGAACTTGTAAAAATACCCGGTCTTGACGGCTCGATGAAGATGTCGAAGTCCGACAACGAAAGTTCAGCGATCTTTTTAGCTGACGCCCCGGAAGTCATCCGCAAGAAAGTCATGAGGGCAACCACGGATACCGGCCCCACTGAACCCGATTCGCCCAAGGCACAGGCTGTTCAGAACCTGTTCACCCTGCTTGAGGATTTTTCCTCAAAAGAAACTTACGAGCATTTCGACAGCCTTTACAGGACCTGCCAGATCCGTTACGGGGACCTTAAGAAGCAGCTGGCCGAAGACATTATCAAATTCACGACCCCCATACGCGAAGAAATCCTCAGGATCTCATCCGACGAGGCCTATATCAGCAAAGTCGCGAAAGTGGGAGCCGAAAAAGCACGTCACAGCGCCTCGCAAACCATCAAAGAAGTCAGAGAGATTATCGGGTTCAGGAGCTTTTGAATACTCGAATAATAGAATAACGAATAACGAATTTTGAATTAAATTCTGAATTCAGAATTCGAGTATTCGAGTATTCGAGTATTCGTTTTTTTAAATTTTCGGAAGGCTCACACAGAACTTGCTGCCTTTCCCCACTTCGCTTTCAGCCCAGATCTTACCGCCGTGCTTATCGGTTAGTTCTTTGCACAGGATAAGTCCGAGGCCGGTTCCTTTTTCATTGGCCGTGCCGGAAGTCCTCACCTGCTGATCGATGCGGAAAAGCTTTTCCAGGTTTTCCCGGGGTATTCCTATCCCGGTATCGGTAACGCAGATCTTTATCATCTCTCTTTGCTCAGCTTCCTCTTTATGGTTCTCGGCAAAGACCCTGATCTGACCTCCCTCGGGAGTGAATTTGATGGCATTTGAGATGAGGTTTCGGATGACGGTCCTCACCATCTGCTCATCAGCCAGGACAACAGTGCCGAAATTCACCGCTGTGAACATCTTGATCTGCTTTCTCTCGGCCTGGTCCCTGAGGAGGATGACCATATCGTTGGTAACCACGCTCAGATCGACAGGGAAGGGATTGAAAGTCTGCCTCCCTGTCTGGGCAAGTGACCAGGCCAGGAGGTTTTCGAGAAGTTTAAACGTATTCTGGGCCGATGAATGGATGTTGCGGACAAAATGCTGGCGCTCGTCTTCTGTAAAATCGTCCCACTCTCTCGTAAGTATATCCGAAAAACCAAGTATCGCATTGAACGGGCCTTTAAGGTCGTGCGACACGATGGAAAAGAATTTATCCTTTGAGTTGTTCAGTTCCTGGAGTTCTTCAGTATATTTCCTGATCTTCTGCTCCACATCTTTCTCCCTTGTCACATCCCGGGCAGTGCCGACCGTTCCTATCATTTTACCGGCCTCATCAAAAATAGGCGCCTTATAAACGTCGAAAATCATGTACCTCCCTTTCGCAAAACCGGACTCTTCGAATTTCCCGGCTTTCTGGGTCTTCATGATGATATCATCTGAATCACTGCAGCGTTCCCCGAATGTGAACCATTTTGAATCCTCCGGATGGCTTTCCTTTTCCCTTTTTGCGAAAAACACATCGGTCCTGCCAATCGCTTCTTCCGAATTCGATGTATTCAAAAGGGTCTCCCTGTGAGAGCGGTTGGTGAACATATATCTCTTTTCCAGGTCTTTGGCCCATAAAAGATCCGGCATATTGTCGGCCATCAGCTGAAATAAATGAGTCAGAGCCTGGTATTTGTTGTCGCTGTCCTGGAGTTTCAGGTATTCGTTCAGCCTCGACTCTTCCATGCCGACGGCAGAAGCAACCATGGTATGTATCAGTTTATCTGCTTCGTCGGGGTTGAAATCCTGAGAAAAAACCGCACAGAGCGATCCAATGGTCTTGTTCCCGTAACTCACAGGATAACCCATATAAGTCTTCAGTCTGTATTTCTTAACGTTAGGATCCGTAGCAAAATAAGAAGTCGACGGGAGGTCTCTTACGAGGAACATTTCCTTTGACTCCCTTACGATGACATCATAGCAAAGATGGCCCTCTGCCTTATCCCTTGTTATATAATCGGATGACACACCCCATTTACCAATGCTTGTGAGCATGTCCCCTTCAAGCCGGTTGTAAATTGCAGCATCAGCCCCCACGATCTCCGCAAAAGCTCTTGTCATCTCCTGGATATTCTGAAGTGAATCGGAAGTGAAATTCAGAAGGCAATGGCTGAATTTCTGCAGCTGCCTGTTGGCTTTATTTTTTTTACTGACGTTGCGCACCATAACCTGCAGGTAGGTTTTACCTTCAAGCAAAACCGGGTTCAGGTTTACTTCAGCGTCAAACTCAATCCCGTCGAGACGTTTATTCACCCAGTCGAAGGTAAGGGCCTGTCCGCTGAGAGCCAGGTTTATTTTTTCAATGGCTTTATCCATGGACTTTTGGCCGTCGGGCTGAAATTCGGGAGAAAAGAGATAAGGGCTCTTACCCAAAATATCCTCACGACTGCAGCCAAACGTCTCAAGGGTTTTGGGATTGCAGTCAATATAGATATCCTTGTCCATCAGGAAAATAGAGTCATGGGCCGATTCAAAGATCAAACGATAGCGGGATTCTTTTTGCCTTAGTTCTTCTTCTATCCGCTTGCGTTCCGAAATATCCCTTAATACTGCACCTAGGTTTACTCCGTTTTCAGTCTTCAGAAGGAAAGCCGTTTGAAGTACTGTTTTAATTTCTCCATTGCTGGTCAGGATCCTACCCTCAAATGCATTTTCGATGAGCGGGTGGTTGCCTTTCACGGCCTGCTCCAGCGAAGTTTTTAAATATTGCAGGGTTTCAGGAGTTTTTTTCCCGGGTAAAACCAGCTCGAACATCACCTGGTAATGGTCACGGCCCAGTACATTTTCCCGTTTAAGGCCCGAAATCTCTTCCAGGGCTTTATTCCAGATAATTATCTTGCCTTCGCCGTTGATCAGCATGAAGCCTTCCGAGAAATGTTCAATGATATCCAGGTTATTAATAACCTCTTCAGGCTTCATATTGTTAACCGATTAACAGAATATGCAAAGTTATAAATAACTCAAGTTTCGGGGTTAAAATAATTTCATAATAATCCAATATTCATGCGG
>JBAXBP010000225.1:0-5497 GCA_037141915.1 Bacteroidota bacterium | reverse complement strand
GTGGTGTTCTTTTTTAACTGAAAGACTGGTATCAGTTTCAATTAATACTTACATGCGTTGCCTTTTTACACTCTTAATAAGAAAATCAGAAAACCTTTGGGAATCAATTATATAAAGAACCTGACATCAATTGGAGAGAATATTCGCAACAAAAGACTGGAAAATAAATTTCTTCAGTAAGATCCACTATGGCCGCCATGTGTTGAAATAAATATATATAGTAAATCATCAGTTGTCAATTGACCTGCCAAGTTGCTGAGGATTGTATGTATATTGTCGGGTGTGCAGGGACTTTGAAGAATTTCTGAGTATCCATCATTATCCAAATCCAAAGAAGGGTTATTTCGGCTAGGGGCATTATAGTTATCGACTGTTCCATCATATGATAAAACTGTAATATTTTCTTTTGGAAAGCCCTGTTCTCTTATAATATTATATTCCAGGCAGATAGCATTCCAAAAACCTGGCCCGTTGGGTCCAAGATTAGACATCTGATCCCCTCCAGTAAACATTAGCGCGTAAAGATGATGATTTACGGCAGGATAGACTGTCGTGTTTTGAATTGAAAAATTTGGCGTGCAAACAACAGTATTTGGCATCGCTATTGAAACTTGATCCAATAAATTTAGGTTTTTTTGGGGTGGTATTGTTTTAATGGTATCCAAAAAAGCACCATTATAGGCACTAACAAGAACATATTTACAAGGATGTTCCCATCCCCAATGAGGGTGTAAATCAATGAAAAATAACCAATATGTTGAGAATGGAGAGTGAAGGGAATCACTTGAGCCTATATAATAATATGGATTTGATTGTAAATCACCTTCTATAAAAACATTCATGCTGTCAACCTTATTGGCGACGATAGAATCCATGACGAATCTTATGGCTTGTTCTTTGGGAATTTGCGAATAAGAAACTGTTACTGCACAGAAAATCAGCAACATGATAATCCCGATGTGTAACATTGTTTTCATTTTTCTTCGGATTTTGGTTAATGTTTGAATTGAAATGATACAATCTTAAAGTCACAACAAGAATATGAATATTTTTTAATCATATAACAAATATTTAAAGGTATTTTTAGGAAATTTTATTCCGGAAATTGGAATGAAATTGGATAATTATCGGAAAGAAATTGGATTAATTCAGGAAAGCTGCTGATTTAACAACCTTATTATCAATTCATAATTATTCCGGACATTAAAGAAGTCCCTAATCTTTTGCAGCCTTTTTTCAATATTGGATTCTGATTGATTTACTTTTTTGGCTATTTCTCTCGGGATGTGCCCTTGTAATAAATAGGAGATAATTTCTCTTCCTTCAGGAGTGTGAATATACGAGCCCAAAGACACATTTCCCGCATTGATTATTTCCATTACCTCTTTCGGCATGACTATCTCTCCTTGGGAAACTTGAAGCAGTTTTTGGGTCATGATTGATTTATCTTCCTCTTTTAATAAATAGGCTCTAACACCTCGGGCGAACATTTCCACTTGCCAGTAAAGGGAAGATTCATGAGATAAAATGACAATGGGAATCTCAGGAAAGGCTTTTGTAGTAGACTCAATATTTACAATTGGGTTGGATTGATGAATGAAAAGATCCAGGATAATTATGTCGACTTTTTCAGGAGATATTTTCTCCAGGGCTTCCGGTATGGAAAGGCTGCTTCCAACAATTGTAAATTCATCAGATTCAATATCAAATGAGGAATATAACCCTTCAATAATCAGATAATGATCATCGATCACATATAACCGTATCATGAAATTTTAATCAAACTACCAAATATGTTAAAATTTTTCTTTTATAACAAAATTTTCCTTTTTTCAGATAAAATATTGATTCTTTTTCACCTTCCCCAGTTTTCCCTGTCAAGGGAACGGTAGGTTATTGCCTCGGCAAGGAATTCAGCTCTTATCTCCTCCAAATCACTCAAGTCGGCAATGGTCCTTGCAACTTTCAGTATCCGTTCATACGCCCTTGCCGATAATCCAAGCTTATCCATAGCATTTTTAAGCAGCTGCTGCGATGCCTCATTAAGTTTACAGAACTGCCGCATCTGCCTGGGATTCATCTGGGCATTGCAATAAACTCCCTTTGCACCATTGAACCTGAGCTCCTGTTTTCTCCTTGCGATAACCACCCTTTCCCTGATACATTTACTGCTCTCTGCGGATGACTGATCCCGTAGTTCATGATAGGGAACAGGAACAACCTCCAGTTGAATGTCGATCCTGTCGAACAGCGGCCCGGAAATTTTGTGAAGGTATTTCTGGATGATCCCCGGGTTGCACTGGCAGGGCGTTTGAGGATGGTTGTAATACCCGCAGGGACATGGGTTCATAGCGGCAACCAGCATGAAGCTTGCAGGATAAGTCGCAGATATCCTGGCCCGGGATACCGTCACGACCCTGTCTTCCATCGGCTGCCTGAGTACCTCCAGCACCTGCCTGCTGAACTCGGGCAGCTCATCAAGGAACAATACCCCGTGATGCGCAAGGGAAATTTCTCCCGGGCGGGGGTTGCTTCCACCTCCTACCAGGGCCACGCTGGAAATAGTATGATGAGGGGAACGGAAAGGCCGGGTCGTGACAAGCGCCCCGGAACCATTAAGCCGGCCGGCGACCGAATGGATCTTGGTGGTTTCAAGGGCTTCCTGCAGAAGAAGGGGAGGCAGGATAGACGGGAGGCGCTTTGCTATCATCGTCTTTCCTGCTCCCGGCGGACCAATCAAAAGGACATTATGCCCCCCCGCTGCTGCTATTTCCATCGCCCTTTTGATGTTTTCCTGTCCGCGAACATCTGCATAGTCAAGAGCCGGACTGCCTCCGCACTTCCCAAACTCAGCCCTGATATCGACAGTCGTTTGCTGCAGGTTCCCGTCCCCGTTAAAAAAATCAATAACCTCCTTTATATTTCCCGCCCCGAAAACCTGGAGGTCCTCAACCACTGCCGCTTCCCTGGCATTGCCTGAGGGCAGTACAAGTCCTTTAAAACCCTGCTTCCTTGCCTCCATGGAGATCGGCAGGGCTCCCTTGACCGGAAGCAGGCTGCCGTCGAGCGAAAGTTCTCCCATGATCATGAATTTTTCGAGCTTCCCGGTTTTGATCATCTCCGAAGCTGCCAGTATCCCTATCGCAATAGGCAGGTCGTACGATGATCCTTCCTTACGGATATCTGCAGGAGCCATGTTGATGACTATCTTCTTCCCGGGTATCCTGAAACCGTTGTGCTTTAGGGCAGATTCTATCCGCTGGTGGCTTTCACGCACTGCGTTGTCGGGCAGCCCGACCATAAAAAACTGTATCCCCTGGTCAATATTGACTTCGATGGTAATGAGCAGGGCCTGTATCCCTATAATGGCGCATCCGTATGTTTTAACCAGCATGAAGGAGGTTTCTCCTTAATCCGCCTTCATTAAAAAAGTGACAGGAAAATGGAAATTATTTTTCAGGTTTGTATTTCGAACCTGCCAGTATCTTTTGGGAATCCTTTTCTTTCAACAGCTCTGAGAGGCTTACTTCAGGATTCCTCTCCATGTATTTTTTAATGATCTGCCAGCCAATCCAGTTTCCAAGCAAGGGAGGCGATTCCTTCCCGAATTCAGCGGTAAAGGGCCCATCCGAAGTAAATACCCTGATGATCTTACCGTCGTTCGAATAAAGCATGCGGTTTTCTATGATAGCCGCCCACACCTGCTTTTCATTTTTCGTAATCCACTCATACTGTGCGGCGGTGTAACCTATTTTTATCCGGGCCGGAGCAGACGGGAGTATGGCGTCCTGGAAATAAAGTCTTTTACCGGCCTCTACCATGATGTCGAGAAGGCTGCCCCCTCCTGTTACGACAGGAAAACTTGAAGCCGCCAGCAGCCTCACGCAATCCGGAACAATGTATTCCTCATCCATCCTGTTCACCCGGAATATTGAAACCCCGTCTTCCTTATAGGGTTTGAAATCCTTGCCCAGGTAATTGTCGAAACCGATAAGCAGCACCGAATCTGAATATTGCACAGGGTACTCATAATCCCCTCCTGAAATAAATGCATAAACGGCAGGAATATGGAAAGAGGGGAAATAATATTTGAAATGCCTGAATGCGTCCCTGAGACCGTCCTCAGTATTTTTCACTTCGGGATATTTCAGCCTCACTGCCGTAATAAAATCCTGGTTCCTGGGACTGGCAAGATATTCTTTAAGGGGGGCCAGCCTGGCCGGATCATCCGGGCTGTCGCCGAGGAAAAGCCTGTATTTCGGCTGGATTTTCTTCAGGTTTGACTGCAGATCGGCATTATTAGCGTTGAAAAGATCGAGGTCATAACGCCCTATAGTGACCGGTGGACAATCAATCTTTGAAACATCAGCATCAAGGGCATTCCTGCGGCCACATCCGCAGACAAATAAAATAATGAACAGTAAGACAGTACTTTGCTTCATATTCAAACAAACGTAGTAAATGGTTGATTATTTTTGGATAAAATTATTGAAAATGGAGAAGCCGGGCGTCCCTAAATCTTTAAATTTGTTTTTTAAGGTATAACTACAGAAAATCATGAGAAAGAAATTATTTTGTTTCGCAGTCATTTGCCTGCTTCCATTACAATTGGTTTTAGCGCAAAAGTCGCCGGAAATAAAACTTGGACTGAAAATTGCCCCAAACATTTCTTTCATCAATCCATCCACTTCCGGTTATACTTACGACGGGGTAAAGCTTGGTGCGGTGATCGGGCTGGTGAGCGATTTCTATTTTGCCGAACGCTATGCTTTTTCGACGGGCCTGAATTTTTCACTGCTGGGAGGAAAAATAGAATATCCCAACCAGGTGAAGAGTGATACAACCTATCTCAAGGGGACCACCAAAAGCAATATGAGCTTCGTTTACCTTGAAATCCCACTGATGATCAAAATGTTCACTAAAAAATTCGGAGCCTTTTCCTTTTTCGGACAGGTAGGGTTCGGCACCAGTTTCAGAATAGCTGCACATGCAACCAATGAATTTACAGGCGATAAAGGGTATACTTCCACTGAGAAAAAAGACATGGTGAGCAAAACGACATTGATCAGGGAATCGGTGCTCATTGGCATCGGCTCGGAGGTTTATCTTGACCAGTCGACCAGGTTGTTTTTCGGCCTGGGATACAGTAACAGTCTGAATAATGTTCTTAATGGTGCTGACAACTATGGTATTAATCAGAAGGCCTACCTTAATTATGCCGAACTCAATCTCGGGGTAATGTTTTAATTATGAAGATCGCGCTAGCCCAGTTGAATTACCGCATCGGCGACTTTGAGCAAAACGAGTCGGGGATCATAGCCTGTATTCAAAAAGCCCGGAATGCAGGTGCCGACCTGGTTGTTTTTGCAGAACTTTCTGTCTGCGGATACCCCCCCCGTGATTTCCTGGAGTTTGACGATTTTATTGAAAAATGTTATACGGGTGTACTGC
This sequence comes from Bacteroidota bacterium, assembly GCA_037141915.1. Lineage (GTDB taxonomy): Bacteria > Bacteroidota > Bacteroidia > Bacteroidales > FEN-979 > CAIRDP01. The sequence continues at coordinate 46 of JBAXBP010000225.1, read as the reverse complement.
GGATCGCGGAAGAGTGCACCGGCATTGCCGCTATCGTAGGCAGCCC
>JBAXBP010000224.1:0-5503 GCA_037141915.1 Bacteroidota bacterium | reverse complement strand
CCCAATGGATCCGCAGCTTTAGGGACAATATAAATTTTACATACCCTCCTCCGAAACAGCCGAGGGATTCAAATATGATAATAATTCCTGGAGATATATAAAGGAATTTGACGCGAGAAACCCGTGAAATATGGGAAATCATTGAAGAGTTATGCTTAATCGCAAAAAAAAAGTTATTTTTGATTTTTCGGTTTAAAATCGTTTATTTTGTTGCATCATTGCACCTATGCCGGATTTTTTATCAAAACATTTATATAACATCCTAAAAAAACTAATTTTATGAAAAAGCACAACTTTAATGCTGGACCCTCGGTGTTACCCCGGATTGCTATTGAAAACTCGGCTAAAGCTATTCTCGACCTGAATGGAATCGGTTTATCCCTGCTTGAGGTCTCTCACAGGAGCAAAGATTTTCAGGCAATACTTGATGAAGCTACGGCTTTATTCAATGAACTTCTTAATATTCCCGCCGGATACAAGATCCTTTTCCTCGGTGGAGGCGCAAGCCTGCAGTTTGACATGATTCCTTTCAACCTTCTTAACAAGAAAGCCGCATACCTGGAAACCGGTGTATGGGCCCAGAAAGCAATAAAGGAAGCCAAATTCTTCGGTGAGGTGAATGTTGTAGCATCCTCAGCCGATAAAAATTTCACATACATTCCCAAGGGCTATAGCATTCCAACCGATGTGGATTATTTCCATATTACCACGAACAACACTATTTACGGTTCCGAGATCCGTTACGACATCGACAGCCCTGTCCCCCTGGTAGCTGATATGTCATCCGATATCCTCAGCCGCCCTGTTGACGTTTCAAAATATGCCCTTATATATGGAGGAGCACAGAAGAACCTTGGGCCTGCAGGTGTTACGTTTGTCATTATAAAAGAAGACATTCTCGGAAAGGTTGAAAGGAAGATACCTACCCTGCTGAATTATGCAACCCATCTGAAGGAACCTTCATTATATAATACCCCCCCTGTATTCGCAATTTACACCTGTCTTGAAACCCTCAAATGGATCAAGAGCCTTGGCGGTGTAAAAGCTGTTGAAGAAATGAATATCAGGAAGGCAAAACTGCTGTACGACACCATTGATAACAGTAAAATATTTACAGGTACTGTGGCACTTGACAGCCGTTCACTTATGAATATCTGCTTTGTGATGAAGGAGCAGTACAAGGACAAGGAAGACGCATTTATGGAAGTTGCCAAGAAAAATGGCATGATTGGGATCAAAGGCCATCGTTCCGTTGGCGGGTTCCGTGCATCAACCTACAATGCACTGCCTTATGAAAGCGTTCAGGCCCTTGTTGACTGCATGAATGAATTCGAGAAAGAAAACGCATAAGTAAAAACCAGGGAGGCGGTAAATCCGCCTCCCAAATTTCATAGTATATGACAAAAGTACTCGTTGCAACTGATAAGGCATTTGCCCCGGTTGCCGTTAAAGGCATAAGGCAGGTTATTGAACAAGCTGGATTTGAACTCGCACTTTTAGAGAATTATCCAAGCCCTGATGATTTTATAAAAGCCATTGCCGATGCCGATGCGGTTATCGTAAGATCAGACAAAACAGATAAAACGGTGATCGATGCAGGCCAGAAGCTTAAAATCGTCGTAAGGGCCGGTGCTGGTTATGACAATATTGACCTTGCCGCTGCCACTGCAAAAGGCGTGGTGGTAATGAACACCCCGGGCCAGAATTCAAATGCCGTGGCTGAACTCGCGCTTGGAATGATGGTTTATTATTTCAGGAATTTCTTCAACGGTAAATCCGGATTTGAACTTAAAGACAAGAAACTGGGCATTCATGCTTACGGAGCTGTTGGTAAAAACGTGGCACGCATTGCCAAGGGCTTCGGGATGGAAGTGTATGCTTTCGATCCCTTCATCCCCAGGGAAGCCATCGAAAAGGACGGAGTGCGCTGGGTTGGTTCTGTTGAAGAACTTTACAGCAAATGTAATTTTATATCCCTCCATATTCCAGCCAACAGCCAGACGAAACAGTCAGTCAATACCAGCCTGCTGTCACGCATGCCTTCACCCGCAATACTGGTCAATACAGCCAGGGCTGAGGTAATCAATGAGGCCGATCTGCTGAAGATGTTCCAGGAAAGAAAGGATTTTGCTTATCTTTCGGATGTTGAACCAACCAATAAAGCTGAAATCGAGGCCGGGTTCAAGGTTAAGTTCTTCTGCACACCCAAGAAAATGGGAGCACAGACTGAAGAAGCCAACATTAACGCGGGAATTGCTGCTGCAAAACAGATCGTTAATTTCATTAATAACGGAGATAAAACATTTCAGGTAAATAAGTAATTAAATAAGGTCAGCCGGAAATTTCACCAAACCAGCAAAGATTTTCTCAAACTAACTTTTCATTAACAAATTGCCTAAACCATGGAAAACGGACAAGAAAAACCCACTACCTTTTTTAGATTCGAAGATCTGAGAATCTACCATAAATCTCTGGAATATATAAGCTGGGGATACGACATGGCTAAAATCGCAGGAACCGATTCATATTTGAAAACGTTTTTTGACCGCTTCCTTACCTCCGCCCAGGCAATTTCCCTAAACATTGCCGAAGGCTCTTCCAGAAATAAAAGCCAGTTTGTTTATTATTTGAAGATGGCAAAAAGTTCAGTCAGGGAATGCGTGGTACTTACAACTCTTGCGCTTAACCGGAACCTTATCACTCCCAAACAGTACGATGAGTCTAAGAACCAGCTGATGGAAATGACGAAGATGATCGGTGCACTTATAGGCTCCCTTCAAAGAAGCGTAAAAGTGGGCGATCATGGAAATGATGAAGATGAAAATGATTAATTTCAGCTGATCCCCGGTATTATTTCTGCCGGCTGACCTCTATTCTTTACTTTCCGCCTCAGGTGGAAATTTCAAACATGGATTTTATTTAAAACACATTTATCATGGCAATACTAAAAGCTTTTAAAGGCCTCAGGCCGCCTGCTGAAATCGCAATGGACCTGGCATCAAGGCCATATGATGTGCTTAATTCTGAGGAAGCAAGGGAAGAAGCAAAGGAGAACCCCTATTCCCTGCTGCATATTATCAAGCCCGAAATCGACCTGCCGGCCGATATGGATGTTCATGCCCAGCCTGTTTACGACAAAGCCAGGGAAAATTTTGATCACTTCAGGAAGAACGGCTGGCTTAAACCTGATGCTACCGACAACCTTTATATCTATGCCCAAACCATGAACGGCAAAACACAATATGGCATTGTGGGCTGCGCAGGTGTGACGGATTATATGAATGGCATCATTAAGAAGCACGAACTTACAAGGAAAGATAAGGAAGAAGACCGCATGAAACATGTCAGGATCACCAATGCCAACATGGAGCCTGTCTTCTTCACCTACCCTGCAGTTAAGGAAATCGATGATATTGTTTCAAAGTTCGTTCAGGACCACAGGCCTGTCTATGATTTTACTTCGGTAGATGGCATCGGGCATCATTTCTGGGTCATCGACGACGACGCTGTAATCTTATCCATTATCGCCCTGTTCAGAAAGATCCCAGCAACATATGTGGCCGACGGCCACCACCGTACTGCTGCTGCAGCCCTTGTAGGGAATGAAAAAACGAACAACAATCCAGCCCATAAAGGAACAGAAGAATATAATTTTTTCCTGGCCGTCCATTTTCCCGATAACCAGCTTACCATTATCGATTACAACCGGCTGGTGAAAGACATCAAAGGCCTTACAAAAGAACAGCTTCTCGAAAAACTTGCAAAGGTCTTTACCATTGAAGACAAGGGAACCGACATCTGCAAACCTTCAAAGCTGCATAATTTCAGCATGTATATCGGTGGCAGATGGTATTCCCTCACAGCAAAACCCGGTACTTACAACGATTCTGATCCAATCGGAGTTCTGGATGTAACGATTCTTTCAAAACTGGTCCTCGATGAGATCCTTGATATCAAGGATCTGCGGACATCGAACAGGGTGGATTTCGTAGGTGGTATCAGGGGCCTTGGGGAGCTGAAGAAGCGTGTCGACAGCGGCGAGATGATAGCTGCTTTTGCATTATACCCGGTTTCAATGAAGCAACTGATCGACATTGCCGATTCAGGGAATATCATGCCTCCCAAAACGACCTGGTTCGAACCGAAACTCAGATCCGGCCTGGTGGTACATAGCCTGGAATAGAATACCGTGACTCGTGACTCGTGACTCGTGAACCGTGAATCGTGAGCCGTTACGATTCACGATTCACGAGTCACGAGTCACGGATTACGGTTCTAGTCTTTAAGGTAATTCAAAAAAACAGTCTGCAAATAGGCATTTGCTTCCTTAATAATCCTGGTACTATCAGACGGGGGGTTGAAATAACTCCATTTATAACCGATATATGGATGCGTTTCGAAGGTATAGTAACTGCTGTTGTGCAGCCAGCCTGCCCCGTCCTCGGTCGAATAATATGCGAACTCACCCGAATAAGGGTTCATAAGATCTTTGCTGTATCGAAAAGCCTGGTGAGGTAAGTCAAGCTGTGCCAGCAGGGTCGCAGCAATGTCCTGCTGGTTCCCGAGTTTCGTCCAGGCAGTCCCGCGGAATTCTTGTTTAATAACATCCCCGTAGAACAGCAGCGGCACCTTGTGGTATTCCTTTGATTCGGGGTTCCAGTTCCTGTAAGAATTATGGCTGTGGTCTGCTACTATAATAAATAAGGTATTGCTGTACCATGGTTTTTGCCTGGCCTTTTCGAAGAATTCACCCAGGCAATGGTCGGTGTAATATGCCGCATTGATGTATTCCTGCTCGTTACCTCCCCATTTTAGTGGCTTTGCGAAAGGCTGGTCCCACGGAGAATGTGTTGACAGGGTAAAGAGGGAGGCAAAAAAAGGTTGTTTGAATTTGTCAAGGTCGTTCACCAGGTAGCCAAGTGTATACTGGTCATGGACCCCCAGTTTGCCTCTTGGAACGGATGCCGGGAAATTCTCTCCCTCCATGATCTGGCTGAACCTGTTATAAATGATATAACTTTTGATATTCCCATAAATAAGCTGTCCTCCGAAATAAAAAGCAGTGCTGTATTCTTCACCCCTGAAACTCCTTACAAGGCTGGGGAGCTTGACGAATTTATCAGGTTGAACTGTTATCGATGAAATGGGATGCGCAGGGAAGCCCCCGAAAATGCAGGCCATTCCCTGTTCTGACCTCGAACCTGATGCATAGATGGAAGTAAAAAGTATGCCTTCTTTCGACAGTTTACTGAAATGGGGAGTAATTCCGGGTTCCCCTCCCAGCTCGCTGATCAGGTCGGCCGACCAGCTTTCCATGATCAGGATGACTACGTTGGGCCTCTTGCTGATAAGCACCCTGATTGTAGTATCCTTCTTTACAGAATAAAGATCCTTCATGATATCTGCAGCCCTTCTGTCATCCATATAAAGGAAGGGGCTCTCCTTCATGTTCCCGAGATTCTCGAAAATACTTATATAAAGGTTGAAGGCATTGTTCACTGCT
>JBAXBP010000223.1:0-5526 GCA_037141915.1 Bacteroidota bacterium | reverse complement strand
ATGTTCTCCCGGCTCTGAATGTAATTGCTCATTACAAAAGGGACTGATTAGTTACCTAAATTTGAAATAGAATGAAAACTAAAATTATTTTTCCAATAATGATTGGACTTTGTTTCATGCTAACTGGCACGAAAAGTTCAGCACAATGTACTCAAATAATTACCGTGGATGCGTGGTCATTGTACATAGCAGATAACACAACAGGTCATACGTATACTTGTTCCGGTCAGGTATGGAATTCTACTGGATTTTGTTATTCCAATGTACATGATTATTTGGCAGTTTATGCCAACCAATACAACTCAATGCCTCAATATGCATATCGCTATAATTATGATTATAATGGTTGTACATACTGGCTCCATGCGGTTGTGTATAGAGACGATGGCGAGTTCAGAGTAGTCAATTCATCAGCACAGTTGCCAGATCAACAGTGGCACATCAGTCCCGGAATACTTAGGGTAACATTTAACTAAAATTAAACTTAAGGCAAGCCATTATGAAAAAAGGTGATGGGAAATATTTTATCGTTTTCTCATCACCTTTTTATCGGTACATAATTTTATGAGAAGATCCCTGTTTATATTATTTGCTCTCAATGCATTACTTATTCCGGAGATGGGTTTAACACAGGGCGAATGGAATAACTGGTATTTCGGATGGCATGCTGCCATGACTTTTAACTCTGGCGATCCTGTTGGTATTACAGGAAGCGCTCTTACGGCCTCAGGAGGAAGCTGTACCACAACGGTTTCTGATTCGGCTGGAAATCTTCTTTTCTATGCAAATGGCTGGAAAATCTGGAACCGGAACAATGTAGTGATGCCCAATGGAAGCGGATTTCTGGGTGGAAACCTCTGCTCACAACCGGTGTTTTCTGCGCCGGTTCCGGGATTTGCCCAGCAGTATTATGTATTTATGGTAGGAGATCCGGACAATAGTGGTGCTCCGCTTATCGGACTTCATTATTCAGTAGTGGATATGTCGTTGCAGAGTGGTTTGGGTGATGTAATTCCGAGCCAGAAGTTTATTTATGTTCCTGGAGGGGATAGCGCCGTGGATCAGTTAACAGGAACCAGGGCTCAGAACAACAGGGATTACTGGATTGTAGTGAGGAAGCATAAACCTGTAACGCATTATCTGGCTTACCTTGTGGATGCCTCGGGCTTGAACACCATCCCGGTAGTGAGCCCGACCACCCTGAAAACAAGATACTGGTGGCAATTTGGCCATCTTGCTACTCAGCGGGGTGGCGATATGAAAATATCTTTTGACGGAAAGTTTTTGGTATGTCATGATTCCCTGACCGAAATCTGCCGGTTTAATGACACGACAGGGGTTGTTACCCCCTTGTTTAAAGTTTATATAGACGTGAACATTTGTGGAGCAGAGTTCTCAATTGATTCGAAATACCTTTATGTATCAACCCGGGGTAGTGGTATTCCTAACCAATGCCATTTATATCAATTTGATATGAGTTACCTGGATTCTTTAAGTTTTATGCAGCATATGGTTGTAATCGGGGACGGTGCGGCCTTTAAGTTACAAATGGGCCCGAATTGGAAGATTTATGCAACTTTATATAATGGCCTCATTGATTCCCTTAACTGCATCAATAGTCCCTCCCTTGCGGGTCCCGCATGCAATTACCAAAAGAACGTTGTATGTCTTCTGGGGAATGGTAACAACGGAGTCCTTGTTCAGTTTCTTCAACGATACAAAGCGTATATCCATTCCACCGGCAATTGCCAGTGGGATCCTGTTCAGTTTACCGGCGACATCTGGCCACCGCCAGACAGCCTTCATTGGGATTTCGGGGATCCTGCATCCGGCGCTTTGAATTATTCACCCCTGGCCAATCCCTCGCATGTTTATACCAGCGCAGGGACTTTTACCGTGGAACTGATCGTTCGACATATCGATAAGCGTATCGATACCGCCTGGAAGATGATCACCGTGTTTCCCGCTCCTACGGTCAACCTGGGCCCCGACCAGACCGTCTGCCTGGGTAATTCAGTAACTTTCGATGCCGGCGCCTGCAGTGGATGCACTTACCAGTGGATAGATCTGGCCACCGGACTTACCGTTGCTACGACCCAAACCTTTACAACTGCCCAAGCGGGAACTTATACCGTAGCCGTGACCAGTCCAAATGCATGTGTGACCCGGGATACGGTGCAACTTTTAACTACGGCTGTCCCGGTTTTAGCCAATAGTCCTTTGAATAAAACCATCTGTACAGGAGAATCAACCAATATTTCTCTTTCGTCGGTGCCACCCGGTGCAATGTTTCATTGGACAGCAACCCTTACCCTGGGCATCGTAACAGGGTTTTCAGCAGATTCCGGCTTGGTTATTAACCAGGTCCTTACCAATTCCCTTGCAACTCCGGGCATTGTCACCTATCATATTACACCTAAGATCGGAAGTTGCAGCGGATCAGCGGTGGATTTCCCGGTCACGGTGAACCCTGGAGATTCGGTGAAAGTGAGCATTTCAGCATCGGGGAATACTATTTGCTCCGGAACTTCCATCACGTATACAGCAACACCAACCTACGGAGGTTCTTCCCCTTCCTACCAATGGAAAGTGAATGGAGTCAATGCCGGGACAAATTCTTCGGTGTTTACCTATACACCGCTTAACAATGATGTGGTAAGCTGTATTCTTACCTCATCAAACACGATCTGCGTCTTCAATAACCCTGCTACTTCAAATGCCATCACCATGATCGTAAATCCCCAGATGCCGGTATCAGTAAGCATTACCTCTTCTTTAAACCCGGTCTGTGCCGGAAATACAGTACTTTTTACTGCACATCCGATCAATGAAGGATCATCCCCGGTTTATCAATGGAAAGTGAACGGCGTTAATGCCGGGAGCAATTCATCCACCTTCACATACATTCCCTTAAACAATGACCAGGTCAGTTGTGTGATGACCTCGTCGCTTACAACATGTGTAACGAATAATCCCGCAACCAGCAATACGATCATCATGCAGGTGGATCAGAACCACCCGGTAAGCCTGACGGTATCCGCTTCGCTTAACCCCGTCTGCGCCGGGAATTCGGTCCTGTTTACCTCCTTGCCGGTAAACCCGGGTTTAACACCGGTCTACCAGTGGAAGGTGAACGGCGTCATTACCGGGACCAACTCATCCACCTTCACCTACACCCCTGTTAATAATGACCAGATCAGCTGCGTTTTGACTTCTTCACTTACAATCTGTGTGACGAATAACCCGGCCACGAGCAACGTGGTGACTATGACCGTTAACCCGAACTATACGGTGTCGGTGAGCATTACCACTCCCTCGGATACGGTTTGCCAGGGGACTGCGGTTTTATTCACAGCGCATCCGGTCAATGAAGGATTAACTCCCGTATACCAGTGGAAAGTGAACGGGGTGAACACCGGGGCAAACTCATCAACCTTTTCATACACGCCGGTGAACAATGATGTGGTGAGCTGTGTGCTTACCTCTTCCTACAATGTATGCACAACGAACAACCCGGCAACCAGCAATGCCGTAACGATAGCGGTGATCAACACTCTTACTGCAGGAGTATCCATTACAGCCGTTCCCAATCCGTTCTGTTCAGGCAGCACGGTAAACTGCTCAGCCATACCCACCAACGGAGGATTTACACCATCGTACCAATGGAAAGTGAACGGGGTCAATGCAGGGACCAATGCATCCACTTATTCTTTCGTTCCAGTGCAGGGGGATATCGTCCAGTGCGCGATGAACTCCAGCCTGTCCTGCATCACCAATAACCCAGTAACATCGAACACCATCGTGATGAATGCCCTTGCCTCTCCATCTGTTTCTTTTACTCTGTGTTTCGACAGTATCACCACAATCAATGCTGCTGCGTTCAAGCTTAAAGGAGGGGTACCCATCGGAGGGGTTTATTCAGGACCGGGGGTGAATTCATCTACTGGAATTTTTACACCTTCCATAGCCGACATTGGTACAAAAACCATAGTGTATTTCTATCAGAACTCTTTCTCCTGCGCAAATTCCAAATCAAAGACTATTATCGTGCAGGCAGCTCCTTCGTTCAACTGCGGTCAGAACCTGACCGATATCCGGGATAACAAGGTCTATTCCACCGTTCAGCTTGGGACCCAATGTTGGATGCAAAAAAACCTCAATTACGGAACTTCTCTGCAAGGTACAACTGAACAGACCGATAATTGTATTAATGAAAAATACTGTTACAACGACAATGCTTCAAATTGTACTCTTTACGGAGGATTGTATCAGTGGGATGAGCTGATGGCATACAATAGTACTCCTGTCGCCCAGGGATTGTGTCCTCCGGGATGGCATGTGCCCACACAAAGCGAATGGAATACCCTGTTTACCTTTTACCAGCAGCAGGCCCTGGCAGGTAAACCCTTGCAGGATACCATTATTATGGGATTCCGTGCAAAGGAAAGCGGGGTGATCTACAGCAATTTCTCATGGAGCTTCAAAGGTTTCGCCACCATTTTCTGGACTTCAACCCCCTCGGGAACCATCAAAGCCATGTCCCACGGCATGAATCTTATCAATTTCAGCGTATCGGACTATCTCGCCAACCGATCAAACGCATTTGCGGTGAGATGTTTGCACGATTGAGAATTATCATTTACAATCTGAATTTACGATCATAAAAAAAACGTTCCGTCTTTCGACGGAACGCTCGATTCTTTGAAAAAAGCCGAAAGTCAGAACGTGATCTTGTTTTCAACATCAGCGATGCTTGCATCGAAGGAAGTCTTAAGAAAATCAATGACTTTCTTGATACCAGGAGTAAAGCTGGTGGTGAAGACATTTCCATCTGAATCATTCAGCCTCATGGTGCAATTGAAATCATTTGAAGAAACCTGGAAACGTTCCAGTTCGCTTCGGGTCTGGACCAGCTTGGCTCTTTTCTCAACGACAAGCTGAAGATTTTCTACCTTGAGGATCTTCTCGATCAAGGTCATTTCTCTCTTCGGCTCAGGGGTCGGAATGACCGGTTTTTCCGGCTCAATTTTCAACAAAGCTTTCTTCTCTTCAGGTTTGTTTGATTCAGGACTGATAACCGTTTTTACTACTGCAAGACCTGCGAGGTCTTCAGTGGTGGGTTTTCCGTTACCCGGTTTCAGTGCGGTAGCTGTTAATTTTGTCATTGTTTTGGCCGTTGCCCTACGGACTTATTTTGGCATCTGGCACGCCATGGTTAAATAAAATTTATGCTTGGGGACACAAACGGAATGAAAATTTTAAGCAAGAGTTCAGGTCTGATTTTCCTTTTAAAATCTGAATGAACCCAGAGGGTGACGGTGCCTGCAGGCGGTCACTCTTAGCGAAAAAGATTTTCATGAGTTTAAATTTGCTGCAAATTTTGAGTAACAGTGGGTGGGGTTTTGCTTGCTTTTCCTATAAAAGCTGCCCGGCAAGGATTTCTTTTTCTGAGCTTTCTTCTTTATCCCGGCATTAAAGAAAAAAGCGTCTTTTCTCTAACGAGCATGAAAAAAGCCGTTCCGGATT
>JBAXBP010000222.1:0-5532 GCA_037141915.1 Bacteroidota bacterium | reverse complement strand
GTCGAGAAAATCATGGAGCCTGACTTCTATCATTTCGTCCACTTCCCTGGGATCTGCCTTGAACTCCGGCCTTTGTTCAGCCCAGCCTAAAGCAGGGGTTACGATATAATTGCTGGGAGGGATATACAAAGGAGTAAGGGTTCCAATGATGTTGACTGCTGATGGCTTTATCCCTACCTCTTCCTTTGCTTCCCTGATGGCTGTTGCCACCAGGTCACTGTCGCTTGGTTCAAACTTCCCGCCGGGAAGACTGATCTGGCCTGAATGAACCCCGGTATAATCGGGCCTTCTCATCAAAATAAAACAAATCTCACCGTTTTTCGGATACAGCAGCAATAAAACCCCGCTGGGTCTTGCTGAAGACATAAGGCCAGTTCGGAATTTAAAATTCACCCGCTTGCGGCTGGCCATGATTAGCTGGGATTCCAGTCCGGGAAGTGGCAGTTTGAATCGTTGATCAAGCTTTTCAGTAAGTAATAGAAGATCTGTCATACTTTTTACAAAAATAATGCAAGGAAGCTTTGGTTTTTAATTTAATTAGTAATATTGCAGGCGAATTTCATCATCATGACAAAAGAGAAAAAAGATCCTTCGGGCAGTACCCATCCCCAGCAGGAAGATATACTGGATCTTGTTTTATATAATGACGAGGTGAATACCTTTGACTTCGTTATTGAAACACTTGTTGACGTTTGCAAACATAATTCTGAACAGGCTGAACAATGTGCCACGATCGCGCATATGAAAGGCCGTTGCCCCGTTAAGAACGGTGTTGCCGGAATTCTCCTGCCAATGAAATCGGAAATGATAAACCGGGGGCTGATAGTCACTATAGAGTAATTAACAGCTTTTCAACAGTTTATTCACACCCCCGGTACTCATCCCGCAGAACATCATAATAATCAGATTCTTACGAGATTGGACTTATTAACAAATTGTTAATAAGTCTTGTTAGTTTAATGTTAACAGAAACAGCCTGAAAAAATTGACCTGAGGCCCGGCCTGATTTTATATTTGTGATACAGGTATACGATAAAAGGCCGGCCCCAAACCGGTCACAATAACCAAAGCCTGGCGTTCCCTTAAGCTACGGTTTTCGGGAGGCGTGAAGCGGAATCTCTCGGCCAGACGGATTCCGCTTTGGTTTTAATCCGGATCACGATTCACGGTTCACCAGTCACGGTTCACAAAAAATAGGGGAGCACTGCTTTCCTTTCGGCAGGATAGTCGGGGAAAGTAGCCTGGTACCAGCGATGGTGATGCAGTGCGCGGGGCAGGAGGTTCACCATGGTCCACACAGCAAATGCAAGACCGGGAGAACTCCAGGTCATCAGCGCATACCCGAACCATTCAAGGATCTCGCCGAAATGGTTAGGGCATGAGATGAATCTGAATAAACCGCCTTTTGGTATAACATACCCGGTTTCGCCAGGTTTTCTAAGGTGGATCAGGATATTGTCTGATTGCATGTTGATGAACATTCCTGTAAAGAAAACTATGATCCCGCCTATGAATCTTGGGTCCTGCAGCCATGCAGCGGTATGTTCATCGGCCAGGTTGCCGAGGTAATACCCGTTGATGAACCCGTTTACCAGGTTGAAGAAAATGGCCATGAACATAATAGCCATAGGCATTTTCTTTCCTTTGGTCCTGAGCCTGAATGGGAAAATGATATCGCGGTTGATATAATGGATGGCATACAAACTGAAAAATATCCAGGTGGGGGCATTGTGGGTAGGAGAGCCCATCAGGAAAAAGATAACAAATACAAGAAGGGCAGGGGCTTCCATGATAATCCACCCCCAGCGGTTGCTGATCATCGCTCCCCATTTTGATGAGGTATGACGTCCGTAAGGAGCGACATACCTGAGGACAAAAGGAAAACTCACCAGGCCGATGGCGATCCAGAGATATACTATGACATAAAATACGGAAGGAGTGATCATGCTTTTTTGTTTAAATAATTATTTTGATTGAACCAGCTGATAAGGTCTTTGATGGTTTCATCAAGAGGACGGGGATTGAGGCCCAGCTCAGACCTTGATTTGGAATTGTCGATAAACCTGCTGCCCTTGGCTATGATCTCGAGAGATTCTTTGGTATAAAGTGGCTCATTGCCGGTAAGTTTACTGTATGCTGTAATGAAAGGCAACCCAACCTTTGCCGACCAGAAAGGCAGCACGGTCTGCACGGTACTCACACCTGAATGTTTCTTCACACAAGCAGAAAGCTCCTGCACGCTGTGCCACTTCCCTGCAACAAGGTATTTTTGCCCGGGCCTTGCTTTTTCAATAGCCGAAATCGCAGTGCTCACAACATCCCTTACATCGATCCAGTTATAACCCCCTGGAACCAGGGCAGGAATTTTACGGTTGATAAGCTGTAGAACCGCTTTCCCTGTAAGACCAGGTTCAGGGTCTGCAGGCCCAATGATAGCTGTCGGGCTCAGAACAACGGCATCAAGGCCTTTGCTGGCTGCCTCCATAACGGCCCGTTCGCCTTCGGCCTTGCTTCGATCATAGGCAAATGCCTCTGAGCCAACCAGCGGACGATTTTCATCCAGGGCCTTTTCCTGGGGGTCCTGTTGAAAGGCATGGATGGAACTGAAATGAATAAAGCGTTTGACGTTGCGGTCTTTAGCAGCTATAAGCATGTTCCTGGTTCCTTCAGCATTGTTCCTGAAGACCGAACCCGAAGGGTCCCCGGTGATTGAGATCTGCGCTGCAAGGTGAAAGACAATTTCAACCCCGTCCATCAGGTCAAGCAGGGAAGCCTTATCCAGTACGTCGCCCTTTACCAGGGTGAGGTCAAGTTTACTGATTGACTCAGTATGTTTATGGGTGAGAGCCCTTACCTGGAATCCGTTATCCAGCAATGACTTACAAAGATTATATCCTACATGCCCATTGGCTCCGGTAACTGCAATTTTCATAGTTGTTTTTTTGTTCGCCTGCAAAAATAACAATTAAAGATTGTCTGTTGTGCGTTAAGCTGTTTTTAGATTAATTTTACCCAACGAAACAACTTAAAACTATATAAGTATGAAAACATTTAGAAAAATAGTTATCTGGATTCTGGCAGTCATCCTTGTCCTGGTCCTGGTGTCTTACCTTTTACCAAAAAAATACAAGGTGGAACATTCGGTTTACATTAAAGCCAAGCCTGAACTGATCTATGATCTGACAAGTAACTTCAAAAAATGGTCCCTTTGGGAACCCTGGACAAAGGCTCTTGATTCTACCGCAGTATATGAACTTATAGGAAAAGAAGGCCAGGTTGGCACCATCTGGAAATGGAATGGCAAAAAACTTGGTAATGGGCAAATGACAGCCACTGAATATAAACCCGGTCAGTTGTTTGCATACGACCTGGCCTTTGACGATGGGAAGCGACAGTCAAAAGGCAGGATCACCATTGAAACTGCAGGAGATTCAAGCAAGGTTTCCTGGATTGATGAGGGAGACCTTGGATATAATCCTGCAGCCCGGTATTTCGGACTGCTTCTTGAGAAAATGCTTGGGCCGGATTTTACAAAAGGCATGAATAAACTGAAAACTGTTTGCGAAACAAGGGCTTCATGGCCAAGGATTGAAGAAACAACCATGCAGGCACAGGTAACCTTGCTGGTCATGGATTCTGCAGGACCAAAAACCTATTCGCAGGTCATGGGTAAAGGCTTTGGAGAACTCATGGGATATGTAAAAGCCAATAAACTGAAATGTACGGGTGCTCCGTTTGCCATTTATATTAAATATGATACCGTGACAATGAACAGCGTTTTTAATATGGGCATCCCTGTTGAAAAAGCCGATAAAGGGAAGGGCAGGGTCAAAGTCGAGAATTTTCCTGCGATGAACATTGTAAAGGCATATTATTTCGGGCCTTACGACAAAACAGCCGCCGTTTACCTTAACCTTCACCAGTATGTGAAGGAAGCAGAGCTTCAGATCGCCGGCGGACCATGGGAAATTTACATCACTGATCCCATGACCGAAAAAGATCCCTCAAAAGTTGAAACGGATATTTTATTTCCGGTGAAATAACAGCTAAACTGATCATCATGACATGTTTTATATGTAGAATTTTCCTGTCATTAACTTTTAAAAAATCCGGATTTACCGGATTTTTTGTTATACTTTTCATACTATTTCTTAACAGTTCTTTATCCGCCTTCAATGACGGTAAAGGCAAAGCTTCATCACCGAATTTTGACTACCAGATCGGAACATGGAAAGGGTTTAAAACAGCCGCCATGACATTTTCCTTCGATGATAATTACAGGTTTCAGGTCACTCTTGCCAGGCCTATCCTGAATGAACATAATTATAAGGCCACCTACTTCTGGGTCACTAACAGGGTAGGAAAAGGATGGGCTCCCGGCTGGGATACAGCCAATATGATGGCAGCCGAAGGTCACGAGATAGCAAGCCATTCGAAGAATCATCCTGATATGCTGACTCTTGCTCTGAATAATAAATGGGATAGTATCAAACATGAATTAAAAGATTCACGGGATACAATTAATGCAAGGGTTCCTTCACAGCATTGTGAAACATTTGCCTGGCCTTCCGGAGCATGCAACCCTGATTTGATAGATACTGCAAAGAATTATTATATGACATGCAGGGGAACTTCAAATTATTGTAATATGTATGAGCCTGATGACTTCTATAATTTATACAGCCAGCATATTTATCATGATACGCCACTGGAAGAAGTCAACCAGTTCATTGATAATGCTATTGGATACCGAGGATGGCTGATTGAACGCTGGCACGGTTTCCGTAACATGCATGATACGAATGGTTATGAACCTGTACCCATAGGAGAGTTCCATTGTCATGTGGATTACGTAGCGGAACATGAGAAAGACCTTTGGATCTCAACCATTGATTCTGTGGTCAAATACATACGTGAAAGGGACATTTCTACCCTGGCGCTCATCGATTCAAACAGTTACCAGGTGGTAACAAGTCTGACCAACTACCTGCCTGATAATATATTCCATTACAAAGTTCCCTTATCTCTGAGGGTAATGATCTATCCGAATATGACCAATGTGTATTTGATCATGCAGGGAACCAGGGTTCTGCCTTTTTTCGTAACCCTGGATGTTAACGGTTCTCATTGGCTGAACTTTGACGCCATTCCGAATGACAGCCTGATCGTGATGCATATGGTTCCGGTAGGTATTCATGACCTTTCCGGCCTGACCAACTGCGCCAAAAACTATCCGAACCCATTCAATTCGACTACAACCATTGAATTTTACCTTATGGCAGGGGAACGTGCCAATATTAAAGTTTATGACATTTACGGAAGCCAGGTCGCCGATTTCAGCAATGAATTTCATGCTGGCCGGAACACCATTGATTTTTACAGGGGCGGGCTCAGGTCGGGGCTATATTCCTGTGTGATCAGAATACCTGGTAAACAACTGAAAATCAAAATGTCGATATTATAATACGATTATTGATTTGTCTTATAATTAATAGTATGTTGATATTTAATCAATTACAAATAATTACATGA
>JBAXBP010000221.1:0-5580 GCA_037141915.1 Bacteroidota bacterium | reverse complement strand
CTGAAATCTATCCCGGCCAGAATCTTCAATCTAATAAAGATTTCGAAGCCGTCGGGCTCACCGAAGTCGCGACCGGCAAGATCCTCACATGTTTCAGGGACAGCATCTTTGTTTGGGATATCAATACCAGCACATTCACAACAAGGAAATTTTCGCATAATTCGAATACCTATGGATTTTATAAAGGAAATTTCCTCAAGGCTTCCAACGGAAAGATATACGGAACGACCAAGGTGAAAGGCTATGACGTGAATCCCCCTGTCCCGCTTGGCAATGCAGTTATTTTCTCCCTGGATCCGGTGAACTACAACTTTACTGTTGAGTATACCTTCCCTGCGGGTATTAAGAACTGCAATGCTGGACTCAGGGAATACAACGGTAAACTTTACGGTTTCACGAATTACGGCGGGACAAACAACAACGGGTACATCTTCTCGTATACCATTGCCACAAGTGTTTTTACCATCATATACAATTTTAATGCCCTCACCGATGGGGCCGGTTTCGAAGGGGAGTGGGCCTTGCTGAACAACAAGCTGTATGCCACTTCATATACCGGGGGCTCCAGTGGTTTCGGAACCCTGGTGGAATTCAATCCGGCCACAAATGTTTTGACAGTATTGAAAAACCTGAGCATGACCAACGGCCGGAGCTTCAGGGGAACGCCACTGGTGTTCAACGACGTCTATTCCACCAATGCACCCATCACCACCGCAGGAGCAGGAGCGGGCTGCAGCGCGGGTACCTTTACCATACCCGTTACCGTAAACAACTTCAACATGGTCAAGCAATTCACTCTCAGGCTCGATTTTGACCAGACCCTGATGACGTACACAGGTTATGCCAATATCAACCCGGCCCTTTCAGGATGTAGTGTTACTGCTACGGTGGTTTCGGCCAACCTGACGAAGATCGTGATCGCCTGGACCGGGACATCAGGGCTGAACCTGTCGAACGGCAGCAAACTGGCAGACCTGAAATTCACCCTGATCTCGGGTACTCCTTCCCTTACATTTAACAATACCGCCAGCGGGGGAGCCGAATGCCAGTACCTGAATTCCAATATGGATGTGTTGAACGACCTGCCAACAACCACTTACTATGTCAGTTATACAGCTTCAGGCAACCTGCTCCCGGCAGCAGCTGGCAGTATCAGCGGTCCTGCAATAGTTTGCCAGGCTCAGAACAATGTTGCCTATACCGTGCCTGTTATCGCCAATGCAAGCAGTTATTCATGGTCTTACACAGGGACGGGGGCCACCATTAATGGTTCAACGAATTCAGTGACCATTTCCTTTGCCGGTAATGCAACTTCAGGAAATTTAAAGGTTTTTGGAGTGAACTCTTGCGGAAACGGACCTGTTTCAGCAAACTTCCCGATTACTGTCAACCCCATGCCTGGTGCTGCGGGAACAATCACAGGCTCCGGTTCGGTTTGCCAGGGCCAGTCCAATATTGCATACTCAGTTCCTGCCGTTACCAGTGCCACGACCTATGTATGGAGTTATACAGGAACCGGAGCTACACTTTCCGGAGGTTCCACGAATGCCATCACCATCAATTTTTCAGCAGCTGCAACCTCAGGAAACCTGTCAGTGTATGGCTCCAATGCCTGCGGGAATGGAACAGCATCTGCCGCTTTCCCGGTGACAGTCCATGTTCTTCCTGTTGCCAATGCCGGACCTGATCAATCAATTCCGAACGGAGCCCAGACTGCACTCAACGGTTCGGTCAACGGCGGTTCAGGAACCTATACATGGCACTGGGAGCCTGCCGGCTACCTGCTCAACCCCGATATACAGAATCCGACAACTATAAATCTTACTGCTTCAGTAAACTTCACACTCACCGTTACCGATGTTTATGGATGCAGCGATAACGATGATGTTTTTGTGAATGTAAGCGGACCACTCACGGTGGATGCAGTTGCTACTCCCGATACTGTCTGCATCGGACAACCCACCCAGTTGATGGCTTTGGCAGGGGGCGGGTCAGGTTCTTATACCTATACCTGGATATCCAATCCTGCGGGTTTCGCAGCGACCATTCCAAATCCATATGCCTTACCTTCTGTAAATACGGTATACTCAGTTTTCATTAATGATGGCATTACAAGTAAAAGTGATAGTGTATCAGTAGCGGTGATCCCTTTACCAGCCCAGCCTGCTGCTCCCAATGGCCCTGATACCGTTAACCTGAGTTATGTTACCAGCAGCGATTACACCATCGCCCCGGTTGCTGGTGCAGATAGCTACTCATGGGCGCTGTTTCCAATAAGTTCAGGTATTATTACCGGAACAGGTACTACCGGAACCGCTAACTGGAATCCGGGTTTCCTGGGCATTGCCACGATCAAGGTTTTGGCGATGAATACCTGCGGCGAGTCGGACTACTCTCCCCTTAAGCATACATTCGTAGATAATGTTACGGGTGTGAGGGAGTCAGAAACGCCATCCCTGGTCATATATCCAAACCCGAATGACGGCTCATTCTACATCAAATCGGCAAAAAGAATCGATAAGGTAATCATCCGTGACATGCTTGGAAGGACAATAAACGAGACCGATCATCCTGCCGATGGCAACCGCTTCAATTATACCCTGGCCGATGGTACTTATTTCGTACAGGTTTATAGTAGTGAAATTAACTTCACCAGGAAAATTTTAGTTCAAAAAACAAGATAGACTTCGTAATACGTGAATATTGTTGTTTTGAGTAAATGTTGGTTTTTGTGTTGATTGTGTGTGTCCCTGGCTTTGCAAAGCAAAGCCAGGGTACATTTAAAACCTGATCTCATGAAAAAAAATGTCATTATTGCCATTATGGCCCTGGCGTTAAGTGTTTCATTTGCAGTTGCATATGGTCAGTCTGCAGGAGGGGCACCCCCAGTGAAAAAGTTCAAAACCAAAACTGGTAAGACTTTCGTCGTACTTGAGACCCACCCCCAGGGACAGAGTTTAAGCGATATCAGCGTTTCGCTTGAAGGCATTCCCAGGGCAGAAATGAAATACAAGGACGCTGAGCCCATAAATAAGGTGCTGATTGGCGATCTCGATGGGGACGGCTTTGACGAACTATACATAACAACAGTTTCCGCGGGTTCGGGAAGTTATGGAAACATTATCGGAATAGCCTCGAATAAGGATAAGTCAATGTCGCAAATCTATATGCCAGTCGTCGGGGAAAAAGATATGAAGCCGGGCGCGACCTTCGAGGGCTACGAAGGGCATGATACCTTTGCGATCAGCGGGAACAGCCTGGTCAGGACGTTCCCGGTAAAATCGGGCAAGGCAAAAACGCGTACCGTTACCTATAACCTGAAGTCAGGCGAGGCAGGTTATATCCTGTATGTCAAAGCATCAAAGGTTTATTGAAGTTTGTTTTATATTGTATTGATAACCATAGTGGTGGAATTTGTTCCTTCGAAAATTTATTTCGCCGAATCAAAAAACCAGTATATTTATCTGCAATTTAAATCTGCACAATGAAAAAGATCTTTCTGCTTTTTACTATAGTTATGTTAGCAACCGAGCTTTCATACGGACAGTTCGCCCTGGGTGTTAAATTAGGGTATAATGCCAGCAAACTCTCGACCAACGTCGACACGATAAAATCACAGGTTAACAGTGGATTCCATGTAGGTATCTGGACCCATATAGGAAAAAGGCTTTATTTCGCTCCTGAACTGCTGTATACCATGAGTGGTACGTTGTTTACCAGCGAAGGTAATTTAGCTGCGAACCAGTGGCAGCAGAAAGTAACCGTGGGTACTATGGACGTCCCCCTTTTACTGGGATTCAAGATCATTCATTCGTCTGTCATCACATGGAGGATCGAAGTTGGTCCGGAGGCGTCTTTTGTGGTTAACAAGAAAGTAAAGGATGTAAGCGGAACCGGAACAATAAACTCTGCCAACATCAATACGGCGAACTGGTACGTATTGGGTGGCACCGGGATAGACGTACTGTTTTTAACTTTTGATATACGGTATCAATACGGGCTGAACCAGTTCATTAAAGACGTCAACAATAGCGGCCTGAAATCGACAAACAGCCTGTTCCTTGTTTCAGTGGGATTCAGGATCTTCGGAAGCAAGTAAAGGAATGTACAATGTTCAATGTAGAATGTACCAATAAAAGATCTGCATTTGTACATGGTACATTGTAATTCGTACATTATAATAGTTCTGTTCTGAATCGGTAGGGCAGTTTTGCATCTTTCCCGGCATATTGAACCCCGATCCGGGGTAAAGCGGCAATTGCATGATCCGGTACGATAATTTCCCTGTCTTCGATCCAGATTCCATCATGTTTAAGATTTGAGGGTATACAAAGAAGGCTTATCCCCGTATGGGAATAATGGATACCCAGCAAAGCAGATACCTTCCCGGGGCCATCCCCGGTTTTCTTTTCAAACCTTGATTTGCCGGCCCTTTCCAGCATAAGCTTCATGTTGTCAAGCGGCCTCACTGCCCTTACCAGGACTGCATGCGGGATATCTTCCTTATTGGTAACCACGTTGAACAGGGAGTGCACTCCGTAACAAAGGTAAACGTAGGCAGTACCGCCATCCCGGTACATGATTTCGGTTCGCGGGCTCCGTCGTCCGCCGAAGGCGTGAGAAGCCTTATCGACAATACCGTTATAAGCCTCTGTTTCGTAGATGACTCCGGATGTCGTTTTCCCGTCAAACCGGCTTACGAGTACTTTACCGATCATTTCCCGGGCAATCAGCACCACGTCGTTTCGCGAGTAAAATGAATAGGGAAGTATCATGGGACATTGCTTAACTTTGTTTTGCAACATTAACAAAATTTCACATGTGTATATCAGAAAAATCCCTGTTATACGATGAACTACCTTTCTGGTCGGCCCCGTTCGGGTTATTGCTGCTGGAGACAGTAAGGTATAAAAAGAACATCAGGGTTCTCGACATAGGCTCAGGGAGCGGGTTCCCTACGCTCGAACTGGCCGGACGGCTTGGAAGCGGCAGTGAGGTTTACGGACTCGACCCCTCAGGTGATGCCATTGAAATGCTGGATGCCAAGATAAGGCTGCGTGAAGCCGGAAATGCCTTTGCGATCAAGGGTAGCGGGGAATCCATACCATTCGGGGATGCACATTTTGACCTGATCATTTCAAATAATGGTTTGAATAATGTGGATGACATGGCAGGGGTGCTCAGGGAGTGTTACAGGGTGTGCAAGCCCGGCGGCCAGATGGTGCTTACCATGAACCTTCCGTATACCATGGTGGAGTTTTATGATGCCCTTAGGTCGGTTTTAAGCAGGTTGGGCCTGGCTGAAAGTATTGAAGCCATGGATGCCCATATTTTCGAAAAGCGCAAGCCGGTGGATTACCTGCAGGTACTGATACTTGAGAATGGATTTCACATCCGCTCGGTTCAGCCCGACGGGTTCAAATACCACTTTGCTTCGGCAGCTGCGTTTTACGATCATTACCTGATCAGGAACTTTTTTCTTCCCCCGTGGAAGAAATTCCTGCCCCCCGGCCCGCATGAGCAGATCTTTGCCGAGACCGCGGTGATCCTTGATCGCGTAGCATCTGAAAACGGTAACCT
>JBAXBP010000220.1:0-5582 GCA_037141915.1 Bacteroidota bacterium | reverse complement strand
AAAAAGTGCTTGAGATCACAGGCAAACGGAACCTGATTGAGGTGTGGCCGAATTTTGAACTATATATTCACGGGGGCGTGAATTTTATTCCCTACAGGGAACAGTTCAGGAGGCTGTTGCCTTCCGATAAGGTGAACTACCTTGAAACCTATAATGCCAGTGAGGGATTTTTCGGGATACAGGACAGGGTTGGGGCCAATGATATGCTGCTGATGCTTGATTACGGTATATTCTATGAGTTTATTCCTCTTGTGGATGGCGGTTACGATACTTCGGGCGTGATCCCGCTGAATGAAGTCCGGGCAGGCGTCAATTATGCTGTTGTAATTACTACCAATGCCGGTTTATGGCGTTACATGCTTGGCGATACCGTAAAGTTCACTTCAGTGATGCCATACCGCATCCGGATAACCGGCCGTACAAAGAATTTTATCAACGCATACGGGGAAGAACTGATCATCGATAATTCGGAAAAAGCTTTAACGGTTGCGTGCAGCAGGTGCAATGCCATGGTCAGTGAATATACAGCTGCCCCTGTTTATTATGGTGAGCAAAGAGGGGCTCATGAGTGGCTGATTGAGTTTGAAATTGAACCTGAGGACCTGGGGTTTTTCACCGAAACACTTGACAATGCTTTGAAGTCGCTGAATTCCGATTATGAAGCAAAGAGGTACCACGACCTTTTGCTTGGAGCGCCTATGATACATGTTATACCCAAAGGCACATTTTACGAATGGCTAAAGGTAAAAGGCAAGCTTGGGGGTCAGAATAAAGTTCCCCGCCTTGCCAATGAACGGAAATATGTGGATGAGATTCTCGCCATGCTTCAGCCAAACCAGAGCAGTAAACCTTCCTAAATTTTTCATGGTATTTGTCCAGTTCATAAAATTCATGTAGGTTTGACAGTAAATTCCGATATATGCATATTGCCGTTGCTGGAAATATAGGCTCAGGAAAAACAACCCTTGCCGGACTGCTTGCCAAGAACCTGAAATGGGAAGCACATTTCGAGGATGTGGACACCAACCCATACCTGCATAGTTTTTATGAAGACATGCAAAGGTGGTCGTTCAACCTCCAGGTTTACTTCCTGAACAGCCGGTTCAGGCGTATCATCGAAATAAGGAAGTCGGGAAAGACTGTGATCCAGGACCGCACGATTTATGAAGATGCACACATCTTTGCACCTAACCTGCATTCGATGAACCTGATGAGCACAAGGGATTTCGAAAATTACAAGTCATTGTTCGAACTGATCAGTTCACTGATCAAACCTCCCGACCTTGTCATTTACATCAGGGCCACTGTGCCGACTCTCGTGAATCAGATCCAGAAAAGGGGAAGGGAATACGAAAGTGCTATCCGGATAGATTACCTGAAAAACCTCAACGATATGTATGAGGACTGGGTTGAGAATTATAATTTCGGGAAGATCCTTATCATCGATGTCGACAACCTGAAATTCAATGAAAACGCCGAACACCTCGGGGTTGTCATCGATAAGGTGAATGCCGAACTTCACGGTCTGTTCTAGTGCCCCGGGCAGATGAAAGTTCTAGGAATCATACCGGCACGTTATTCTTCAACAAGATTTCCCGGCAAACCCCTGGTGGTCATCGATGGTAAAAGCATGATCAGGAGGGTCTATGAGCAGGCTCTGTCATGCACAAGCCTTTCGGAGGTGATCGTTGCAACCGACGACGCCGGCATTGAGAATCATGTCGTTTCTTTCGGGGGTAAAGCCATGATGACATCTTCCGCTCACAGGAGCGGAACAGAACGGTGCAGTGAGGTTTGTGAAACCATGCGCAAACAGGGAACAGAGTACGATGTGATTGTAAACATCCAGGGCGACGAGCCATATATTCATCCCGGCCAGATAGAGCAGGTGATAGGCTGCTTCAGTACAAAGGAAGCCCTGATAGCATCTCTCATGAAAAAGATTACATCTGCAGAGGAGCTACACAATCCCAATGTCGTGAAAGTGCTTGCGGGAATACACGGGAACGCACTCTATTTCAGCCGTGCTTCAGTCCCCTTTGTGAGGGGTGCTGTAACTGCAGAATGGCTTGGACATCATGATTTTTTCAAGCATATCGGGATCTACGGCTACAGGCCGGATGTCCTGGAGGAGATCGTGAAACTTCCTCCTTCACCGCTGGAAACAGCAGAATCACTGGAACAGCTCAGGTGGCTGGAGAACGGGTTTGACATCATCCTTGAAGAAACCGGTTATGAGAGTGTTGCCATTGACAGTCCTGCCGATTTATTAAAACTTACTAACAGGGGTTAAGGCTTAACACCTCATTTACGTATCTTCGCATCAAGTATTCGGGAATTTATGGATGTGCGAGTAATTATAGCCAGGTTGTTGGAGGAACATGACTGTGTGATTCTTCCGGGTTATGGCGGTTTTATTGGCAATTATGCTCCTGCGCGCATTGATCCGGTAAGCCATTCTTTTATTCCTCCTTCCAAAAAGATTTTATTCAATATAAACCTGAAGCAGAACGATGGTTTATTATGTAACCGTTTAGTTACAGATGAAGGAGTGTCGTATGCCGATGCACTGGCCCTGGTCAATGAGATGGTCACCAGTATCAGGCATATGGTTAAAAGCGGGAAGTCGTTCATCATTCCTGAAGTGGGAAGGCTTTTTGCCGGCCGTGAAGGCACTTTGCAGTTCGAACAGGCAAAGGATTACAATCTCTTGCCGGATGCCTTCGGATTACAGACTTTTATCTCACCTCCCGTCAACAGGAGTTCATATACTGCAAGGTTTGAACAGGCCATTGTGCCCCAGCAAAGGGATATCTCCCCTCCAAAGAGGCAATTCCCCCGTTCCCTTAAGTGGGCTGCAATGCTTGCAATTCCTATTGGAGCTGCTGCCATCATCGGGATAACACAGTATGACAAACTCAGAAATCCTTCGGTAAACAATGCTGGTATCCTGAGTTCGGTGTTCACGCGTTTCTCCGAATCTTCTCTCGATGAGAAGAAGGAGGCTCCTGCACAGGGACCCGAGATCAATTATGATTACGGTGCCATTCCTTCGATCTTCAGCGACCCCGAACCTACAGCTGCTGCCGCAGCCAAACCTGCCAATGAACCGACGATGGATCTTACTGCAGATGCAGCCAAACAACCGGCCGTCAGGATCCCAGAGAATAATACCATCAAGAAAAGTCTTGTTAAAAAGGAGCCCATACTGATTCCTGATATGGATGATAATTCCCCGGCAACATACTCTGAAACAGCTTCATCCCCTGTTCAGGAAAAGATCAGGAAAGATGATAATTTCGCAATTATCATCGGGGCTTTCAAAGTTCGTGAGAATGCAATGAAATGCATTGAGGATGCCGGTTCAAAAGGAATGAATGCCGGAATTTTTGATCGTTCCAGGACAGGGCTTTACCGTGTGGCTCTCACCACTACAAACAAGGAATCCCAGGCTGATGGCCTGCTCAGCGAAGCCAGAGCGAAAGGATTCTCAGGCGCCTGGCTGCTTGCCAAATAGTTTTTCATGTGCCGAAAAAGAAACTGATCCATTTTCAGGAAAATCTGACATTTCCGTTTCTGTTTCAATTCAGGTTTCACGAGCTCATTAAAGTATTTCACCTTAAAGGATTTTGGGGTGAGAAGTTCTTCGGGAATTCAAATCCCATCATCCTTGAATTAGGCTGCGGAAAAGGCGAATACACCATAGGGCTGGCAAAATCATATCCCGGCAGGAATTTCATCGGGATAGATATAAAAGGAGCCCGGCTCTGGAGGGGGTGCAGGTCAGTGAAAGAAGAAAACCTGGGCAACGTGGCTTTTATCCGCAGCCAGATTGACCATCTTGAACATTACTTTGGCATTGGAGAAGTTTCAGAAATCTGGATCACCTTTCCTGACCCCCAGCCCGGGAAAGAGAGGAAACGCCTTACCTCACCACGCTTTCTTGAGAAATATCAGAAGATCATGAAGCCCGGGGGAATTATTCACCTGAAAACCGATGACAGGAATTTTTACGAATATTCCCTGGCAGTAGCAGGAGAATATAGCAGTGAAATCCAGGTCTCATCGGATGACATTTATAATTCGGATACCATAGGGGATGTAACAAGATTTCAGACTCATTATGAAAATATCTGGCTTGGGATTGGGAAGAAGATATGCTACCTCCGGTTCAGCCTTAAAAACTACTAAAGATTGTTGTTTATGAAGAAGATTATTCTTTACGTCGTGATCCTGTTGAATTTCCTGCCATACCTCTTGAAGGCCGAGGAAGGTATGTGGCCTCCCATCCTTCTTAGCCAGAGGATAAACGAGATGCAGAAACTTGGTTTGAAGCTAAGTGCCGAAGATATATACAGCATCAATAACTCCTCGTTGAAAGATGCAATTGTGCAGTTTGGAGGCGGATGCACAGGCGTGCTTGTATCGGGAACCGGTCTGCTGCTTACAAACCATCACTGTGGCTTTGGGTCGATCCAGAAACAAAGCAGCCTGGAACATGATTACCTTAAAAAAGGGTACTGGGCCGGGTCCCCTGAGGAAGAGCTTCCGAATCCGGGCTTAACGGTGACTTTCCTGGTAAGAATGGAAGATGTGAGTGTAAAAGTCCTCGAAGGTATTACTCCTTATTTGAGCGAAAAGGACCGAGGCAATATCATCAAAAAGAACATCGATAAAATCGAAAAGGAAAGTGTAACAGGAACAGTCTTCGAGGCAAAAGTAAAGCCCTTCTATAATGGCAACCAGTATTATTTATTTATCAACGAAGTGTTCAGGGATGTAAGGCTTGTAGGGGCACCGCCTTCAAGCATCGGTAGTTTCGGTGGTGATACAGATAACTGGGTGTGGCCAAGGCATACGGGTGATTTCTCGGTTTTCAGGATCTATGCGTCGAAGGATAACAAACCTGCGGAATATTCCAGGGAAAACGTTCCCTACAAACCTAAAAAGTATCTTTCTGTTTCACTCAGGGGCGTTGAAAAAGGAGATTTTACCATGGTATTCGGGTTCCCCGGAACGACCAGGGAAAATCTGACTTCGTACGGGGTTGACCTGATTGCCTTCAAAGAGAACCCGCTGAAAGTGGCATTCAGGCAAAAGAGGCTCGACATCATTGAAGAAGCCATGAACGCTGATGCCCGGACCAGGATACAGTATGCTTCAAAACGGGCAGGGATAGCCAATGGCTGGAAAAAGATGATGGGGGAGAGCAGGGGCGTAAAGCAGCTGAACACCGTTGGAACAAAGACCGAACAACAGGATGGCTTTATTGCCTGGGCCAATGCCGACCAGGAAAGGGCAAAGAAATACGGCAAACTTCTTCCTGTTGCTGAAGGTACTTACTCACGGCTTTATCCCTGCGACATGGCAGGTATTTACATTACCGAAGGATTCCAGGGCATTGAAATGCTCAAATTCGCAGGAGGGTTCAGGGATATTATAAAAATGGCCGAGAAGAAGGATACAAAGGAAGAGGATCTGGTTAAAAGCATGGAAAAGGTTAATGCTGCCGTGAGGTCTTGTTTTAAAGATTACCAGCAAAACGTTGACAAACGTATTGCAGCTTACTTGCTCAGCATGAT
>JBAXBP010000219.1:0-5618 GCA_037141915.1 Bacteroidota bacterium | reverse complement strand
ACAGGGGTGGTCAATTTGGATCGGCGGAGACTGGTCAAATGGAGTGGTTTATCCAAAAGCGGAATCAAGCTATACAGAGGCCTTGAAGATTATCACTGATTTAGCCAAAAACAATCCTGACACTCATAAACAAGAAATTGCAAGAATCCATAATGATTTTGCCATTCTTCAACAGGATAAAAAGCAGTTCGACAAAGCTGAAGTGAATTATAACTTCGCGCTGAAAATTTATGAAGATTTATCCCAATCAGATCCTGACATGTTTAAAGCCGGTGTTGCAATGACACTAAATAATCTGGCAAGGTTACAAAAGGATATGAATCAGTATGAACAAGCCGAAAGAAATTTTCAGGACGCCTTAATGATCAGAAGAGAACTTGCAAAAGAAAATCCACAGCTTCATAACCCTGATCTTGCTCAGACGCTTAATTATCTTGCCAATTTACAGTCAATAATGAGACAATTTAACCAGGCATATTCCAATTACATTGAAGCCTTGAATATTTTAAGAGAATTAGCAAAAACCAATCCACAGGTATATAATCCGGAACTGGCCAGATGTCTAAATAATTTAGGTGCGTATGAGGATGAGGGTGATCAGTATACAAATGCAGAGGTCCATTTCAATGAAGCCCTGGAAATCAGAAGATCATTGGTTAAAATAAATCCAAATGTTTATACTCTGGATCTTGCAATTACCCTGAACAACCTGGCCATATTACAGAAAGCATTAAAGCAATTTGATAAAGCAGAAATCAATTTCAAGGAAGCGTTAGAACTATTCAGGAGCCTTGCGAAAAATAATTTTCAGGTATACAATTTAAACCTGGCACTGATCATAAAAAACCTTGCACTTATTAAACATGAACTGGAACAGTACGATCAGGCAGAAATATATTTCAAGGAAGTACTTGAAATTTATAAAGTGCTATCAATTTCAAACCCCCAAATTTATACTCCAGATGTAGCAAAATCGATGATTTTTCTTGGAGACCTTTATCTTACAATGAAAGAAAATGATACGGCTGAATTCTATTTCAAGGAAGCTTTAAATCTTTACCGTATATTGACAAAATCAAAACCTGATGCTTATAATGCATTTTTGGCCATGACGCTGAATTATATTTCAATTACAGAATCAAATAACAAACAATATAAGGAAGCTGAATACAATTTACATGAAGCCCTTGTTATTTTCTCTTTTTTAGCCAAATTGGATCCTAACAAATTTAATGGTGATGTCGCTAACGGTTATGGCAATATATCCTTTTACCAACTAAAAAGAAAACATTTTTCTACGGCAGAAGTTTCAGCTAGAAAAGGGCTGGCTATTGATGACTCCCATCAGTGGATTCAAAAAAGATTGGCCATTGCTATGCTTCTTGAAGGAAAATACAACGATGCAGAAACGCTTTATCAGCAATTAAAAGACAAGGAATATCCTGAAGATCATACAAAAAAATATAAATATTTCTTTTTACAGGATCTGGATGAATTGGAAAAAGAAGGAATTACTAACCCCGATTTTTTGAAGATTCGCCAGTTATTAAATTAAAGGTTATGAAAAATATTCTAATTAGTTTATTGATTTTAATTCCCTTCGGGATTTGTGCACAGATAACAGTCAAAGGGATTGTCACAGAGCAGAATAGCGGCAATAAACCTGTTCCCGGAGTTCAAATAAAAGCAATTGGAACAATTCCGGAGCAGTCCGATAATGCTGGGCTGTTTCAGTTGTCTTTTTCAAGTAAAAAACCGGGGGACCAAATCACTGTAGTTGAAATTTCAAAAAAAGGTTATGAAATCGTCAACAAGGATGCAGTAAACAGTTGGCTAATTTCAAATGACCCCAATAACAGGAAAAAAATTATAATGTGTCTCGAAGGTTTGATCGCACAAAACACTTTAAATTATTATAATATTTCTCTGGCAGGGCTGACTCAAGGATATGCAAATAAAATAAAGAACTTACAGGAGCAAAGAGATAAAGCTGTAATTAATTCAAAAATGTTCGCTGAACAAGCAAAAGCATTGGGTGACCAATTTAACATGCTGCAGAAACAATTGGAGGACCTGTCCGGGAAGTTTGCACATGAAAATTTCGATGATTGTTCAGCTATTCATAAGCGTGCGTTTGAAGAATTCAAGCAAGGTAATATTGAAGAGGCAATAAAAATACTTGAAACTGTAAACTCGGAAACTGAAATAGATAAAGCAAAACAACAAAGATCAAAAGGAATTAATCTTGAAAAAGAAGGTAAAGAAATGCAGTTAACGGCGGATACCATCATTCAACAAAATATTAAAAAAATGATGTTTCAGGCTGACTTATATACAGCTGAGTTTAGATTTTCTGAAGCGAATAAATCATATGAGTTTGCTGTTAGTGCAGATTCAACAAATGTTGACAATATTTTTGCTTATGCAAATTTTCTTCGGTCTCAGAGACAATTCGACAAAGCGGTAAAATGGTATAATATCGCGCTTCCCCTTGCTAAGTCAGTTTATATCAAAGCGAGAATAATGAGCTCTTTAGCTGTTTCTCAGCAAATCATGAATCAGATAAACCAAGCAGAAATCAACTTCAATGAAGCTCTTGTTTTAATGCAAAAACTAGCAAATGATAATCCCATGGCTTACAACTTGGAATTAGCAAGAATCCACAATAATCTTGGGAACTTTCAGAAACAACAAAATCAATTTGACAAAGCTGTAACCAATTTTGAAGAAGCTTTAAAAATTTTTAATACATTATCCCTAACAGACTCAGTAAATTCGATGGCTGGATTAGCCACAACCTATAACTTTTTAGGAGTTTTAATGCAATCCCTAAAACAATATGATAAAGCAGAAACATACCTAATCCAATCGTTGAATTTACGAAGAAAATTAGCCATCTCGAATTCAAAAATTAACTATCCTGAGGTCGCAAAATATTATAATAATTTAGGCAGTTTACATGATGATATGCAGCAATTTAATAAAGAGGAAACAGAATACTATGCAGCACTGGCTATATTTGATGAATTGGCTAAAACAAATCCCCAGGTTTACATTTTTTACTCAGCCACAACATTGGGCAATATTGCAAGTTTACAGATGAGGCAGAATCAATATGAAAAATCAGAAATCAGTTACAACAAATCCATTACTATTACCCGTGAGTTAGCAAAAACAAATCCCCAGGTTTATAATTCGTACCTGGCCAATTTACTTGGGAACTTGTCAATATTGAATAAAAAAATGGGACAATATGAGAAGGCGGAAAATAATCTTAATGAAGCTTTGATTCTTAGACGTGAGTTAGCCATATTAAACCCACAGACTTTTAACTACTATATTGCTATAACCCTTGAAAGTCTGGGCAATTTACAGAATATTACCAAACAGTTTGAAAAATCAGAATCTAATTACAAAAATGCATTAATTATCTATCGTGATCTGGCAAAATCCAAGCCTCAGGTCTATCTTACCAATGTTGCCAATATTTTGAATGGAATTGGTAGTCTGAACTACAATTTACATCGAAATGACCTTGCAGATACCTGTTTCACTGAATCCTTAAAGATTTATCGTGAGTTGGCAAAAACCAACCCTCAAGTCTATAACAAGGATGTTGCGAAAGTACTCGACAATTATGCTCACCTGCAATTTGACTTGAATCATATTGATTTGGCCGAGGCAAGTTGTACTGAGGCTTTTAATTTATATAAAGAAGTAGCAAAGGCAAATCCACTTATATTCAATTCTGATCTTGCAGATTGCTATGGGAACATTTCATTTTATCAAACTATTAGACAATTATTTGCCGAAGCAGAGGTTTCAGCCCGTGAAGGATTGTCAACAGATCAAAGTCGACAATGGATCCAAACAAAACTTGCTGTTGCCCTTCTTTACCAAGGCAAATTTGAAGAAGCAAAATTAATTTACCTGAAATTCAAAGATCAGGAATATCCTGAGGATAAAACCAAGACTTATAAAGATGTATTTCTGCGTGATCTGGATAAGTTAATATCACTGAATGTAACACATCCTGATGTTGATAAAATACGCAAGCTACTGTATAATTGATAATTAATTTAATCTCTTGTCAAATCCGGATTAAAATATGTCTGAAAAACATGAGTCAAATCCAATATTAACCTTACCATCTCCAGATGAGCCAGAACCTGTCTCTTACACTTTAAGAATTGGAGCGGTCGGTCATAGACATCTGAAAAACCCTGCATCTGTCGAAGCGGCTATAGGTAAGATTTTAAAGCAGATTTCAACCTCCCTTGCGAATGGAATGTCTGACCCCTACCAGCCAAAAACAACAAGACATACAACATGGCAAAATGCTGAAAGTCAATTGACATGGAAGGTCAAAAAGTCATTGGCAAAATTAAAAATCTTGCCAGGTAAAACTCCTTCAAACCGTCAGACGAATTTACATTTCCATATTATCTCATCCTTGGCAAAAGGTGCTGATAGGATAATATCAAGGGCGGCGATGGAACATCTACAGGCTTCTTTACAAGTCATTCTGCCCTTCAATTTATCTGAATACCGAAAGGACTTTGATGATCCGGATGACCTTAATGAATTCAATGAATTATTTGAAAAAGCTGAAAATAAAGAGAAACTGATCCATTCGTCTTTCCAATCAATCTATTCACATGAGGATGGTTATGAACAGGCTGGAAAAGAATTGGTTGATTCATGCGAATTACTTATTGCCGTTTGGGATGGACAACCCTCAAATGGCAAAGGCGGTACAGCTGAAATTGTTGAATATGCTTGTTCTGTCAATCGTCTGGTGGTTTGGATCAATGCAATTGACCCCGAGGTTCCTGAACTTATCGTGACGAATATTCAAAAAACAGAGAAAGTAATTGACTATGAAGGAAATCAATACATAAAGGTCCTGACTCATGTAATCCCTCAAATTCCTGCAGGCTGGTCGCCAAGGTTTATGCAGGTTGCCGAGTATAACAGAGACCGGGCTTTCAGGAAAAAAGGATTTCAAAGAATATTTTTAGAATATCAGGAAAAATTTGAGTCAAATGGTATAAAAGCTAACTTGAAACCTGAAAGACTCCAGCCTCTTTTACATTCAATATTACCTCATTTTGCCAAGGCTGATTACCTTGCATTACGTTACCAGAAAATTCATATTAGGGCTGCTATCTGGCTTTATCGACTGGCAGCCATTTCTGTTGCAATAGGTGTTCTCCAAACTCTATATGCACCAGATCAGACAAGATGGATCGCTCTCGAAATTATCGCGTTGTTAGGAGCAGTTTTTTTGTTCCGGTTGAGCCTGATTGAAAACTGGCATGAAAAATGGCTTAATTATCGTCATCTGGCTGAACGATTAAGAAGTCTTATATTTAACTCTCTTATTGAAAACCAAACATCAATAAATGAAACTACAAAAAACCTATGGCTCCCCTTTTATCCCGGGCCTGGAGGATGGGTACTAGATGTATTTGATAAAATAAAAAAGGAAATTCCTGCATTTAACATTGCTGATGAAGAAAATGACGCAATTACCCAATTTATCCTGATTAGTTGGATAAAAGATATATTAGCCTCAATTAAATGTTAGCACTTTTTAAGCTTAAATTTACCAACCT
>JBAXBP010000218.1:0-5633 GCA_037141915.1 Bacteroidota bacterium | reverse complement strand
GCAGATTACCCTCACCGCTTACCACGCACTTAAGGTTGATGGGTTCATTTGTTTTGACTTTGGTCCTGTCGAGTTCAGTATGGAAAGTGAAATTCCCGACAGCTCCTGCGAAATTCTCAGGTACCCCGGAAGCAGGAAGGGGTTTTACATTGATAACCAGTGGGCTGGCGCGAAGGGATTTCTCTACCGGTGTGTATGATGTATTAAAAAAGCTGTCATTGAAAAAATCGTCGAAGAAAGGATCCCCGGTTCTCGATTTGGATTGCCGTTTGATCTGAGCCTGGCAAACCACCTCCAGTGGTTCAATAGTAAGTTTTCCGCTCTTCAGCGGGAAAAGGGTATATTTACGCAAATCAGCTACGATATACTGCTGGCCATCAATTACCTGGGTGTATTGCTGCAGTTTCTCCTTTTCCTTGGTCAGGCTTTGCGACCAGAATCCGGGGAACGAAGGTTCCTTTGAAAACATGATCTGGGAAACAGGGACTTTTGTATAGATCTTGTATGTTACCGATATTCCTTCTCCCTGCAGCGGGCTTGAGTTGCTGACATATGCTTTCAGCATAACATCATTGGGACTTGACTGAACATTAGACTGTTGTTGGGGATTCCCGGACTGCTGCCCCTGGCTGTTTCCTGACTGGGAGGCCCCGCTTTTTACAACTTTTATGGTTATTGAATTCGATGTTATGGTGCGCCTGTCAATGTTAATTGTTGCAGGCGGGATATCGAAAGTGCCCTCACGGTTGGCCTGAAGTATATACTGGAAAGAATAATGAACCGACATGGTCGTCCGGCCATTGACCGACTGAATGGAGGAAGAGGTTGAAGTGAAAGGCCCGCTGATCACATCAAAACCGGTCAGCCTGGGTCCCCTGAAGTCAGAACCCTGGCTGTTCAGGGTATATGTCAAGGTAAATGACTCACCAACAACGACAGCTGTCTTGGCTGACCCCTGGAATGTAACATCCTGGGAGAAGCCGACAACGAAAATGGCGAGAAATCCAACAATCAATAAAAGCCTTCTGAACACCATATATATATTATTGTACACCGATTACCGCTCTCAATTTACATTAAAATTGATTACCAGTCTTTGTCAATGCCTGTGACCTGCACCTTGACTTTTTCCTTTTTCACCTTCTGCATGGTCTTCTTTTCATCATTTTTCAGCGCCTCCAGCATCCTGTTGGCATCTTCTTTGCTCAGCTTCTTCTGGTCCTGGGGTTGTTGTTTCTGCTGATCTTTCTTCTGCTGGTCCTTATTCTGATCTTTTTTATCCTTCTTCTGGTCCTGTTTATCCTTATTCTTTTTATCCTGGTCTTTTTTCTGCTGATCCTGCTGTTTCTTGAACATCATCTTAGCATATTCAAGATTATACTTGGTATCCAGGTCCGAAGGATTGTTCATCAGGGAATTTTTATAGGCCAAAATGCTCTTGTCATATTGCTTAGCTTCCATATAGGAATTTCCCAGGTTATGGTAGATCTTTGCCTGGATATCCTTGTCCTGGTTCTTGCCTGCAAGCTCACCGTACAGTTTGGCCGATTCCTCAAAATTCTTTTCCTGGAATACTGTTGTTCCAAGGTTAAATTGCCCTTTAACAGACTCTTTATTGATTTCCAAAGCCTTACGATAATCCTTCTCAGCTTCTTTAAAGTTTCCCTGGTCGTACTGGCTGTTGCCTTTGCGTAAAAGCTTATTTTCTTTCTGTGCAAGAACATGAACCGCCGGCAGGAACAAAAGCAACAATAAAATCAGCTTTGTTTTCATCTTAAAAATCCCTGAAAAGTTTAATATTCCTGAGCCACCTGGTTTTTCTCTCGAAAACAAAAAGGTCAAGTACCAGGATCAACAGGGCAAGGCCAGCGAAATACTGGAACCTGCTTTCAAAATCAGAAAACTGTTTGCTTTCAATATCCGATTTTTCAATCTTCTCCAGATCATCAAAAACGGTATTCAGCCCTGCATCTGAATTACTTGCCCTTACATACATTCCTTTACCGACATTGGCGATCTGTTTCAGTATAGTTTCGTCAAGTTTGCTGATGACTGTATTGCCGTCCCTGTCCTTTTTATAACCTGTCTGGATGTCGCCCTGGAAAACCGGGATCGGCACACCTTCAGGCAATCCCATACCTATCGCATAGAGGATAATACCCGATTTAGCGGCTGCCTCGGCCTGTTCCAGTACCTGTCCTTCATGGTCTTCACCATCGGTTATCAGAACGATGGCTTTATTATGCTTTGTTTCTCCGAAGCTTGAAATTGCCAGCTTAAGCGCATCTCCTATATTGGTCCCCTGGGTAGCCACCATCCCGGTATTGACAGTGCTCACAAAAAGTTTGGCTGCTGCATAATCAGTCGTGATAGGCAATTGAGTAAATGCCCTCCCGGCAAAAACTACCAGCCCGATCCTGTCCCCTTCGAGTTTATCGGTAAGTTTTGAAATCGCCTGTTTAGCCCTTTCAAGGCGGTTTGGCCTGATATCCTGCGCCAGCATCGAGTTTGACACGTCGAGGCAAATCACCAGGTCAATCCCTTTTCTTTTGACCTTTTCGATTTTTGACCCTGACTGCAGGTCAGCAAGGGTCATGATAACTGCCGCAAGGGCAAGGGAGAAAAGTACAAATTTTACAACAGGCTTGGCAACTGAAAATTCAGGTGCAAGGATCTTCAGGAGCTGATTTTCCCCGTAGAGATCCATCGCCTTCTTCCTCCTGATCATGAACACCATGAAAACCGCGGCAAATACCGGTATCAGGATAAATGCGAAAAAGAAAATGCTATGTGCAAACCTGAACATGCTGTAATTTTACGGTATGGTCTTTAAAACTGCATATCTTATAAATCCCTCAAAAGCCAGGAGAATGAATGCGATCAGTGCCAGGGGAAAAAATTCCTCTTTTCTTTTCCTGAATTCCGTCACATCTATCCTGGTTTTTTCCATTTTATCAATTTCCTTATAGATTTCCC
The DNA here is from genome assembly GCA_037141915.1 of Bacteroidota bacterium. Lineage (GTDB taxonomy): Bacteria > Bacteroidota > Bacteroidia > Bacteroidales > FEN-979 > CAIRDP01. The sequence continues at coordinate 2,657 of JBAXBP010000218.1, read as the reverse complement.
TTAGTTTGGTAATATTCTGGGCCCTGAAGTATTTCGCATCCGTCATTTGTGAAATCTTTACGAGCCGGGGTTCGTCGATTTCGACTTTCATTTGCTGCATTTGTATCCCGAAAGGTGTCTGCACAGGGTAAGGAGCATACCCCATGGTCCCAATACCTATGGTATAAATTCTTATCCCGAAAAGCTTACCGATCTCCGCGGCCGAAATCGGATCCACAGACCCCATATTACTTACACCATCGGTCAGGAGAATGATTACCTTGCTTACAGCCTTGCTGTCTTTAAGCCGGCTTATGGCCAGCGCCAGCCCGTCGCCAATGGCTGTGCCATCGTCAATCATCCCGCTTTTGATCTCCTTGAACAGATTCTTAAGCACCGCATGATCTGTAGTGATGGGACATTGTGTAAATGACTCGCCGCTGAAGATCACGAGACCTATCCTGTCGTTGGGCCTCCCATCGATGAAATCCATGGCGACATCCTTTGCCGCTTCAAGCCTGTCGGGCCTGAAATCCTGGGCCAGCATGGATCCGGAGATATCAAGTGCAATCACAAGATCTATACCTTCAACATTGACCGACTGCCGGCTCAGGCTCGTCTGGGGCCTTGCCATGGCAATGATCAGCAGGGTTATTGCAAGGAGCCTGGTAACATACAGTCCATTGTACAGATAATGCCTCCACTGAACATAATCCTTCCGGAAACCGCGGGTGGAACTGACCTGCATGCTGGGAGGATTCACATTCCGGCGAAAGAAATACCATACGGCCAGCGCAGGGACGATCAGCAGCAGGAAAAGAAAACCCGGGTTTGCAAAGGTCAGTCCGTGCATACTTTTATGATTGGGGTACCTGGTTTATCCTGTTCACCGTTTCAGCCCGGGGTATTTCTGCCACCGGCCTTACAGTCTGGTTTACAAATTCAATTCCTGCATTCAGGGCAGTTTCATTATCCTGGGGCAGGGGGACCATCTTTGCAAACTTCACCATATCGGCATTCTGCAGCAGCCTGTCAAGTTTTTCAATGAGTGCTTTCGCAAATACATTGTCCTGCCTGAGTTTCTGAATGATCTCGTAGGTTGTGCTTTCCATGGCGGGAACTCCGAACCCGGTCTCGATGTATATTCTCAGGATATCGGTAAGCTCACTATGATATTCTTTAACCTTTCCTTCCTGCCACAATTTTTTAGTCCTGAGTTTCTCAAGTTCCTGCAAAGCTTTTTCATGAGGCTGTAACCTCACTTTAGGCCTTATCTGGATCAGGGGCTCATGTTTTTTCCTCTTCTTCCGGTACCATACCAGGAGAATAATGAGAGCGATAACAGCAAGGGCTATAAGGATATACGGTAAAACTTCAAGAAAAGTGACAGGCACTCTAAGGGGTCCTTTGATTGGCTTGATCACGTTGGTAGTATCCACTTTCATGGTGTGTACCATCAGCATGCTGAGCCCTGAAGATGCAATCCTGACTGATGTATCGGGAAGTATCCTGTACCGGAAGGGTATCTGAGGAATGGTATAAAACCCTGAATCGAAACTGGTAAGCCTGACTTCCTGGGTCAGTGTAAGGGATTTCCTGTCCTTTGAAAAACTGCTGTCTATCTTTGAACGGCCGATCACAATAATATTACCAAGTATGGTGTCATTGAATACCGGCCAGATCACCTGGGTTCCTGAAGGCGCTTCAAACTTCAGCTTCATCCGCACCTGGTCGCCGATCAGCATAGCGCCGGTATCAAGCTTTGCTGTTGCCTTTACATCCTGGGACCAGGAAGGCTGTCCTGCGAGAAGGAGCAAAGCAATACCGATGAAACGTAATATCCTCATTTACTTTTTAATTCAGCTGCAATAAACTGTTTGCTTAAACTGCATGTCAATTATCTTCTTGCTCCCCGTTTCCTGAAGAGATTTATCAGTGGTTTAACATAATCCTGATCAGTTCTGATCTTAACCCAGTCAACCCCGCTTCTCTTGAAAGTATCGTTGAGGAAAGCCTGCTGGTCGTCATTCCATTTTTTAAAATAGGCCCTCTGCCTGAAATCCGATGTATCGACCCACTGCAGAGCCCCGGTTTCCGCATCCATCACCCTGATGATACCAACATCGGGAAGCACGGTCTCACGTTCATCGTAGATCTGCACCGATATTAGATCATGCTTTTTATTGGCGATCTTGATCGCATCGACAAAACCACGATCCATGAAATCGGAAATGACAAAAGTGGTGCATCGTTTTTTAATCGCATTCGTCAGGAAACGCAATGGTTCAGTAAGGTTCGTACCCTTCTCCCGGGGCTTGAAATCCACAAGTTCCCTTATGATCCTCAGGATATGGGACGGCCCTTTTTTAGGCGGGATGAACTTTTCGATGACATTGCTGAAAAAGATCATCCCCACTTTATCATTATTCTGGATTGCGCTGAATGCCAGTACTGCCGCAATTTCCGTGATCATTTCCTCCTTCAGGGTTTTCCTGGTACCATAATGGTTTGACCCGCTCACATCGATCAGCAGCATAACCGTAAGCTCCCTTTCCTCATCAAATATTTTGATGTAAGGATGGTTAAACCTGGCTGTCACATTCCAGTCGATATTCCTGATATCATCACCGAACTGGTATTCCCTGACTTCACTGAAAGCCATCCCCCTGCCTTTAAAG
>JBAXBP010000217.1:0-5689 GCA_037141915.1 Bacteroidota bacterium | reverse complement strand
GGTTGGTCATAACCGGCCAACCCTACTTTAAAGTTTTACCGGACAACAGTGATATTAAATAGTGAAATGGTGAGATGGTGTTCGGCTTTGCCAAAATGAGCACACAAATGAATTAAACAATTGGTGCGAATAAATAATGAAATGGTGAAAAGTCATTCGAAATTCAAAATTCGTTATTCGATTATTCGAGTATTCAATTACCTTCAAACCTTCAAGAATCAAATCTTATCCTGCGAATCCTTCAGTATCTGGTATAGAAGCTCGCGGGCCCTGAACAGCTGGGCTTTTACGGTGCCGAGGGGAAGATCCAGCGAGGAGGCTATCTCCTCGTATGACCATTCCTTGAAATATCTCATCTCGATCAGCTGGCGGTAATGCGGCTTCAGCTTTTCCACAACCTCGTGCATCAGCTGCACCTTCTGCTTCGCAATAATATGTTCCTCGGGGTCAGGCGTGGTGGCAGGTATATTTGCAGAAAGATCCGAAGGATTTTCTTCGTCACCCCATTCAATATCGGTATACTGTATCCGTTTGCTCTTCCTAAGGAAATCAATGCAGTTATTGGCTCCGATCTTGAACAGCCAGGTACTGAATGCATAATCGGGAGTATACTGGGCCAGGTTCCTGAACGCTTTCCCGAAAGCTTCAATCGTAAGATCCTCAGCATCCACAGGGCTCCCCGTCATCTTGAGCATCATGAAGTAGAGGGAGTCACGGTAATTGTTCAGCAACTCGGCATATGCCTTCTGGTCCCCTTCCTTCACTGCAAGCTGAACAAGGCGGTAATCCCTCTGCCCTTTATCGGTAAGATGGTTGGCTATTTCCATTTCTTCGGCTTGCGGAAAACATTTACGACTGCTACCCCGCTATTCAAAAACAAAAGTACTATTTCCAGTAAAGGAATAAAAAGGACAAGGTCTTTTTCGCCCAGCTTCCTGAAACAGGGTGCCAGGATCAGGTATTGCATGGCCATTCTGAGCACGAACATCCCGACCACGGGAATGACTGAATAGTTCAGCGCCAGCATAAGCACCGACAGAACAAAATACCAGAACAGGTCGAATGTATAGAGGCCGAGCAGGAAACGGTGCAAAAACCGGTAGTGGCCTGCCGTTGTGAAATGCCTCCGCTTCTGGAGTATCCAGTGGCTGAAAGTCTTTTTCGGTTCCGAGATCGTGAAGCTGTCGGGATGAACCATCACGGCAGTATTGGACTTTCGCGCAGCCCTGTTGATGAAGAGGTCATCATCACCCGACCTGACCCTGTAATGCGGGATGAACCCCTTGCTGTCGTAAAACAGAGATTTCAGGTACGAGAGGTTCCTGCCCACGCCCATATAGGGGATCCCGGCCAGTCCGTACGAGAGGTACTGGGTTGCGATATGCGCGGTATCAAAGCGGATCAGGCGGTTAAGAAGGCCTTTGGACTTGCTGTAAGGGCTGTAACCTAAAACAATTTCCTTTCCGTTATGGTATGCGGATTGCATAGAGGAGATCCAGTTGCGCGATGCAGGTTTGCAGTCAGCATCGGTTAAAAGCACCCTGTCATATTTCGCAGATTTTATCCCGATGGCAAGGGGGAATTTCTTGCCGGTGAAAAAATTCAGGTCTTCATGGATCTCAATGCTCGAAAGCTTCGGATATTCACGCTGCAGATCGCTGAGCAGGTAACCCGTTTCGTCATCAGAGACATGGTTTACCACCAGGACTTCAAACTCAGGGTAATCCTGTTCAAGGATCAGTGGCAGGTTTGCTTTAAGGTTATAGTACTCGTTATGGGCGCAGATTACTACCGAAATACCTTTTTTGTCTGCTGATGGCTGGGGCTGTTTATACCTGGCAAGACGTATAAAAATTACCAGGTAATAGATGATCTGGATAAGGAAAAGGCAGGTCAGAAGGATCAGCAATGCCAGTGGAATGGTGTTGAGATTTACAAGCCTGTCAAGCATTTAACAAGATTTAACTTTGGGTGCCGGCAAAGATATTCAGAATCCGGTATAAAAACCTACCTTTGTCGATAAATAGGCAGCTTCGTTAATTTCTTAAATCCCAGAATCCTGTTTCTGACTGATGAATTTCAGAGTTGAACATCGCGATCCCGGAAGCAAAGCCAGGGCCGGGTCACTGATCACTGATCATGGTTTGGTCCACACACCCTTTTTCATGCCTGTCGGCACTGCCGGTGCAGTGAAAGCCCTGCACATTAAGGACCTGAGGGATGAGATCAAAGCTGAGATCATGCTCAGCAACACCTATCATCTATACCTTCGGCCAGGCACAAGTATCATTTCCGACGCAGGAGGGCTGCATAAATTCAACGGCTGGGAAAAACCTATCCTCACCGACAGCGGCGGGTTCCAGATCTATTCACTTTCACATATCCGCAAGATCACCGACGACGGGGTTGTTTTCCAGTCCCATATCGATGGTTCCAGGCATAAGTTCACCCCCGAGTCGGCTGTCGATATTCAACGTTCACTTGGAGCCGATATCATTATGGCTTTCGATGAATGCACCCCCTGGCCCTGCGAATACGAGTATGCAAAGAAGTCGCTGAAACGGACCCATAAATGGCTTGACCGCTGCCTTATCCGTTTTGATGAAACTGAATGTACTCATGGTTACAGCCAGGCCTTATTCCCCATTGTCCAGGGCAGCACTTTCGAAGACCTGAGGGTGGAATCGGCCAATTATCTTGCTACAAAAGATGCTGACGGCTATGCCATAGGCGGCTTGTCGGTGGGTGAACCAGCGAAGATCATGTACTCCATCGCCGGACTTGTCTGCGATATTCTGCCCCAGGAAAAACCCAGGTATCTCATGGGCGTAGGCACTCCCGCGAACATACTCGAATGCATCTCGCTGGGGATAGACATGTTCGACTGTGTAATACCAACACGGAACGGCAGGAACGGCATGCTCTTTACCAGGGAAGGTATCATCAATATAAAAAATGAAAAGTGGAAAGACGACTTCTCTCCTGTTGAAGCCTCAGGGGAAGTATATTCCGACACCCTGTATTCTAAAGCCTTCCTGAGGCATTTATTCGTTTCGGGAGAAATGCTTGCGGCAATGATCGCCACTATGCATAATCTCGGCTTTTATATCTGGCTGATGAAGGAAGCACGAAAACACATACAGGAGGGGGATTATGCTGACTGGAAACAGGAGATGGTTGTGAAACTGATGAAAAGACTTTAAATAAAAAGCGAAAAGCGAAATGGCGAAAAAAGAGGTAGCGAGGTAGCGAGAAGCGAGGTAGCGAAAATCAGAATTACACATTCGTAAACCGTACATTAAAAAAATGATCAAGGATAAAAACCAAAATTTACTGCTTTACATTCTCCTCGGCTGGCTGCTCATCAATTTCATCCAGGCGGCTGTCACCGGGCTGTTCGATGATGAAGCCCTGTTCTGGATGTACGGACAGAAACCAGCATGGGGTTATTACGAACATCCGCCTATGGTCGGCATGCTGATCAGGGCAGGGTATGAGATCTTTCACAACGAGTTCGGTGTGAGGCTTTTCTTCGTGATCATCAGCACCCTGTCGTTGTACCTTGTCTCAAAGCTGGCCAGGGTTAAAGATCCTGTTTTATTTGCAGCTCTTGGCTTTTCTGCCATCATAACTCAGGCCGGGGGGTTTATGGCCGCACCGGATGTGCCCCTGTTGTTTTTCACCATACTGTTTTTCCTGGTATATAAAAAGTTGCTCGAAGATGAGTCGGTATGGCTTGCTGCCGTGTGGGGCATAATCATGGCAGCCATGATATACAGCAAGTATAACGGCATACTAGTCATCCTGTTCACAGTCATGTCGAACCCGAAGCTGTTTAAAAGCCGCTCTCTTTATATTGCTGCCTCAAGCGGGATCATTTGCATGATACCCCATATCCTCTGGTCCTTCGCGAATGATCATCCGACAGCATATTATCATCTCTTTGAAAGAAGTTTTGAGCAGTTCAACATTTTAAAGTATTTCAGCGAATACATCGTTGGACAGGCCGGGATATACGGACCGCTGATGGGGTTCATCTTTTTCTGGGCCATTATTGTATTCAGGCCGGCCGACACCTTCGAAAAGAGCCTTAAATTCACTTCCATCGGCATGCTGTTATTTTTCCTGGCTTATTCTTTCCGTGGCAAGATCGAGCCCAACTGGACGGTACCTGCTTTTGCTCCCATTCTGATCATAGGTTACAAGGTATGCAGCAGCAGGGCCGGCTTAAGGAAATGGATACTCGGACTGGCAGCAGTAAGCCTGGTTTTTACAGTCGGGCTGAGGGTTTACCTTGTAAATGATTATTTAAAACTTCCGAGGAGCCTTGTCAATTTATCCGAATTATACGGATGGAAGGAATGGGCAGGGGAACTGGAAAAAAGAGCGGGCAGCAAGCCGGTGCTGTTCATGAACTCTTATCAGCGCTGCTCAAAATACATCTTCTATACCGGGAGGCCTGCTTATACCATGGACGATTATTCGGGTCACCGCACCCAGTATTATTACTGGAGCGATATGGAAAAATGCCTGCAGGGCAGGGAAGTCATGGTTGTTGATTTTCAGCCCTGGAGATACCTGCCCGGCAAGCAATCCTTCGAGACTTCAAACCATATCATAACCTATTACGGGTACTGGGGACCTTTCTATTCACATTACAAACTGGGCCTTAAATTCAGGCTGAAAGAATTACGATTCCCTGCAAATTCAATAATCACGCTGCCCATTACTATTGTCAATCCCTACAAAGAAACAATTACGTTCAATGAGAACCAGTGGATGCCGGCATGGCTGGTCTACCACATCCACTTCAGGGGTACCTTTATTGCCCAGGCAGTGCCCTCGACCGACATCACTAAAATGATCATTCAGGGGGCAAGCAAGGATACCTCGATTCGCTTCCGTACTCCCTCCCAACCGGGGAATTATTACTTTTGGGTCTCTGTTTCTTCTGGCTGGCTGCCCCCCGCCCGGAACATGAACTATCAACAGATGGAGATCTTCTGATGAAAACCTTTGACCTGTATATCATCCGTAAATTCCTGGGGACGTTTTTCTTCACCCTGATACTGCTGATATTCATTGTCGTGATCTTTGACATTTCTGAAAGGATAGACGATTTCCTGCGCACAAAACCTCCGCTGATGGCGATCATCGTTGATTATTACTTCAATTTCATCCCTTATTTCATCAACCTTTTCAGTTACCTTCTCACCTTTATCGCCGTCATATTCTTTACTTCCAAGATGGCCTCAGATTCTGAGATCGTTGCCATCCTGGCCAGCGGGGTCAGTTTCCGGAGGCTTCTTTTCCCATACATACTTTCGGCCCTTATCCTTGCAAGCCTTTCTTTCGTGCTGGCCAACTTCATCATCCCATACACCAACCAGGGCATGTTCGCTTTTGAGAAGAAATACATCAAAGACCCCAAGGAGTTCAATGATATGAATATCCACCGCCAGATCAGCCCCGGCACCTTCATCTATCTTGAGAACTTCAATGCCAGGTCAAAAAGCGGATGGAAGTTCACTATCGAAAAGTTCGTGAACCGGGAACTGGTTTATAAGATGAAAGCCGAACGTCTCGACTGGGACAGTATCCGCAAGCGATGGATCATTTCAACCTATTATACAAGAAGCCTTGACGGCCTTAAAGAAAATATCCGCAAAGGAGTCAAGCTTGATACGGT
>JBAXBP010000216.1:0-5717 GCA_037141915.1 Bacteroidota bacterium | reverse complement strand
TATTAACATATATTTATAAATTAGATTAGTTTGTTTTTTACCCCGAAACTTGAGTGAATCATCTCTTACCTGGCAGGCTGCGAACTTAATTACCCTCGGGGCGGCCCAGAATCCCTATACCATCCATCTTGTTGAATGTGTTCCACCTGCCACGGGTAACGGAAGTATCCGCGGAGAGATTTACCAGGGAGGAATAAAATTCGGTGGAAACGGGGCAGGTATACCTGAAGTGATGGTGATGCTGTTCGACCAGGCTAACAATCCGCTTGCTTCCACAATCACCGACACCTCAGGAAGTTTTATTTTTGACAACATTGCATACGGAACTTATATCGTCAAACCCGAAAAAGCAGGCATAGTTTCCAACCAGGCCCAGACAACCATCGATAACAGCAAGCCCAGCGTTACGCTTCCATTTACGCTAAGCGGGGGCCAGATTATTTACGGGATTGCTGATCCGGCAGCAAACATCAGTTACCTTAGTGAACTGTATCCAAACCCCGCACCCGGACAGAAAGCCCGTTTCAGGGTTAACGGCCTGAAAGACATGATATTGACCCTTAAGCTTTTCAACACCCTGGGACAAGCAGTGATCCAGGATGCAGTGAGGATTGAATCAGGTTTGAATACGGTGGAAATCGATATTTCTTCACTCAGGTCAGGGCCATATTTTCTGAAGATCCAGTCACCGGACGGCAAAATAATTATAAAGAAACTAACAGTACTCGGCGAAACTCGTTAACCTGAACATTCAACTCAAACTATCAAGGAAGAGGTCGTCAGAAATGAACGGCCTCTTTTTTTTTGCATGGATTTTTTTTATCTTCGTAGATCCTTTATCTGATCCAGCCTTTTAAAATGAGTTTACCGGCCGAGGTATTTGAGCAATGTTTGCGGAACGAGCCTCGCGGTCAGGAAGTACTTTATAAGGCTTATGCATCCCGCATGTTTGGTGTTTGTCTAAGGTATTCAAGCAACCGGATAGCGGCTGAGGACATTCTCCAGGAAGGTTTTATAAAAGTGTACAGGAGCCTGCCCACTCTGAGGTCTTTTGAGAACTTTGATCCCTGGATCCACCGCATAATGGTCAATTCAGCACTCAATTATTATCAACAGCAGTTGAAACTCCCGAATGAAATAAGTTTAAAAAATGAGATGCCTGATGCAACCATTCCTGAAGATGCCCTGTCTAAGTTATCATATAAGGAGCTTCTGAGTATACTCCAGGGTCTCCCCACAGGTTACAGGACAGTGTTCAACCTTCATGTAATGGAAGGATATAATCACAGGGAGATTGCAGAAATGCTGGGAATTTCAGAAAATACTTCAAAGTCACAGCTGCTCAGGGCCAAAAGCAGAATGAAAAAAATATTAACAAGGATATTGTAAAGAAACATGCAGGATACCGATCCCATCGAAGAACGTTACAGGAACGCTTTCTCAGGGTTTGAGCCTCCTCCTCCCGAACATGCCTGGGAAAAGATCAGGAAAGGGATACAACCGGAGGTTGTGAAGGCAGGGAGGATGGCTGCTTTTATAAGCAGGGTGGCGGGTTTTGGACATTCATCCAGGCTATACCCTTTACTTGCGAGCGCAGCTATGATACTGCTGCTGATCATCATCTGGGCTTCCTATTCAAACAAGCACAGCATACAGGGGCATGCCTATGCCGGTGAAACACGGATTTGCAGGGGAACCGCCTACCTGTTTAAAGTATATGACAAGGTAAAACCCTGGGATACGGTGAGGCTTATAAAGTCAGTGCCTGTTGACGACAACGGGTATTACCAGTTCGGCGGCCTGGATCACGGAAATTACATGATACGCATCAATCCGTTGCCAGGTGCTGAAATCACGCGCAACTTCATGCCCTCATTCTACGACCAGGATTCAGCAGCAGCCGAATTCAATATCATTAAAATAGACAGAGAAGATCCGACTGTGGATATTCGCCTGGTCCCCAGATAATTTCGGTGTTTTAAAGGTTAATTTAACAGGCAGGGATAAGGATTTTATTCCTGGTCCGAGGCATGCCATTCGGCATAGGACGAAGAAGTCTCCCTTAGCACAAGATGGTGAAGCGTAATTCCGGCTGGTAACAGCCCGTTGATACGGCTTGCAAAATCTATCAGGATATTTTCACTGGTAGGCTGGTAATCCACATAGACCACATTGGTGAATGGCTCTCCTTCAGGGACGGCCCCCTCGTCTTTCATTGAAGAATGGAGGATGAGCGCGTGGTCGAAACTATCAATGATGTTTGTTTTGATCATGCATTTCAGGTCTCCGAAATCCATGACCATCCCGTATTTGCACGAGGCCTTATCACTGAGCGGCGCACCGGTAACGGTAACAGCAAGCTCATACGAATGGCCGTGAACATTCCTGCAGGGACCATCATAGCCTTTCAGGGCATGCGCGGCCTCAAAGCGGAATTCCTTGGTTATTCTTATCATCTGCATCTCACCTGTAAAATTAAGCTTTTTCAGATTATTGACAAATGTTCAAGTACTATCTTCGTCCCTATTCCGATCAGAACCAGTCCGCCTGTGATTTCGGCCCACCGCGGAGAAATATGTATGGATCTTTCACCCACCCAGGCTCCTGCGATAGAATTGAGAAAAGTGACAAGGCCAATGGTAATGACGGCAAGAAGAATATTTACTTTTACAAACCCGAAGCTAATACCCGTCATAAGAGCATCGATACTGGTCGCCAGGGACAGGGTCAGCAGTATCTTCCATTCCCTGATGTCCACCTCCCTTTTCTCATCAGGATCCCTGAACGATTCATAGATCATCCTGAGGCCGATGAATGCAAGGATGCCAAAAGCGATCCAGTGATCCACCTTTTCCATGTAGTATTTTAATGAGGAACCTGCCAGCCAGCCGATGACCGGCATAACAGCCTGGAACAATGCAAAAAAGAATGCGAATTTCAGGATGTCATTTCTTTTGAGCTTCTTCTGCGCCCCAAAGCTTAACGAAACCGCAAAGCAATCCATTGAAAGGCCGATGGCAATAAGGAAAAGCTCAAGAAAACTCATGTGCAGGCTTGATAATTCACGATTCACGGTTCACGGTTCACGATTCACGGCTCACGGTTCACGATTCACGATTCACGGCTCACGGTTCACGGTTCACGGCTCAGATCAGGGCTACTATCTTTTCGAGCCATCGGGCGTCAATTTCGTCAAATGAGTTCAGTGATTTGCTGTCGACATCCAGGATTCCTGTTATTTTTCCTGATTTGTCTTTCAGGGGGATCACAATTTCGGAATTGGATGCTGAATCACATGCAATATGCCCGGGAAATTGATTAACGTCCTGAACAACTACAACTTCACCCCTGTCAATTCCTGCCCAGCAAACGCCTGTATGTTTTTTAAGGACCTGGCATGCCAGAGGCCCCTGGTAGGTGCGCACAGTGAGCTCTCCATCGATCAGCATGTAAAACCCTGTCCAGTAAAAATATTCCATTTTATTATGCAGGACAGCCACGATAGTAGCCATCCGGGCATCAGGATCGGCGGTTTTGGTGAGCAGATCCCCAAGCTGGGAAAAAAGCCGGCTGTACCTTGCCTGTTTCCTTGCCGCTTCCATCCCTCAGATCTTTTCAAGTTCTACTGTGAAATGCCTCATGATAGGGGCTTCGCGAACAATCTTAAAACCGGTTTTGATAGTATTCCTGCGGTCCCAGATATTTTTCAGTCCTGCCGCCACAACATCCATATGGTTATTTGTATATACCCTTCGGGGGATGGCGAGCCGCATAAGTTCCAGCTCAGGGTAACGGTTCTCGCGGGTTACCGGGTCCCTGTCGGCCAGTATGGCCCCAATCTCTACCCCTCTTACCCCGGCTTCCACATAAAGGTGCACTGCAAGTGTCTGGGCTACAAACTCTTCTTTCCTTACATTCGGAAGGAAACGTTTGGCATCTACAAAGATTGCATGACCCCCAACAGGCTGCTGTATGGGGATCCCCATAGCCATCAGCTTATTGCCAAGGTATTCAACCTGCCTGACCCTTGTTTCGAGGTAATCGAACTCGGTAGCTTCATACAGCCCGCGGGCAATAGCGTTAAGGTCGCGGCCGGCAAGTCCTCCATAGGTGATATATCCCTCGTAAATAATCTCAAAAACGCTGGCCTTGTCAAACAAATCCTTATCACGCATAGCGATCAACCCGCCAATATTCACAATGGCATCCTTCTTGGCGCTCATGGTGATGGCATCAGCATACGAAAACATCTCCTTTACGATCTCGCGTATCGATTTATCCTGGCAGCCATCCTCCCTTACCTTAATGAAATAAGCATTCTCGGCAAAACGGGCAGAATCCATGACGATCTTCTTCCCGTATTTATCGGCAAGCTGCCTTACATCTTTCATATTGGCCAGAGAAACAGGCTGTCCTCCTGATGAATTGCAGGTTATGGTGAAGATGATGAAGGGGACCCTGTCGGCGTTCTCAGCCAGCACCTTTTCCAGTTTTACAAGGTCAATATTCCCTTTGAAAGGATGTGCCAGGGTTGTGTCAAAAGCCTCGTCAATGGTGCAGTCAACGGCTTTTGCCTTTCGGAATTCAATATGGCCTTTGGTGGTGTCAAAATGTGAGTTCCCCGGAACTATCTGTCCTTCTTTAACGAGCACCGAAAAAAGTACATTTTCGGCAGCGCGGCCCTGGTGGCAGGGCAGCACATATTCAAATCCCATGATATCCTTGATGGCATCCCTGAATTTAAAGAAAGAAGAAGCCCCGGCATAACTCTCATCGCCCAGCATCATTTCACTCCATTGCCTGTCGCTCATCGCGCCCGTCCCTGAATCGGTCAGGAGATCAATAAAAACGCCAGCGCTTTTAAGGTTGAACAGGTTGTATTTTGCTTCTCTGATGAATTGTTCCCTTTCCGCCCTGGTGGTCCTGCGGATGGGTTCGACCATCTTGATCCTGAATGATTCTGCAAAGGGAAGTTCCATAAACGTGAATTAATTAACGGTAGGCAAAGGTAGGTTTTTTTTTGAAACGATTTTTTTCAGTAAAGTTTGTCCAAATGCCAAAAATGCTGTAGGTTTGCTCAACCGGAACACCTTAATATAACACATAAAATAATATTAATTTTCAGGAGGAAACATACCATGACTACCCAAACTGATGCCAAAACAGGCATACTCACTAAACTTACTGATCTCCATCAAATTGCAAAGAAATCAGGAAAAAAACGCCTGGCTGTTGCCGTGGCACAGGACGAACATTGCCTCGAAGCGATATGCGCTGTTGACAAAATGGGCCTTGTTGAAGCTATCCTGATCGGCAATGAAAAGAAGATCAGGGAAATTGCAGGCAAACTCAAGCTGGATGTCAGCAAGATGAAGATCATCAATGAGGAAACCGATGTACAGGCGGTGAGAACCGCTGTGAAGATGGTCAGGGAAAAGCAGGCCGACATCCTGATGAAAGGCTTTGTTGCAACAGCTACCTTTCTAAGGGGGGTACTTGACAAGGAAAACGGATTGCGCAAGGGTGATGTGCTTTCACATTTCGCCCTCTTTGAAATTCCCACCTATCATAAATTACTTGGCCTGAGCGATGCTGCCATGATACCCGCCCCTGATTTCAAGACCAAGGTTGCCATCGTAAACAATGCTGTGGAATTCATGAACAAGCTGGGGTATACAAAACCCAAGGTTGCTGTGCTTGCCGATGTTGAAATGGTG
>JBAXBP010000215.1:0-5734 GCA_037141915.1 Bacteroidota bacterium | reverse complement strand
TAAAAAAGGGGAACTCGGCCGACAATTTGATCAGTTTATCCTCGTTGCTGGACTTTGGCATGAATTCGTATTATCTTTACCCTGTAATTACTGCTGCAGGCTTCAACAGCCCAAGCCGGGATTTATTTACTTCACTTGCAAAAGTAATCAAATTCGTGTACGTTTGTGACATAAACTGACCAGGGAAAGGATGGACCGACAGATCAAAGGACCGAAGCAGGGGATCATTCTGATTTCGGAACCCTCGTTGCAGGATTACTATTTCAAGCAGTCTGTTGTTTTGCTCGCCGAGCACAGCAAAGACGGAACTTTCGGGGTGATCATCAACAAGCCGATCGAGATGAGGTTGCCCGAGATATTCGATGATCTCAGGGAGTTTAATTTCAAAGTTTACCTGGGCGGGCCGGTGAAGACCGACAGCGTGTTTTTCATTCACACCCTTGATGACATCAATGGCAGCCTGAAGATCATGAAAGGCCTTTATTGGGGAGGCGATATCGCGACCATCAAGTCCTGTATCCGCAAAGGCCTGATAGGCGAGAACCAGATTCGTTTTTTTGTGGGCTACTCAGGATGGGATCCCGCTCAGCTTGATCGCGAGATCAGTGAAAATTCATGGGTGTTGTCGCATACCACGGCAAGGGAGGTGATTGACAGCAAACCTGAGCTGCTCTGGAGCAATTACCTGAAGCATATGGGGCAGGACTATGCGATATGGGCGAATTATCCACCGGATCTTACGCTGAATTAAAAAGCGAAAAGCGAAATCGTTCGCATCTTTGCAACGCCGCTACGGTGGCTGCGGAGCGATGTTATGATATGCGAAGCCAACATTGTTAATACTCTTTGCACCTGATGCGGCTTTTGCAAAACGCTTCACTTACTACATTTTCGCTTTTCGCTTTTCGCTTTTTTCTTACATTTGCATATCTAATAATAAGCATATGAGCAAGGCGGGGCAATCGACCGATGATTTCATGGAATGTCAGAACGAATCTATCAATTATTACGGTAGTAAACCGGGTGATAAGGTTGAAGACCGCGAGAAGAAGCAACAGCCAACCGAAAGGGCCGGCAAAGCACGTGATCTGTATTTCAGCGCCAAGTCATCCACTTCTATGGAATTTCCTTACTGGTATACCCGGCGCTGGGATGAACTTGACGGGGAGATCCCGATCATCCGCCGTGCCGAAAGCCTTAAGGCGGGTTTCGAGCACCTGACGCCTGTAATTTATCCCGGTGAACTCCTCGCCATGGGCAAGGCCTCTTATCTCCGCAGTTCCTATCCAATGCCATGGTTATCTGAAGCGTTTTTCATGGCCTCCGAGGACAAGCTTTACAAGGAAGCCCTGGAATCGGGTAAGCTTACAGCGGATACATTTACAACCGTTGGTAAAGGCGGCGGCAATGTGACCAAGTCGGTGGGCAAGGTCATATCCATAGCAGGTAAATTCGGCTTAAGGGTTGAAGAAATGCCTGTGATGCTTGAGGTGGCAAAAAGATGGAAGAACCGTTCGGTGGATGACGTAGGTCATAAATATGAGCAGATGGTACCTGGTTACAAGGAGAAAGAAGCCATCATGCGCTCGGTCATCTGTATGTTTGACTCTGGTTATACCCTGCCCCAGGGACGGGAAGTGGTGAACTATTATTATCCTCTGCAATATGGCATCGACGGGATCATCCGCATGTGCGAAGATGGCATTGCCGAAGTGGCAGGTTATCCCGAAATGGACCGCCTGTATTTTTACAAAGGTGTGGTCACCATGCTGCAGGGGATCAAATCATGGATCAGGAATTATGCTGAAGAGGCACACTTCCTGGCCTCACTCGAAAAAGAAGAAAAACAGAAAGCTGAATATACCGAAATGGCTGAAAGGCTTGAGCATATTTCGGCTAACCCGCCCAGGGATTTTCACGATGCACTGCAGATGCTGTGGATATTCCATGTTGCCGTGCTGAATGAAGACGCCATTTCCGGCCTGTCGCCTGGCAGGGTGGGCCAGGTGCTTTATCCTTTCTGGAAAAGGGATGTCGACAGGGGGCTGATCGACCGTGCAAAGACCATTGAACTTCTGGAATGCATGCGTATCAAATTCACCGAGATCGACTGTTTTGCCTCCATGGGCGTGGTCGGGGGTGTTTTATCAGGTAATACTTTCAACAACCTTTGCTTAGGCGGACTGAACAAAGACGGAACATCGGCAGCCAACGAGCTTGAGATGCTTATTCTTGAGACAGGTATCAGCTGTGAAACTCCTCAGCCAACCCTCTCTGTCCTTTATGATGAAAAAGCACCTGAGGAGTTCCTTCTTAAGGGCATCGAATGCACAAAGGCCGGTGCAGGTTATCCTGCCTGGGTGAACAACCAGGTTGCCATGGAGTTCATCCTGAATAACTATGGCCACGAGGGGATGATGATGGAAGAAGCACGCGCCTGGGCCATCGGTGGATGCCTGGAATCAAGCCCCGGGAGCTGGATGCCTCTGAACCTCGACGGTGTGATCCACTGGATCCCCGGAGGCTCGGCACCTGCAACCAGCGTGGGAGTCCATTTCATATCTCTTCCGAAAATACTGGAAACCGTGATCTTCGACGGCGTGGATATGCGTACCGGCGAAAGGATATTCCCCAGCCACGGCTATAAACTTGAAACATACGAGGAAGTCTGGCAGGGATTCAGGGATTATTTCAGCAGGGCGGTGCATGTACTTGCGCTTACAAACAATGTGCAGCATGATGCCTGGAGAAAGATCAGCCCGTCGCTGGTGAATTCCATGCTTAAACCCGACTGTCTTGAAAAAGGCCGCGACCTTGGGCAGATGGGTGCAAGGTACAATACAACCTTCAACATAGAGTCCTGCGGGAACACGACCCTTGTAAATTCACTGGCGTCCCTTAAAAAAAACATTTACGACGAAAAGAATTATTCACTGGAAGCGTACCGTAAAGCCATACTTGACAACTTCGGGTATCATACCGCCCAGGAAACAGGTTCTTACTCGCTTGTAGATCAGAAACCGGCCGAACATTTCAGCGAATACCGTAAGATCCACCGCCAGAGTCTCGACGCTCCAAAGTTTGGCAATGATGATCCTTATGTAGATTCACTTTTCAAGGAATGGGAAGACTGGTTTTGTGAAATGGCGCATAATTACCGCTCTCTTTACGACCAGCCCATGTATGCCTGCCAGATCAGTGTTTCAACCCACGGGCCTATGGGAGCTGTGACCCTGGCTACACCCGACGGCCGCCTTTCAGGAACAACGTTTTCGGATGGTTCGGTTTCTGCTTATCCCGGCACCGACAAACATGGTCCGTATGCATTGTTCAGCTCGGCCACCTGCTGGAACCACTCTCAATCGCAGAACTCCCAGCTGAATATGAAAATCCACCCATCAGTGGTCAGGGGCCGCGAAGGTTCCCGCAAATTCCTGGAACTGATCCGTGCCTATATGCGGAAAGGAGGCTTCCATGTGCAGTTCAACATTGTTGACTCCAGGATGCTGAAACAGGCCCAGGCTGATCCGGACAAGTTCCGCAGCCTGCTCGTCCGCGTTGCCGGCTTTACCCAATATTGGGTTGAACTGGGCAAACAGATCCAGGATGAAGTCATAGCAAGGACTGAGTATGAAGAATTATAAATAGCGAAAAGCGAAAAGTGAAAAGCGAAATAATTTTTTTCGCTATTTCGCTATTTCGCCATTTCGCTTTTTGAAAATAAACCTAACTTACATTATATGAACACCTGTACCGACTGCAAATTCTACCTTCCCGTTGATGTGTTCAAGGGTATCTGCAAGCTGTCGAAAAATGACATCCTTCCCGAAGATAATTTCTGTGAAAAGGCGGAAAGGATTGCCAAATGCAAGTTCTGCAGCAAATACACGGCCGAGAAGGATTTCCTCGGCAAATGCATGTCGACCACCCTGGCTTACCCTGATATGATCGCCGCCAAATGTGCTGATTTCGAATGGATCAGTCTGAATTGACCGGGGGATATATTTTCGACATACAGGGTTTTTCCGTTCATGACGGTCCCGGCTGCCGTACCCTGATCTTCCTTAAAGGATGCCCGTTAAGATGTCTCTGGTGCTCAAATCCCGAAGGAATAAAACCCTTTCCGGAACCACTTTACAAAGAATCGAAATGCCTCTTTGACCTGTTCTGCGTTGAGGCCTGCCCTTACCAGGCAATAACAGTTCATGGAGGTAATGGAGATCAAAAACTTGAATTTGACAGGAAGAAATGCAGTGAATGCAGGACTTACGATTGCGCGAAGGCCTGTCTGACCGGGGCCCTTGCAAAGGGAGGTTATTTTATGACCCTCGATGAGCTGTATGCCAGGATAGTCCATGACAGGCAATACTGGGGCGACCAGGGAGGGATAACGCTTACAGGCGGGGAGCCTTTTGCACAGCCTGAGTTCACAGGAGCACTTCTGCAAAAATGTTTTAAAGCCTTTATCCATACCGCTGTTGAGACGTGCGGCAACATTCCCTGGAAAGATATTCAGCCTTCACTTCAATGGCTCGAATGGATATTTTTCGACCTGAAACATATGGATGGCGCTGTACACCAAGAGCTGACAGGAGTCTCAAATAAATTAATTCTTGAAAATGCCAGGCTGATCGCTTCCGGATTCGACGGAAGACTGGTATTCAGGCTGCCTCTTGTGCCCGGCATGAACGATTCCGAAGAGAACATCAAAGCTACGGCCCGATTCATCCTTTCGACAGGAAAAAACGAGCTGAACATCCTCCCGGTTCACCACCTGGGCCGTGAAAAATATCTCCTTGCAGGTTATACCTACAAGCTTCCCGACCTTGACATGATCCCCCGTGAAAAACTTCTTGCGGTGCAAAACCTGTTCACCCGGTTTGGGGTAAAATGCTATCTCGGAAGCGAGACTCCTTTCTGATTCTGCTGAAAATTTTGTAAATTTTTGTTTCTCCATGATTTAAATCATTGTCGGATTGGAATTATTTTATGATTTTTGTATGGACGAATTTTTGTTGTTTCCTCACCATATCTTAAGACTATGAACGATACTCCCATAAACTCTGAAGTAGTAAGCCGGCATATCAGGGAGAGTAAGATCCGCAGTATCGGCACCGCTTCTATCCGTGAGATAAAGAAGCTTATCAACGGAATAGAAAACGAAACAGGGGAAAAATTTATAAGAATGGAAATGGGGGTTCCCGGCCTCCCTCCTGCCGAAATCGGTGTGCAGGCCGAAATCGAGGCGCTGAAAAGAGGGGTAGCCGCAATTTACCCCGACATTGAAGGCACGCCCATCCTAAAAAAGGAGGCTTCGCGTTTTGCAAAGCTATTCCTTGATATTGATATAGATGAAGCCAACTGCATCCCAACGGTAGGTTCCATGCAGGGTGGTTTTGCAGCTTTTCTGACTCTTTCAAAACTCAGCAAAGAACGTGATACAACCCTTTTTATTGATCCCGGCTTCCCTGTTCACAGGCAGCAGCAGATCGTCCTGGGACTCAAGTACCAAAGTTTCGATATCTATGAATACAGGGGCGAAAAGCTCAGGGACAAGCTTGAATCCTATTTCTCGTCCGGCAAGATCCATTCGGTGCTGTACTCAAACCCTAACAACCCTTCCTGGATATGTTTCAATGAAAAAGAACTGAAGATCATTGGTGAACTTGCCACAAAATACAATGTGGTGATCATCGAGGACCTTGCTTACTTCGGTATGGATTTCAGGAAAGAT
>JBAXBP010000214.1:0-5760 GCA_037141915.1 Bacteroidota bacterium | reverse complement strand
AAATTACAAAACAGAAAGCGCTTGACAGCACCTATTCCGCGCTTATTGTTTCCGGAGAGAAGCTGTTCAAAGCCAAGTCGCTGGACCAGGCTAAATCGGAATTCCAGAATGCCCTTACCCTCAAACCCGGTGAGAGTCTGCCGAAAAGGCGCATTGCCAGCATCGACAGCATAAGTGAAGTGATACTGAAACAAAAGTCCCTGGATGAGCAATATACAGGCATCATTACAAACGCTGATCGCCTGCTTGCTTCTAAAACACTCGACCAGGCCAGGGAAGGATATGTGAAAGCCTCGGCACTGAAACCATCAGAATCCTACCCTAAGGCGAAGATCCAGGAAATTGACAGGCAGCTTGCCGAAATTGCACGTCTGAAGAAACTGGATGACGATTACAACATGGCAGTAAAGAGCGGGGATTCCCTGCTGGGTGCCGGCCAGTATGCCCAGGCCAAAGTTCCCTTTACAAAAGCTACTGCATTGAAACCGGCAGAATCCTATCCGAAAACAAAACTCGATCTGATCGATAAAGCCCTGGCCGACCTTGCAAAGCAGAAAGAGCTTGACCAGAAATACCAGGCTGCCATAACTTCGGCTGATAAGCTGCTAGAAAACAAATCTTATAATGAAGCAAAGGCTCAGTATACGGCAGCCCTTGTGCTTAAGCCGGGAGAGGCTTACCCGACAGGCAGGATAGCCGAGATCAATAAGGCCCTGGCGGAAATTGCAAAGCAGAAAGCTCTTGATAGTACGTATACAGCCATTATGGTATCGGGGGAAAAACTGTTTGCGGCAAAATCTCTGGACCCGGCAAAAACAGAATTCCAGAAGGCCCTGGCGCTGAAACCGTCAGAAGCTCTTCCAAAGCAGAGGATAGGCAGCATCGACAGTATTGCAGAAGTGATCAGGAAACAGAAGTCACTCGACGAACAGTATGCAGGGCTTATTGCGAATGCCGACAAGCTTCTTGCTGCAAAATCGTATGATCAGGCAAAAGCGGAATATGAGAAGGCTGCCGGGCTGAAACCTTCGGAAGCCTACCCCAAATCGAAGATACAGGAAATCGATAAACAGCTTGCCGAACTTGCAAGGCTGAAGAAACTGGATGATGACTATAAATCTGCCGTCAGGAGGGGTGATTCGCTGCTTGGGGCAAACCAGTACCCGGCATCACGGCTTGCATTTGCAGAGGCAGCTGGACTGAAACCTGCCGAAGCTTATCCGAAAACAAAACTTGCACAGGTTGATAAAGCAATAGCCGACCAGGCAAAGCAGAAGGAACTTGACCAGAAGTACCAGGCAGCGCTTGCGTCGGCCGACAAGTTGCTTGAAAGTAAGTCCTATACCGAAGCCAGGGCCCAATACACTGCGGCACTTGCTGTCAAACAGGGAGAAGCATATCCCGCGGGAAAGATCAGTGAAATAGATAAAACCCTTGCTGAAATCGCGAAGCAGAAGGCAAGGGATGAGCAGTACAATGCCATTATAGCTTCAGGTGAAAAATTTTTCAATGCAAAATCACTGGCTGAAGCCAAAGGAGAATACCAGAAAGCCCTGGCATTAAAACCTGGTGAGCAACTGCCCAAACAAAGGATCAACAGCATCGACAGCATCAACGCTGCAGTCCTCGCTGCTCGCAAATCGAGGGACAGTGCCTATTCTGTTGCGATAAGCAGCGGCGACAAGTTCCTCGCAGCAAAATCTTTTGAAGAAGCCAGGGCAGAATACCAGAATGCAATTTCGATCAAGGCGGATGAGCTTTACCCAAAGACCAAGGTCTCGGAAATTGACAAGGCGGTGGCTGACATCTCAAGGCAGAAAGCCATGGTGGAAAGCAGGTACAAGGCATCGGTTACAAAGGCTGACCAGCTGCTTGCGGGGAAATCCTACGAACAGGCCAAAACGGAATATAACAATGCCCTCGCCATCAAAGCGGGTGAACAATATCCGCAGGATAAAATAAAAGAAATTGATATCATACTGGCTGAGATCAAGGCCAGGGACGATTCTTTTAAAGCCTCGCTGGCCAAGGCCGACCAGATGCTGCTTGAAAAGAAATATGAAGATGCCCGTACCGAGTATGAAAATGCATTGACCATTAAGCCCAATGAACAGTATCCGACCAACAAAATTGACGAGATCAATAAAAAACTGGCTGATTTACAGGGAAGGAAAAAAACATTCGATGACCTTGTTTCAAAGGGGGACAATGCTTTCGGCAGCAAGGATTACGGCAAGGCAAGAGAGTTCCTGCAGCAGGCAACCGTTCTCTTCCCTGAAGAAGTTTCGGCAAAAAGCCGTCTTGACAGGGTGAATCATGTGATCGACAGTTTATACCGGGCCAATAAGGGGAAATATGATAAGGCCATTGGTGAAGCCGACAAATTCTATAACGGTTTTGAATTTGACAAAGCCATTGACGCATATTCCGAAGCTTCGGCTTTCCTGCCCATGGAGAATTATCCTAAGGAAATGATCGCCCGCATCCACAAGACCCTGGCCGAGAACGCCATTGCAGATGTTCTGAACAGCACTGTCACGATAGCATCCAACGAAGAGAAACAGTTTAAATTCACTCCGGTCAACATAGCTTCCCGCAAGGATAATTTTATTTACATCAAGCTCAGGAACCTGTCGGGTAAGGCGTTCTCGGTTTTGCTGCGTTACGGCAAGGACAAACAGCCCTCTGGCGGGGTCGTGATCCGCAACCTCAGCATTGACGGGAAGGTTAATGAAAGGCTTATCAGCGTGAGGGAACAGGATGTGTGGTACCGTATCGACAATGATTTCATCAGCCTTTATCCGCAGGGCGGTGACATCGAGGTGAGTTTTATCCAGGTTTCAAAAGCCAGGTAAGAGAAATTCCTTATTTTTGTCCTGGCCTTTTCCGGCAATTTCTTTAAAAACTACCACCTATGCCAATCATGAATATTCATGCTGATAATGAATTCAGCCTCAGGTTTAAGGATCTCTGGAGGCTTATAGGTAATTCACCTTTACTTATAATTAATTTTAAATACAAGGGGCAAAATCGCACCCTTTATGCAAAAGCAGAACATTATAACATTACAGGCAGTATCAAAGACAGGATGGCTCTGTACATACTGGAAAAAGCCTATCATGAAAAGAAGATCAAACCTGAAGATATTATTGTTGAAGCAACCAGCGGAAATACAGGCATTGCTTTTGCAGCCATAGGCAGGGCATTGGGTCACCAGGTCAGGATTATCATGCCTGACTGGATGAGCAAGGAAAGGGTTGATATCATTAAAAGCCTGGGGGCATCCATCATCCCGATCTCAAAAGAGCAGGGAGGCTTCCTCGGCAGCATCAAACTCTCCGAAGAGATGGCGGCGAAGGAGAAGAATATCTTCCTTCCCCAGCAATTCTCGAATGAAGCCAACGCCCAGGCCCATGAGAAGACCACAGGGCCTGAGATATGGTGTCAGATGGCTTATCATGGGATCACGCCTGATGCTTTTGTTGCCGGTGTCGGTACGGGCGGCACGGTGATGGGCGTGGGCAGGCTTCTCAGGCAAATGAAGCCTGAGATCAAGATACATCCGCTGGAGCCAGCTGAATCCCCCACGATGTCAACCGGGCATAAAGTTGGGACTCACAGGATACAGGGAATATCCGATGAATTTATTCCCGCCCTTGTAAAGCTTGACGAGCTTGATCGTATTGTGGCTGTGCCTGACGGGGATTCAATCCTTATGGCTCAGAAACTGGCACGGCAACTCGGGCTGGCAGTGGGGATTTCATCTGGCGCCAACTTCCTGGGTGCACTCCAGATCCAGAACGAAATGGGAGGAGATGCAAATGTGGTTACAGTATTTGCCGACTGCAATAAAAAATACCTGAGCACCGATCTCATGCGTGAAGAGCCTGTAAAAGAGAGGTATGAAAGCCCCCAGATCGAACTGATCAACTTCAAGGTTTACAAGCGTGTCTGCGATAACTGCTGCGACATGTACGGATGCGAACTCAAGCCTTATGCAATCTCAAAGTGATCCTGAAGAGACGCTGACCGTTACTGGTTTATTCTGAGGCATGAAGAATGATCAGCGTTATTTCGGGCCTTATTCCTATTCTCCCTGAATAACCAACTGTTCCAAGGCCTTCATTTACGTATAAGGTGGATGTGAGCCCGTCTTTTTTTCTGAGATATAATCCCCCCCATAAAGGAGTTAATGCGGAAATAATGCTCCATCTCAGCGATCCGTCTTCAATCCCGATCTGTCCTCCGTGCGTATGACCCGATAAGGTGAGGTCAATTTCGGGATGCTGTTTGCTGATGATACTATCCCAGTGGGAGGGGTCGTGTGAGAGCAGGATTGAAAAACAGGATTTGTTGATGCCGGCCCCGGCCTTACTGATATCGCCGTACCTCTGAAACCTTCTTTTTGCGCCCCAGTTCTCCACACCCACGATGTTAATGCTGTCATTGCCCGAGCGGATCACGGCAGAGCTGTTTAATAGCAGTTTCCACCCCAATTCATGATAAAAATTTATAAGTTCAGCAAAGTTTATCTGCTTTGCCACAGGGGACTCCCATTTTACATAATCGCCATAGTCATGGTTCCCTAAAACAGCATAAACGCCATACCGGGCTTTGATCTGTTTCAGATACCTTATAAAACCCTGTCCTTCGGTGCTTGAGTAGGTAAACATATCACCTGTAAAAACAACCAGGTCTGGTTTAAGGCTGTTCATCATACCGATTGCCTCACTGAGCTTTTGTTTGCGGATCCAGTTCCCGAGGTGAATGTCGGAGACCTGGACTATCCTGAAGTTCCCGAATGAAGCCGGGATTTTTGGTGATCGCACATCCACAGTCACAACCTTAAAATCATAGGCCCAAACAATCAAACCCGTCAGCATTGTCAGCCAGACAATCGCACCAAGGAGCCATGATGAGATATCGACCCACCTCAGCCATGAAATCCCCGTTTTGAAAAGACCTGAAGTCACGAGCCCGACCAGCCTGCTAACGAGGGTCAGGATCAGTGGAATCATTTTAGAGATGATGGTCATCAGCAGGAGGCTGAGAAGGATTGCTTTTGCTGTGACGTTCCAGGAGATGAAAGGGATGAAAAGGCCGGCGATGACCAGGCAGAAAAGAACGGTTGCGGGAAGCCAGAACAGGGCAGGCAACAGCAGCATTAAAGGTTTTTTCCTCCTTTTGATCCAGGCTCTGACAAGCAGCCATAACACCAGGTCGCCCATGAGGAATACTGCAAGAAATAGCAGCATTCCCAGGTATTTTGGAAAAAAGGAGGCTAAAATCAGGATCAGGGCGAGGGCGCCTGAAATGAACAGCGCCAGTGATATTGCCTTTCTCATTTATTCTTTACATAATTCACAAGGCCTTTTGCAGTAAATATATCCATGAGTTTCCCGGGCAGGGCGGCAAAACCGAATTGTTTCGATGCAACCGTTACAATCCCTTTTTCAAAATCAACACTGACATCGTCTCCCTGCTTATACGCATCAACGGCTTCCGGGACAAGAATAATAGGCAGTCCCTGGTTTACCGAGGAGCGGAAGAAGATGCGGTTGACCGATTTGCAGATCACGGCCCTGACCCCTGCAAAGGCGAGGCCTACCGCGGGATGTTCCCGTGAGCTGCCGCATCCGAAATTAGCGCCGGCCATAAGAATGTCGCCTGCTTTGACCCTTTCGGAGAAGCTGTTGTCAAATCCTTTGAAGAGGTATGGCATGATCTTGTCGGCTTCGGAACTCTGCACATTGTAAGTAA
>JBAXBP010000213.1:0-5777 GCA_037141915.1 Bacteroidota bacterium | reverse complement strand
GTCCGCTATCTCTTTCATCACATATTCCTCGGTAGCCAGATTAAACCAGGGGTCGGTATTATGTCGTTTGATGATGAGCATGATCAGTATTTTTCAACAAAAATAAAGCATTCCGCTAAAATTGTCCGGATTTATTAACATAAGCCTTGTGATCAAAAAATATGTATATAATTTTACGCGATATCCCTCCGCCTATGAAATCTCCTCTGCACTTTTTCGCTCTTGTCCTTGCTGCTGTTTTGATCTGCAGTTTTCACGGTAATCTTTCCGCCCAGGAAAAAATCAAGTTCGGCAAAATCAATATTGATGACCTTAAGATGACCCGATGCCCTTTTGATTCGGCGGCCGATGCGATGATCCTTTGCGATATAGGTAGTTCTCATTACGAGTACTCCGATATTCATGGTTATGAATTGTTGTTCGACCGGCTTTTGAGGATAAAAATATTTACGAAAAAAGGCTATTCCGAAGCAAACCAGGAAATTGAATATTATTATTCGGGAAGCACCAACGAAGTGATTGAAACCCTGAAAGGGGCCACCTATAACCTTGAATCAGACAACGTATCCGAAACCAAACTCAGTGATGAATCCATCCATGAAGAAGTTCTGGATGTAAGGTCGAAATCAAAAAAGATCAGTTTTCCCGCGATCAGGGAAGGATCAATAATCGAGCTGAAATATACCGTAAGGTCGCCTTTTGTGGGGCATGTCCGCACATGGTATTTCCAGGGGGACCTTCCCATTCGCCGGAGCGAATATGAAGTGAGGATACCGTATGTGTTGCAGTTCGGAAGGCAGGCTACAGGGTATTATCCCTTTGTCGTGAATACAAGGTCTGTCGAAAGCGAGGTCGGGAATTTCGACGTAAACGTTGAAAAGTATGCAACCCGGGATGTCCCTTCAATGAAAGAGGAATCATTTGCACGGTCTACAGGTAATTACGCAACAAAGATCAGGTATGAGCTCAGGTCGTATAAGTATTCTGCTTACCAGTTTCATGAACTGACTACCACCTGGGATGTGATCATTAAGGACCTGGTGGAGGATGATGATTTCGGGAAGCAGGTTAAAAAGAGCGGCCTGGTAAAGACAATTGTCAGCGAAATCAACTCAGCGGATGAGAAACCGTTTGATAAAATGGTGGATGCCCACAGTTATATACGAAAGCATTTTAAATGGAATGGAAGGAACTCGTTGTATCCGACGGATAACCTGAAGAAAGCATTTAATGAGCAGCTTGGAAATTCGGCGGATATCAACCTGTCGTTAATTCTTCTTTTGCGTGAATTGAACCTCGATGCAGTGCCTGTCGTTTTGAGTACCTGGAATAACGGCATTGTCCTTGAATCCAATCCTACATTGAACGGTTTGAATTATGTACTCGCCCTGGTTAAAATTGATTCGACCGAATACCTCCTTGATGCGACAAGCGCTTCAGCACCCTATCACATGATCCCAAAGCGTTGCCTGAACGGAAGCGGGATAGTCATTTCCCCCGGAATTACCCGATGGGTGAAGCTGCTTGCCGGTGAAAAAGAGAACGACCTGACGTTTGCAGATTTGAAAATCGATTCGGCAGGCAACATCCAGGGAAAGCTGGAAACTTCTAAAACGGGATATTCGGCTATAGAATCCAGAGAAGATTTTCTGAGTTCGGGAGAAGAGGCGTTCACGAAATCTCTTAAACAGGGAATCAAATCGTGGGAGGTCGGCGATATTAAGTATGAAAACATGGAAAAACCCGACCTTGTCATGAAGATCATCTATTCATTGAATTCGGCCGAAATATGCCAGGTCAGCGGCGATATGATCTATCTTAACGTACTGGCCGGCATGGGGCAGAACTCAAATCCTTTCAGTCTTGAGAAACGCACTTATCCTGTTGATTTCAGGTGTCCGCAGAAAGACACCTATGTATTTAATTTTGAGATCCCCGCCGGATATAAAGTGGAATCCCTGCCCGAACCCGTTAAGCTTTCCCTTCCCGACCAGGCCGGTTCGTTTAAGTTCATCATTGCTGCAAAGGATAACAAGATCATGGTCAGCAGTATGATGACTATTACCAAGACCTTATTTTTAACTTCGGAGTACGAGATCCTGAGGGAATTTTTTACGAGGATTGTAGCAAAACATGCCCAGCAGATTGTACTGAAAAAGATATGAACCATGCGTTTAAAATAATCGTTGCAGCATTCCTGTTGTCGGGGCTTCTGTGCCGGGCAGGCACCGTTAAATACCCCGTTTCGGATATTCCCAGGGAGATGCTTGCAAATGCCGACTTTGTGGTCAGGCTGTCGGAAATGCAGTTTGAAGTAAAATCGTTGAACCATGCGGTATGGACAGAACATCTTGTGGTGACAATCTTAAAAGAAAGCGCAGCGGTTCACGGGATACTTGAAGAATACTATGACAGTTACACCACCATCAAATCGGTTGACGGCGCCATGTTTGATGCCGAAGGCAACCTGGTTAAAAATTTCAAATCCGATGATATCTACGACCACAGCGCTGTCTCCGACGGGGCATTGTACTCTGATGACAGGGTTAAGATCATCGTACCCAAGGTTGCCAAATACCCTTATACCGTTGAGTATTTTGTAGAATATTCCAGCAAGAGAATTTTAGATTACCCCAGCTGGGTCCCCCGCGACAGTTACAGGGAAAGTGTTCAGTCGGCCCGGCTGGTTATAAAAGCTGCGGAAGGCCTGTTCCCCAGGGTGAAAACAATGCGTTTACCCGATAACTTCATCAATACAGGTAAGGGGACTGATGAAGAATCCTGGGAAATAAGCGATCTGAAAGCATTGGAATATGAACCCCTTGGGCCCGGCATTAAAAACATTTCCCCTGTAATCCTTACCGCACCAACAGTATACAATGTGAAGGGCTATAAAGGCGACTTCAGTTCGTGGAAAAGCTATGGCTTATGGATGTGGTCGCTTTATGAAGGAAGGGATACGCTTGCCCCTGAATATGCCGCTGAAATCCAGGGGGCAGTGGATTCCGAAAAAGATACCATTCTAAAAGTCAAGCTGATCTACCGGTATATGCAGAAAAAATGCCGTTATGTGAGCACTAATGTAGGTATCGGCGGCTGGCAGCCTGTTGAAGCAAACGATGTCGCACGACTCGGTTATGGTGACTGCAAAGGCCTTGTGAATTATACCAGGGCCCTGCTGAAATGGTTTGGCATTAAATCAAGCTGTGCCCTGGTTTCCTCAGGGGCTGACAAAGGTGGGATACTAAGGGATTTTCCCTGTAACCAGTTCGATCATGTGATCCTTACCGTGCCAATGGCAAAAGACACAATATGGCTTGAATGTACAAACCCCTTGCAAACGTTCGGGTTCCTCGGGAGCTTTTGCGGCGGCCGTGAAGTTCTCCTGCTCACAGCCGGGGGAGGAGTATTGGTGCGGACTCCATCCTACAGTAAAGACGTAAATATTCTAAGGACCGTTATCGATATAACGCTCGATACGAACGGGAATGCTGAAATTGCGAAGACTTCCGTTTACAGGGGCTTGCAATATGAAGAGGTTGAAGAACTGCTGGCCCTGAATCCGGAGCATTTAAAGGAAAAAGTCAAGGACCTCTATGATATGACAGGACTGACCCTGCATTCAATCAAGATGGAGTCCTCGGGGGACTATATCCCGCAAGCCCGCGAATCCTTAACTGTCAAAGTTGTTAATTATGCGTCAGTGAATGGTAAACGGATGTTCATTCCCCTGAGCCGTTTTATCGACGTTCCCCAAATGTTGAAGAAAGACACGGCAAGGAAAACCGTAATGATCCTCACCATGCCCTATATCGATTATGATACCCTTGTGCTGCATGTCCCTGCCGGCTTTACCATGGAATCCCTTCCGCAGTCATGTAATATAAAAAACCAGTTCGGCCAGTTGATTTCTGAAATGAAGGCAGATGGGTCAACATTGAAATTATACAGGAAACTGGAGATGGAAAAAGGGACATACCCTGCGGCCGCATTCAATGATTTCGTGACATTCCTGCAGCAGATCAACAGGCACGATAAAACAAAAGTGGTATTAAAACGCTGAGATACTACCTTCATAAAAATAAATTTATCTTTGCTGCCTAAAATCCCTTGGATCTTGGACTATTTGGTATACCTGCTGTTCAGGGCTTTTATTGCTCTCTTTCGCCTGATGCCTTTCGGGCTGGCATATTTCTTTGCCGATCTTACCTATATAATAGGATACCACCTTGTAGGCTACCGCAAAAAAGTTGTCTATACCAACCTGAGGAAATCATTCCCCGGTAAAACGGAAAAGGAATACGAAACCATTGCAAAAGGATTCTACCATCATTTTGGGGATATGATAGTCGAGAGCCTCAAATCCTTTACCATGACCGAAGCGCAGATCGTTGAACGGTATAAATATATGCGTAAGGAAGAGCTGGACCAGTGTTACCGCGAGGGCAGGCAGACCATATGCGTGGCAGGCCATTACGCCAACTGGGAATGGGGAGGCATTGCCAGCGGCACCCAGCTGCTGCATAAACCTGTAGGGTTTTACAAACCACTTTCCAATAAATTCATTGATGCGTACACCACCAGAACCAGGGTGCAGGGGAGATCGGTCCTGGTTTCCATTACCGATACAAGGGCCGTATTCGAGACTGACTGGGGGGAACCTGCAATATTTTACATGATAGCCGACCAGAGCCCGACAACACACAGGCTGGCCCACTGGGTTACTTTTCTTAACCAGGAAACGGCTGTGCTTCACGGGCCTGAAAAATATGCAAGGGTGATGAATCTGCCTGTGTTCTACGCCTGGATCAAACCTGTAAAAAGAGGATATTACACCTTGGATTTTATTCCCCTGAGCATGGAACCCAGGGACACTAAAACAGGGGAGATCTCGGCATTGTTCATGAAAACGCTTGAAGACCAGATAAAGGAAAATCCCCGGTATTACCTTTGGTCACACCGACGCTGGAAGATTCAAAAGCCGGAAAAAAAATAAATAGCGAAATAGCGAAAAGCGAAATAGCGAAATAAAAAGACTGCCGACTCTACAGCAATCCCCCGTTCTTATAGATTGCCATCTGGGCATCATAGAACTTGTCGATTTTCCCTTCCGTATTATTCCTGAGGTTAACGATCATGCCGGTTTCGAAATTCACCCGTACGCTGTCCCCGTCTCTTAACTCAAGTTCAGTAATGATCCCGGGCCTGTACGTAAGGATAGGCATGGCCGCATTGATGGCGTTGCGTTCATAGATGGCTCCGTAAGACTCGGCAAGTATGCAGCTGATTCCAAGCGACAGGAAACAATCCACGGCCTGCTGCCTCGAACTGCCTGCCCCGAAATTCTTACCACACATCACGATATCGCCGGGTTTGGCTTTTTTTGCAAAATCCTCGTAACCCTTCAGGTTGTCAAAACTGTACTGCCCCATCTCCTTAATATCAGTTATGGTAAGATAGCGATTGTGGAAGATCATATCGGTATCGATATTATCCTTGCTGATGATCCACACCCTGCCTTCGGCTATCACAGGCTTATCGGTCTTTATTTTTTCTTTGACTGTGGATTTCAGAATGGCGGTGTTCAGGAATTCTGCCGGTTTTAAGGGCACCTGGTCGGGTGTGGTAATGAAACCTGCCACAGCGCTTGCTGCCACAACCTCGGGAGATGCAAGGTAAACAAAACCCTTGCCCTGCTTGCCTTCGAAATTGCGGTTACCTGTGCTGATGGTCACTTCGCCGGGGCCGTTCTGTCCCACCTGACCTGCTGCACAGCC
>JBAXBP010000212.1:0-5822 GCA_037141915.1 Bacteroidota bacterium | reverse complement strand
AACGCCATCGAGGACAACATCTTTTCAAGGACCTGGATGGAGCTGGGAATAACACTGCCAAAACCTGAAGCAATCCTGAGCATCTCGGCCCACTGGGAAACCAGGGGTGTTTTTGTTACAGCCATGAAAAAACCCAGGACGATCCACGATTTCGGCGGGTTCCCTCAGGAACTGTTCGAAGTGCAGTACCCTGCTCCCGGAAGTCCTGAACTTGCAACTGAATCTAAAAGCATTATTCATACGACCCAGGTCGGCATGGATCAAAGCTGGGGGCTTGATCATGGAACCTGGAGCGTTTTAAAGCGGATGTATCCCTCAGCTGACATTCCCGTAATCCAGCTTAGCCTTGATTATTCCCAGCCTGCCAGGTTCCACTATGATCTTGGAAGAGAGCTTGCGCCCCTGCGAAAAAAAGGGGTGCTGATCATGGGAAGCGGAAACCTTGTCCATAACCTTCGCATGGTGGCCTGGGACAAGCTGGACGAACCCGGGTTCGGATATGACTGGGCGATCGAGGCCAATGAGAAAATGAAAAAATTCATCCTCAGCGGAGATCATAATTCTTTGATAAATTATCGTTCGCAGGGGAAAGCTTTCGATCTCTCTATTCCCACACTTGAACACTATCTGCCACTTTTATACGCTCTTGGTCTGAAAGAGGACAAAGAACAGATTGAATTTTTCAACGACAAACCGGTGGCAGGTTCGCTTACAATGACGTCCCTGAGAATTGATAAGTGATAAAATCCTCTCCCGGGAACTTAGTCTATTTGTTTACCGGCCATCGGGCCGGGCTTAAGGGTATGGATCTCCTCTATCTTTATAATGGCCACTGCACGGGGCTTTGCCATCCCTATTCTTAGTGCCTGTTCTGCAGCCTTTTCGTATAACGGCCCGTTTTCCTCCAGGGTCGCAGTACCATAAAAACGGTAGCCGTCGATGATCTCACGGTTCACTACTGAAATGGCAACCTTTGATCCACGTTTGATATTGGCGTAGGTAGCGCCACCCGTACCTTCAGTAAAGATCAGTGAGTCGTCGCTGAGGACCCGGGTCGAGCGTTTCGGTGCTACATTCGGGGTCCCGTTCTCATTCACCGTACCGACAAAACATTGCTGGGTTGCAATCATGTCCTTCATTTCCTGCGTAAGTGTTGCCATAGCTTAAGATTTATGCAAATATAATACCGCCTTTTGATTTAACATTACCTGCCTTAATCTTTAACCCCGAAGCAGAACAGGTGATGCTGCCCCCTCACAAAAAACAGTCCCCCGCTGATGGCAGGGGTCGACATGCAGATCTCGTTCACAGGGTTTGAAGTTATCAATTCAAACTCCGGCCCGGCTTTGATGACAAACACACCGTTCTCTTCACTGGTACAGAAAATCTTTCCGTCGGCAGCCACGGGAGAAGCGCTGAATGCTCCTCCGCCTTTGATCATCTCCTTGTATTTCACTTCCCCTGTAGCCCCCTGGTAACAAATGAGCACCCCGTTATTGGCCAGGGTGTACAGGTAGCCATTATAAGCCAGAGGAGTCGGCATGTAGGTTCCTCCCTTTTTCTTTCTCCACTGAATGAATTCACCTGAATTCAGGCTGTCGGGGATGGAAATATTGCCTTTACCTCCGGCCTTGATCGCGTATATTGGAAAAACCGGGGGGTATCCTGCGGTAACAAAAATCAGGCTGTCCATGAACACCGGGGTGGCCACGGTGATCTCAGAGTTGGGCGACAACCTCCAGAGTTCTTCCCCGTTCGAAGGATTGTATGCACGTATGAACCTGGAAGCATTGGTCAGCAGTTCATCCCTGTTCTTCCCATGATACAGGGTTGGAGTGCCCCAGGAAGATATTTCATCCCGCATGGACCTCCAGACTTCATTCCCGGTTTTCAGATCATATGCGGCGATGAAAGAATTGATTGATCTGTCGCACTGCACAATTACTGTATTTCCATAGATAACAGGGGAACTGGCAGGGCCCCACTGTGTGTTTTCATTGTAAAACCAGCCGGCGTCGAGAATGCCCAGGTCTTTTCGCCATTGCTCTTTCCCGCTGAGGTCATAACAGATCATTCCTTCCGATCCGAACAAGGCTACAACGTATTTACCGTCGGTGACCGGGGTCGCATTGGCCTGTGATCCTTTAACATGCCTTTTCACGCGGGGGACGCCCTCATAAGCCTTTCTCTCCCATTTGATTTTCCCGCTTTGCTTGTCGAGGCAATAGATCTTCCATATATGGGATGAGCTGTCATTGGCAGGTTCTACATCACCGAAAAGTCCGACCCGGTATTCAGAGGCAGTATCGCTGCTCTGCGCTGTGATCAGGAAAACAGAATTTTCCCAGACTATGGGTGAAGCGTGGGCAAGCCCGGGAATATATGTCTTCCACTTCAGATTCGCATCTTTTTTGGCGTCCCATGTTACCGGCGGGTGCTGCCCGTCGGCAATGCCGCATGCCTGGCTGCCCCTGAAAGAAGGCCAGTTTGCAGGCTTCTCAACTTTGGAATGGTCTTCGGCAACAACAGGTTTACTTCCGATTTTCTTTGCCTGGTCAATCGTTTTTATGTATTCGGATGTCCGCCCTCCCTGGTTCAAACCAATCCCTGTAACCTTGCCCACAACCCGCCTCACACTTATCGTAACAACCGGAAAATCAGCAAAAGAAAACGTGCTATCGGTAAGATAATTCAGACGGTACGCAGGAGAACCGTCAAAACTGGCAGTCAGGGTCTCATCGGCCAATGCCAGTTCGGCCTTGCTCATCTCCTTGCTAATGTATTCTCCTTTGAGCGTCTCATCAGGCTTTCCGGCAGCCTGATGCTCTTTCTTCTCAGGCATTTTTGCTCCTGCTTTTTCCAGGGATGAAACGAACTTTTCATTCTTTTGTGCAGTGGCATTCACAAGGGCAAGGGATAAGATAGAGTCATTCTGTTTCACAAAACCCAAAGCCAGCTTAAACATTACCGAATCATTGCTGCCTACCGAATAAAGCAGCAGATTTCCTGCCCCAGGCGCTCCTTTTTCCAGCATCACTTTCACCACTTCACTTAGCCCGTTTGAGGCGGCGCCCATTAAAACATCTTCATTTTTTACATCCCCTCCATGGTTGATCATGCTGATAATAATCCTGCTGTTCTTCTTATAAATGGCCCATCCCAAAGGTGTCTCACCGTAGAACGAATCCTTCAGGTTCGGATCGGCTCCATGCTCAAGCAGAAGGTTCACCGCCTCCAGGTTTCCTTTATCAGAAGCAAAGGTCAATGCCGTGACTCCATAATGATTTTTTGTGTTCACATTAAAACCTTTGTCCAGGAATCCATTCAGGGTTTTACTATCGTTTGCCCTGGCGGCATTGAAAAATAATGCAGTGCTGTCCTGGGCCTGCAAACAGCTTACAGGCAGCAGGAAAGCAAATACAAACACAAGTTCTTTATAACGCATAGCAGGAGATTTGATTCTCAAAGATAAATGAAGATTTGCAGAATTACAATGAAAAGATATTTGCCTGGATGCCGGATGCTTGCGAAAAAAGGGGGCATGCCTGGTCTTCTTCTTCCGTTATCCCCCAAAATACCCAATGATGAGTACTGATTTTCTATTTTTTAGCTACTTTTAGCACTTAAATTTGTTGACTTATTAAACCGGAGCAGATGAGAAAATTTATACCCTTCATAGCTGTATGCATGTTTTGCTGTAACATGACCATACTGGCCCAGAATAAGGACGGCGCCATCAAAGTTCCTGATACCCTTGACACTCCCTTTGTTAAAATAACAGGTGTTGAGATCACCGGCAACAAACTCACCAAACCTCAAATCCTTATCAGGGAACTCGACTTCAAAGTAGGCGACAGCCTTGCTACATTTCAAAAAGGGGGAAAGGTGAATTTCAATGAACGGAATTTCTACCCCGGCGATTCCAGCGAGCTGCGGCTGAGGATGAATTACAGTCGTGAAAACCTCATCAATACCAAGCTTTTTCTCAATGTTAACATTTCCCTGAAAAAGATCAGCAGCAATGATTACACCCTGTTGATCGACGTAACTGAACGGCATTACTGGTGGTTGTTCCCGATTGCCAAACTGAATGCCCCCAACTTCAATGAATGGTTGCGCGCTCCCCATTGGGAGGATCTCAGCATGGGACTTTTCTTCAGCCACAACAACCTTTTTGGTCTCAATCATCAGACATCGATTATCGTCTTGTTGGGTAAATCCTGGGCCATTGTGGCCGGGTATAAGATCCCCTGGATCGGTCATGGCAAGAAAGTCGGACTGTTGCTGGGCGCCGGGTATTCGAACCTGTACACTGTTGAATATGCCTCGGTTGACAATAAACGTCAGATGTTATATGCACCCAATAGTCAGCAGGTTGTAAAACTTACAGCCAAACTGACCCTGAGGCCGGGGCTTTATCATTACGGAACGATACAGTTGACAGGACAGTATGTTGCCATCTCCGATTCAATGTATAAGCTGGACTCAACGTACCTGGCAAAAAAGAAAAATGTCAATACATCGATCAGTTTGTATGCCGATTATTATTACGATTCCCGCAACAGCCATACATACCCCCTCAAAGGGAACATGCTAAGGGTGTTCATCAACAAGGTCGGTCTCGGGCTGGTTTCAAAAGACATCGACCTGTTCTATTACGGGATCGATTTCCATTTTTACCAGACTATCGGCCGTAAATGGTATGTTGCCGAAATGGTGAAAGCCGAAAATGCAGCGGGGGAAAACGCTCCTTATTACTACCAGCTTAACATGACCCAGGGAAAGGATTTCATCCGCGGCTTCGACCTCTACACCCTGAAGGGCGACCAGATGTATTTTTGCAGGAATAATATCAAATACGAGCTGATTAAACCGTCCATCAAAAAAGTGAAGGAAGGCCAGGAAAAGAATAAATTCAAGGCACTTCAGTATGCCTTTTACCTGAATGCCTTTGCCGATGCAGGATACTGTGTCAATAAATTCACCGACGTGAATCCTTATAACAACAAACTTCTGATGAGCTGCGGTTTGGGTATTGATTTTGTTACCTACTACGACCTGGTGATCAGGTTTGAATATGCCTTCACTTCGATAGGGACCAACGGATTCTTCTTCGGGTTCGGGATGCCGATCTGATGTTTCTGCTCCTGAGGATAATGCAGGTGGATTTCAGTTCAGAAAGCCTCCTGGGCTGAAAAGTAAAGTCCGGGCATTTGTTCTCCTATGGTGAAATCGATGACGATGTTCGTCCTGCTTTTCTTTGAAGCCATGATGCGGAGCCCGAATCCTGCTGCCGGTCTTAAGAATTTGAATAACGGAACACCCTGGTCCCTGCTCGAGGCAGTTGATACATTTGTAAAGATAACACCACCGAGTACCTGTGAACAACGGCTTATCGGGAAACGGTATTCCATTTCTCCATAAACAAGATTTTCCCCCCTCCATCTCCCCTGGATGTACCCTCTTCCCGAAGAATTCATCTGGTCGAACCCTGTCGCCCAAAGATCGAAATAAGGGATTTCGCCCGAAACCTGGAACCCGCCGTAAAGCCAGAATGCCAGCAGGTGGCGGGGCATTTTCTTTTCCAGCCCCACATAGGTGCGGAACTCGACCCATAACTGGGAACCGTCTTTTGTGCTGCCAAGCCAGGTCTGGTTTACCCTGTAATTGACAGTAACATAATATCCCTTATAAGGGTTTATCAGGTTGTCCCTGGTATCATAAACAAAATTCAGGCTCAGCCCCGATGACACGTAGCCTGTCGGGTTAAAACCGTGCAGCTGGCAGTAAGCGTAATGAGGTGTGATCCATGGGTCGATGCT
>JBAXBP010000211.1:0-5830 GCA_037141915.1 Bacteroidota bacterium | reverse complement strand
TAAGTTTGTTTGACATTTATGATTTGTTAATATCTGATCAACATAATCATAAATGCCTGCCTTAAAGCAAGGAAAATATCGTTCTTAAGGGATGGTCAATTTGAATCGGCAGGGGGTGGTCAATTTGCCC
The DNA here is from genome assembly GCA_037141915.1 of Bacteroidota bacterium. Classification (GTDB taxonomy): domain Bacteria; phylum Bacteroidota; class Bacteroidia; order Bacteroidales; family FEN-979; genus CAIRDP01. Next base: position 5,700 of record JBAXBP010000211.1, on the reverse strand, counting down.
CGGCGCGAGCCGATTTTTACACCGGCACAGAGGTGGTCAATTTGGATCGGCAGAGACTGGTCAAATGGGCTGGTTTATCCAGATTTCTGCGCCAGCGGTTCAATTCAACCCAACCAGGGCTCATATGGTACTCATGTTACTTTCTGCACTCACAGCGTGGCTATTCCCAGCTGTTCTAATCCTGTTGCCCCTGTTATTACCAGCGCCCTTACAGCGGCCGGTACAGCAGGTGTGGCCATTACTCCGTATGTTATCACCGCCACAGGAACCAATCCTATAACCTATAATGCAACCAACCTCCCTTCAGGCCTTACCTTTAACAGCGGAACCCATACCATTTCGGGCACCGTTGCAACTGCCGGAGTATACAATATTATTCTTACGGCTGATAACGCGGTGGGCACCGACACTAAAACCCTGGTTCTCACGATTGCTGCTGCAGGCTCTCCCCCGGTTATCACCAGCCCGTTGACAGCCACAGGCACAGCTGGTAGTCCGTTCAGCTATACCATTACTGCTTCAGGAGATAACACACAGGCTTGTCCGATGACCTTCACTACAAGTACACTGCCAGCCGGACTTACTCTGCAGGGTGGCAATATAATCGGGGGATCTCCGACCACTGCAAATACTTATGATATTACCCTGACCGCTACGAATTGTCACGGGACTGATGTTAAACACCTGATCCTGACGGTTGGAGCAGCAGGAGTTGCTCCTACGATCACAAGTCCTCTGACGGCAAGCGGTACAGCCGGGACCGTTTTTACTCCATATACTGTAACAGCAACCGGAACAGCCCCCATCACCTTAAATGCCACGAATCTGCCGGCAGGCCTTTCATATGATGCCGGCACACACCAGATCACTGGTACTCCGACAACACCGGGGACAACCAACGTGACCCTTACAGCAACAAACGCATACGGCACCGATGTGAAAACTCTTGTAATCACTATCGCCGCGGGTGCAGGAACGCCCCCGGTCATACAGCCACCTCTTACAGCCTCAGGAACAGTAGGATTACCGTTCACACCTTATTTGGTAAGCGCAACCGGTACATCCCCGATAACCTATACTGCCACCGGTTTACCCTCCGGACTATCATTTGATCCTTCATCCCATACGATCACAGGAACACCCACTGTATCCGGCACCTTCAACGTACCGCTGACTGCAACCAACAGCGTGGGCACCGATAACAAAACGCTGGTGATAACCATTGCATCAGGCGGAGGCGGCTCAATCATCTCTTACTATCCGAACTCAGTGGACTACGGTACCTTTGTTTTCGAGGACCTGTGGCCATACTATGGTGACTATGACTGCAACGACCTAGTGGTGAACTTCCAGTACATGATTACATCCAACACACAGAACCAGATCACGGATATCCAGGCTACCTTTATCTTTAAAGCTGCCGGTGCATCCATGAACAACGGATTCGGGTTTGTATTGAATACCAATCCTGCAAATGTTGCAAGTGTTACAGGGTATACCCAGTATGGCAATGCGGTGACCTATGATCCGAAAGGATTTGAAGCCGGGCATTCCAATATAACGGTAATCATTCCGGTTGACGCGGTGAATACGATGTTTGGAGGTGGATTTATCAATACCATAGTTGGCAATGGATACGTCCAGCCGGTTACAAAGGTGATCAACATCCATTTTGCAACACCTCAGTCCAATGTAGGAGATCTGCCATGGAACCCGTTTATTTTCCAGAACCAGGTAAGAAGCCATGAGATCCATATGAAGAACCAACCCAATACTGATTTTGCAAACCTGGCCTTATTCCATACCGGTAATGACGGATCTGTCCCGGGACAGAATTATTATTATGCTTCATCCACCGGCTTACCCTGGGCATTTGAGATCCCGGTCAACTTCGACTATCCGGCAGAGACGAAAGACATCCTGAGCTGCTATAACCATTTTGCGGAATGGGCCCAGGGGCCTGTAGGTCCTTCAAATCCTTATAATGACTGGTATACGAATACGGCCGGTTACAGGAATGCCGCCAATCTCTGGCATCAATAATTCATAACACTTGGTTTTAGCTTTTGGTTAGGAGAGGCTGTCCCGAAATGGGCGGCCTCTTTTTTATTCAACAGGAAACCCGGGTAGTGGATTAGATGTGGGTCACGATTGTTGGTAATTTTACTACGTATGCTAAGATGATGATTACACTTACTTATTATTGATTGAATCAGGCGCTTGATTTTTCGTACTTTTGTTTTTAAGCTATTATGACCAAAAGCGAAAATTATGAAAACTATAACCCGTATTATTGCAAGATGCACAGCAAGCCTTGCTGTTCTTCTGATTTTAGCAGGCCTGGTATCATCATGCAGGAAGGATAACTCAGGCGGACAGGCTCCGTCTGATACGCCGAAACACATGAACGATCTTAAAGTTGCGTCCGGTTTCAGCTGGAACACCGATCATGATGTGACCTTTGATATCTATGCGAAGGATAACCAGGACGGCCCCGTCAGCAAAGTCCGTTTTGACGTATATACAAAAGACCCTGCACAGGGCGGAGAGTTGCTGTTCAGCGGACTGACAGGAGATGACGGGCTTTTTCATTACATACGTCCGATCCCCGGCACGCTTCAGAAGGTGACTATAACCACAAAGTTCCTGGGTATTGGTCGGATGCATGCAGTAGATGTAACGGGTGACCATGCCAGCTGCATTTTCGGTGGTAAATTCCCAAATCCCGGGCGCGTAAAATCAACCATGGGGTATACACCCGTCCCGGGCATGCCAAAAGTTTATTATATGGGATCTTTCGATTCAGACGGAGTCCCGGCTTACTTTGAACCAGTCAATGATGTAATCCCAGCTTCTTTACTGGCCGATATTAATGCAACTCTCCCCGAGGGAGTTTCGGTTCCGGCACATCATCCTGAATATCTTACGAATACTGCGCCCACCCAGCTCACTCTCCTTGAACTTTGTGATGTATATGTGACCTTTGTGTCAGAAGGCGCAGGATTTAGAAATTGTATTGGTTTTTATGTCTATAACACTGGGACACCCCCAACAAGTGTCAGCCAGATCGATTCAATAAAAATTGTTTTCCCGAATGCCTCATCATCAGGCAGCGGAGGGAATTTGCATGCAGGTAACAAAGTTAAGATAGGCCGTTACCCGGCAGGAAAAACCATAGGCTGGGTTGTGTTCGCCAATGGATGGACTGGAAGCAATGTTACAGCAGGCAACTGGACAGTTTATTCTACAAACAGCCTGAATCCTGAAGCCAATGTAAACCTGCAGCGCCATATCGTATTGCTTCGCAACCCAAGCCTGCATAATATACTCTTTGGAGTTGAAGACTGGCGCCGTGATGATGGGGGTTGCGACAACGACTTCAACGATGTGGTACTGAACCTTGTTTCGAATCCTGTGGAAGCTGTTGACCAGAGTAACTACCCCCCGATGATTCCTTCAAACCCTGATTCAGATGGTGACGGTGTACCCGACAATCTTGACGATTATCCCCATGATGCTTCGAGGGCTTTCAACAACTATTATCCCAGCGCTACAGGTTATGGAACCGTGGCTTTTGAAGACCTCTGGCCAGGCAAGGGAGATTATGATATGAATGACCTGGTTGTTAATTACAGGTTCAACCAGATTACAAACTCAGCCAACAAGGTTGCCGAGATCACGGCAAAACTCATCCCGGTAGCACAGGGAGCGAGCTTAGAGAACGGATTTGCCTTCCAGATCGGAACCGCGCCATCCAACATAACCAGTGTCAGCGGGTATGACCTTCATCATTCCTTATTTACACTCGCAGGAAACGGCACCGAAACAGGACAGTCAAAATCGGTGATCCCGGTGTTTGACAATGCCTATGACCAGCTGCCGTACCCGGGATCGGGAATCGGCGCCAACACTACGATAGGAGCAACTTATGTAACACCTCATGAGCTCAACCTTGACATCGTTATGAAGTCAGGCGGAGTCTCCATCCTGGAAACCGGCACCCCGCCATATAACCCGTTCATTATTGTGAATCAGGTTCGCGGGGTTGAAGTTCACCTTCCTGATAATCCACCAACCGATAAAGCTGACCAAACCTTATTCGGAACAGCCGAAGACAACAGTAACGCCGCTGCGGGCAGGTATTATAAAACAGTAAACAACCTGCCATGGGCTATCAATACCGGTTCACAATTTGCCTACCCTTCGGAAAAAAGCGAGATCACCCTGGCTTACCTTAAGTTTGCCAGCTGGGCTGAATCTTCAGGTTCATTGTATCCCGACTGGTTCAGCAATACCGGCGGTGGCTACAGGAATAATTCATTGATCTATACTCATTAATACCCGTTTGATTTTTAAGGAAAAGCCGCAGAAATGCGGCTTTTCCTTTTTCCATAAGGCTATTTAAGTTAATTTTGGACTTCTTAATCCAAATGCAAACTCAGGTAGATTAATCATGAATCTCTCTTTATTTCAGATCCTAAATTATACACTGATCCTGCTGGCCCTGGTACTTTTTATAAGGTATATATGGGATGTGCTGTTCAATCCTGATTACCAGCCCTCAGCCTGGAAGCTTGCAAAAAAGGAAGGAAAGCTGAACATGGTCCTCCTGAAGATTGAAAAAAGTTACAGCGATAAAGTCCGGTTTTTCAATTTCTGGTTCCAGGTTGAACGCCTGCACAGGGAACAGGTTCCCGGGGCTTTTGCCGAACTTGGGGTTTACAAGGGCGAAAGCGCCAGGGTGTTGCACCACATGGACCCCGACCGCAGGTTCCATCTTTTTGATACTTTCGAGGGATTCAAAGCAGAGGATCTCAAATCTGAGACAGGAGAGGCAGCTACATACAATACAGGCAACTTTGCCGACACCAGCGTAAAGCAGGTCCTGAATGAAATTAGAGGGAACCAGAATATCATCCTGCATCCCGGATCCTTTCCAGCATCGGCTGCCAAGATTTTTCATGAAAAGTTCGCTCTTGTCAATATCGATGCCGATCTTTACAATCCCACCAAAGCCGGTCTTGAATTTTTTTATCCCCGCATGAGCCCGGGAGGCGTCATCCTTATACATGATTATAATCATAAGTGGGAGGGTGTTCTTAAAGCTGTGGATGATTTTTGCAAATCGATACAGGAAAACATGGTCGTTCTTCCGGATAAAGAGAGCACGGTTATGATCATCAGGAATAAGGTATAAGAAGTTGCCGGCAGTCTGCAGTCTGCAATCCGCAGTCAGAAAGAAGAAGCCGAACCAGCAGTCGGTTTACAATGAACGCAGTTAATTTAAACATTTTCACATTATTTGTACATGGTACATGGTAAATAGTACATCCTTTACCTTTGTTTACCAGGCTTTTCGATGATTTTTCAGAATAGTTGGTAAAAAAAAGCATAAATCTCTTGTTTGAAAGAAAATAAATTGTATTTTTGCACCCTCGAAAATCAGATTTGGTTTTTGAGGGGATACTAAGCCGAAATTAGTAAGGAAACCTGACAAAGCGAGACATCTATAGGTTTCAACAGCAGCCGGAACGTCGGTTGCGATGAAAAAGTCTCTCTGAAACACAGCTCACCTTTTATATTTCAAAGCCTATATCCTTCTTTACCTGGCGCAGGTTTTAGCGCCTAAAAAATTTGAAAAGAATTTAAACATTTCAATATGCCTACAATTTCGCAATTGGTTCGTAAAGGAAGACACAA